>CAYNMN010000043.1:0-15407 GCA_964398305.1 uncultured Oscillospiraceae bacterium
GGTCACGGTCATGTCATCGTTTGCAGTGACAGAGTAGTGACCATCGGCAGCAAAAACGCCCCGTGTGCGGGTTCCACACCACGCGCCGAGGGCGTTTGCTTCATATTCGGTATTATCTAACGGAAAACAGATCATGATGCCCCTCCTTGCTCAACCGGCGCGGGGCCGACAAGCCGCCATCCGCTTTCGCCGGGTTTCCACACGTTGCCGTCCCGGATGCTGATCCAGTGTTCGCCCTCGTAGCTCACCCGGTCGTTGAGGTGGTATGCGTCCTCCGCAACGGCGGGCTGCACCCAGCGGGGCCAGAGCAGCGTCCCGGCGTTCCACACGTCCGCAACCTGCTTTTTAGCGGAAAACTCAAGGCTTGCCGCCTTGCTGGGGGTGCGGATGCCGCAGACCTTGCACTGTGCGAAAATGCGCGCGTTATTGCCCTCCAGCAGAAACTCGCCATCGCCGCCGCACCTGCATTTGTCCAGATAGATTTCATCCATGCGTTATTCCTCCAATTCAAACTCGCTCAAAAGGGCGATTAGGGCGGCGCAGTCGTTTGCGTACCAGTCGCGCAGGGCTTGCGTTGCGATCTCTCGGTCGGAGTCGGATATGTCCCGGCTGGATTTCCAGTAACCGTGAAATTGGCTTTTTGCGGTGACAACCTCGATGACGGTATCGCCCCACCGCCCATCGCTGACACGGTTTAGAATTACCTCGGCAACCAGCCTCTTGTCCCCCGGCTTGTCCTCGTAGCACTCGCCGGACAGGGTGCGGGCGATGGCTTCAACGTCATCAACCGTCCACGGATCGGGGGTCACGGTAGGCTCTGGGGCGGGCGTGGCGGTTTCTGGCGCGGGTATCGGGGCTTCGGTAGATGTGGGAGCTGCGCTTGCAACCGCCCTTTCTGTGGGTGCTACGGTGACAGTTGCCGGTACGTTTGCACAACCGGCAAGGAATACCAGACACGCCGCTACAATGCACAGCGCCCACCTCATTTGACTTGCTGCCTTTTCAGCAGCTCTGCCAGCAGTTCAGCGTCCGTAAAATCATCAAGGCCCTTGCCGCCCATAACCCGCACCATGAGGGAGGAGGGGAGAGTGAAAGCGGGGCGGGCGCCGTAGGTGTTGGTGCAGTAGTTGTAGTTCAGACTGCCGTCAGAGTTCAAGCTCCACGCGTAGGCGGTGTTGCTCGTGTACGGGGATGATGGTGTGCCGTCTGGGGTGCTTGTCCATTCCCAGCCCTCTTTGAGCAGGGGGTGTATGTAGCGGTAGCGGCGGCACTGGTCAACGGTGAGCAGCGTCACCTTGTCAATGCTGTGGCCGTAGTCGGTCAGTCCGTCCATTGCGGTGAGGTCGGTCACGGTGTCCAGCAGCTCGTCTGTGTTTCCCTCGCAAAGCTCTTTGGCAAAGGCGCCGTTGAGGTATTTGCGCAGGTCGCTGGTGCGCCAGTCGTTGGTGGGGCCAAATTTGCGCTTGCCGATGCTGTCTATCATCTGAACAAGCACACCGCCCCCGGTATGCTCCAGAACCACCGCACCGCGCTCACGGTACAAAAACAGGGTGCCGGGCATGAGCGTTGAAAGCTGTTTATTCATTGGTTTATCTCCTCCCAAAATTTCTGTGCCTGTTCGTGGGTTATATCCTTTAGGGCTATCACGCCCCAACGATCCAGCAAGGCCAACAGCAGGTTGCCGTAACGGTCACCCTGAACAGATAGGGCGTTGATGATGTCATCTCGCGTCATGGTCGGTACGGCGTTCATTCTTCCAGATCGTCCTCCTCAAGCTCGGATAAATCGATGTCGATCAAATGCTCGGACTGTGTTATAATCTCAGAAACGATGGTTTTAATGGGCAGCCCGGAGCGGTTGCAAAGCCTCCGCACCACTTTCTCTGCCTCTGGGGTCAAACGGACAACACCCACGCTGTTGTCCACGGTTCGCGCTTTCAGCACGATGGGCTTGATCTCTTTGCTCATGGTGTATCCTCCTTTTTCCTGCCGCGTCTGCGCAGGTTCTCATGGAAACGCCGCTGTGCGATGTCGGGATCATACTTGAGCCGCTGGTTTCCGTCCAGTTCGCCGCCCTCGTTGCCCAGCTTCAGCTCCCGGTGGATGGTGCTGGGGTCAACCATAAGGGCGCAGGCAATAACTGCGGCGGGTTGGTATGCCTCCCACATTGCGGCTATTTGCTGCCGCTCGTCCGGCGAAAAATAACCGCCGAGCATATCTGTCACCCCCTCCCTAAAACAAAAAATTAAGTGCAAAAACGGCCTAAACCGTCCTTGCACTTAATTGTAGTATTTTCGCCCCGCCGTTCTCGCTGCTGCAAGACTTGAACGCGGAGCGTCTTTGTGTTATCATATATCTTCGGAAAACTCTTTAATCTGTCGTTTGCAGGAGCGGGTGGGATATGAGAATAGGCTATCAGGGCATAGAGGGCAGCAACTCAAATGTGGCCGCCGCCAAAATGGCGGAAAGACTCGGCATCGCTCAGCCGGAGCTTGTGCCGCTCGTTTCGGCTCCGCTGGTTTTCGGGGCGCTCAAGCGCGGAGAGGTGGATTACGGCGTCGTCGCGGTGAAAAACTCCATCGGCGGAGCGGTGCGGGAGACCATGCCCTGCCTTTTCAGAGAGCCTGTGCGGCTGAGAGGCACGGAGATACTCGCCGTTGACCAGAGCCTTTTTAAAAAGCCCGGCGTTCCGACGGACGCCCTGCGCCATGTGGTATCTCATGAGCAGGCCTATCTGCAATGCGCCGGGACCCTCGCCGCCCGCTGGCCGCAGCTTGAGCCCCTGGACGCCGAGAAGGACACGGCGCTCGCGGCGAGAAAGCTCTCGGAGGGGCAGTACGGCGACGATACAGCCGTTATCTGCCGCAGGGAGGCCGGAGAGCTCTTCGGCCTTGAGCTTGTCTGCGCCGGAATAAGCGACGAGCCGGATAACAGGACGGAGTTCCGCCTGTATTCCGCCGACGATAAAAATAGCGGCCCGTCGAAGAAGGCGCTGCCGGGGGACAGGCTCCTTTATGCCTTTGTTGACGAGGCCACGAGCTCCCGCATCGCGGAGGCGATAATAGTCCTGAGCATTCTGATCGCGCTGCTGCTGCCAAGATACACCGACATGGGCGTGTGGGACGTGGCTACAGGCGTCGCCGGAGCGGCGATCGTCGTTCTCGCGTTTATCGGCTCCGCGCGCTTTAAAAACGGGATCAAGTGCCGCATGGTCAAGGGCTACTGGACATATTACTCGGCCGTGGAGGCCAAGCTCAAGGAATCCCCCGACCAGTTCTATACTGTGCCGAGAGTCGTTGAGATCGACTGCATCGGCGGTCAGGCGGCGCTGCACGGCTGGATATGCGACAAGGAGCAGATACCCATGTTCCGCAGCGAGTATACCGTGCTCGTGCCGGATGAGAACGGCGGCACGCTCATATACCGCTACGGCACGCCCCGCTCTCAGGGCAGGGGAGTGGATATCGGCGGGCTTGTTGAGCTGACCTGGGAGACCGGCGGCCCGGCCGTCAGACCGGAGGTCATGCTCGGCAACTATTACGGCATAAGATCCAAGGAATTCGGCAATCTGATCTATCGCAGAATAGACAAGGCCGAGTTTGACGCTCTGCGCGGCTTTGATTACCTGTGACAGGCATCGCTCAGCCGGAGCAGAACTGACAGACGTGCCGGCAGGCGCAGTTTTCACAGTCCGGCTTGCGCGCCGTGCAGACCGCGCGGCCGTGCAGCACTATGCGGTGGCAGAAGTCGCTGGATTTCTCCGGCGGGAGCTGCTCGCGCAGCGCCGCTTCGATCTTCGGCGGATCCTTCAAGTCGTCCACGAGCCCCATGCGGTTGGATAGCCTGATGCAGTGCGTGTCCACGACCACCGAGCCGGGGACGCGGAACACGTCGCCGAGTATTAGGTTCGCGGTCTTGCGGCCGACTCCGGGCAGCGCGAGGAGCTCTTCCATCGTGCCGGGCACCCTGCCGCCGTGTCGCTCCAGAAGCGTCTGGGCGCAGAGAACTATGTCCCGCGCCTTCGCGCGGAAAAAGCCCGTGGAGTGGACATATTCCTCCACCTCGGTCACGTCTGCGCCGGCGAAGTCCTCAAGCGTCGGGAAGCGCTCGAAGAGCGCCGGGGTTATCATATTCACGCGCTCGTCGGTGCACTGCGCGGCAAGACGCACGGAAAAGAGCAGCTCATAGTCCTTTCCCCAGTCAAGAGAGCACTCCGCGAGGGGGTAGGTCTCCTCAAGACAGCGCACGAGCTCGAGCACCTGCTCATGAGTTCTCATTGGATCACATCCTTTTCCAACATTTTACCACAGGGGGCGGTCGGATGTACAGACCTCTCGCGGACGAAATAAGGCCGCAAAATCTCGACGAGGTCGTCGGGCAGAAGCACATCCTCGGCGAGGGGGGGCTGCTGCGCCGCATAATCGAGTCGGGCGAGATACCGAATATGGTGTTCTACGGGCCGTCCGGCACGGGCAAGACGACGGTCGCGAACATCATCGCGAAGCGCACCAACCGCAGTCTGCGCCGGCTCAACGCCACCACCGCCGGCATAGCGGACATCAAGAACATCATCGCCGAGCTCGATACCATGCTCGCCCCCGGCGGCGTGCTGCTCTATCTCGACGAGATACAGTACTTCAACAAGAAACAGCAGCAGAGCCTGCTCGAATTCATCGAGGACGGGCGCATCACGCTCGTCGCCTCCACCACGGAGAACCCGTATTTCTACGTCTATAACGCGCTGCTCTCGCGCTCCACCATCTTCGAGTTCAAGCACATCGACCCCGACGAGGTGCTGCCGGCGGTGCAGAGGGCGGTTAACATAATGTGTGAGCGCGAGGGCGTGACCGCTATCGTTGAGCCCGGGGCGGCGGAGCATATCGCCAGCGCCTGCGGCGGCGACGTCCGTAAGGCCATAAACGCCGTTGAGCTGCTGTTTTCCGCCGCGCCGAGAGTGGACGGAGAAGTTAACATAACACTTGAGGACGCCCGCGGCGTCTCTCAGCGCAGCGCCATGCGCTACGACAGGGAGGGGGACGAGCATTTCGACTGCCTCTCGGCGCTGATGAAGTCCCTGCGCGGCTCAGACCCGGACGCCGCGCTGCACTATCTCGCGCGCGTCCTCTCGGCGGGAGATCTGATCGGCGCCTGCCGCAGGCTGCTCTGCTCGGCGTCGGAGGACATAGGCCTTGCCTATCCTCAGGCGGCGCAGATAGTCAAGAGCTGCGTGGATTCCGCGCTGCAGCTCGGGCTGCCGGAGGCGCGTCTGCCGCTGGCGGAGGCCGCGCTGCTCCTCGCCACGGCGCCCAAGTCCAACTCCGTAGTGGCGTCGATAGACGCTGCGATGGCGGATGTGGCGGCGGGTAAGACCGGGCCGTTCCCGCGCGAGCTGCAGAACGTTCACGCCGACGGCAAGGGCTTCGAGCGCGAGCAGGGCTATAAGTATCCGCACAGCTTCCCCGGCCACTGGGTGAAGCAGCAGTACCTGCCCGACGCCCTGAAGGGCGCGCGCTACTATGAATACGGCGACAACAAGACCGAGCAGGCCGCGAGAGCCTACTGGGAAAAGATAAAGGGAGAATAATGGATATTCAGGTCGGCGACATTCTCACCATGAAAAAGACCCACCCCTGCGGCAGCGCCCAATGGCTGGTGCTGCGTACAGGGGCGGATTTTAAGCTGCGCTGTCTCGGCTGCGCTCATGAGGTGATGGGCGCGCGCTCCAAATTCGAGAAGAACATCAAAAAGGTCGATACCTCCGGGCGCGGCTGAACGCCGCTACTCCTCCGGGGCGGGCTCTGACGGCTCGGCTCCGCCGTCGTTTTGGTGATAGGCGGAGTAATCGATCACGAGATCGGGGCCTGTGAAGCTCCCGTCGAGCTTCGACATAGCGCGCTCATATTCCTCGCTTCCCTCGGTATAGGGCACGGGGCGGTAGTCGTTTACGCCGGCAGTGCTTGAAAGGCAGCAGGGTATCGCGCCCCAGCCCTGAACGCTCACGGAGCCGTCCGTGTCGCGCATGACGCTTATCTGCACGATGGCGGTGTCGCGGTCGCGCGGCGCTGTGTTGCCGCCGAAGCTCCAGTTGCCGAGACTGTTGATAATTATTCCGCCGTTGTATTCGTCCACGCGCTGCAAAACGTGCGGGTGCGAGCCGTAGACTATGTCGGCGCCCGCGTCGATGGCGGCCTGACCGATCTCGGTCTGTCCGGCGGTTACCTGATAGCTGCCCTCGATGCCCCAGTGCATGCATACGATGATGAGGTCTATGCCGTCCTGCTCCCGGAGCGATGCGACGCCCGCCGTTACCTCGTCGGTTGTCGCCGTCCAGCGCGCGGAGTATAGGCCTATGGTTATGCCGTCGCCGGTCTGATAGACATATGTCCCGTCGGGCGCTGCCCAGCCTACGCCCTCGGCGTCGAGCGCGGCCTCGGTGTCCGTCAGCCCCTGCTCGCCGAAATCGTTCGTGTGGTTGTTGGCGAGCGTAACAAACTCCACGCTGCCGAGCGTGAGTATCGCGGCGTTGGCGCTCGCGCCGAGGAACTGGAACGTGGTCGAGCCCGTGAGCGCCGAGTCGGAAAAGCTGCATTCAAGGTTCGCTATCGTGAGATAGTCGTCCCGGAAATACTGCGCCGTGCCGGAGAAGGGCCACGACATGTCGCCGGCGAGCGTGTCCTCAAAGTGGTTGTTGTACTGCGAGGACGCGAGCGTGCAGTCGCCCACCATCGAGATGGTAAAATACTCCGGCTCCGGCGTCGGGGTGGGCTCAGGCGTCGGCGTGGGAGCGGGCGTCGGGGCGATCGTCGCCGTGGGCGCGGGCGTCGGCGTGCTCTCCGGCTCCCGAGCGGAAAAGCGCGACCAGATAAGAGCGCCGAGCGCGAGTATCACGAGCACGAGCGCGAGGACGAGTATTATTATTTTTGCGGTATTATTTTTTTCCATGCAGGTATTATACTTGATGGGCAATGCTTTTACAAGTGAGGACAAAAAAATGGAAAAACCCTATCCCAAAATAACGGTGAACGAAAAGGCCGCGCGTGCGCTCAAGGCGGGACATCCGTGGGTCTACGGCGCGGAGATAACGGCCGACGAGGGCTGCGCGGACGGCGCGATAGCCGACGTTTATTCCGAAAAGGGGCGCTGGCTCGGCGCGGGCTTCTATAACAGCGCGAGCAAGATCCGTGTGCGCGTCGTCACTCGCAGCGCCAACGACACGCCTGACGCCGACTTCTGGTGCCGCCGTCTGCGCTGGGCGGTGGACTACCGCCGTGCGGTCATGGGGCCGGACTTCGGCTGCTGCCGCCTTGTGTTCGGCGAGGCCGACGGTCTGCCGGGAGTCACGGTGGACAGGTTTTTCGACGTGCTCGTCGCGCAGCTCATGTGCCGCGGGACGGACGCGATAAAGCCGCTGCTGCTCACAGAACTGGTTGACATAATGCGAGAATACGGCGAGGACGTTACCGCCGTTTACGAGCGCAGCGAGTCGGCGCTCCGCGACAAGGAGGGATTGCCGCGTTATCAGGGCTTTTTTGAGGCCGAGGGCCTGCGGACTGATCTGGACGGACACGCGGAGATATGCGAGAACGGCATCCGATACGATGTGGATTATGTAAACGGGCAGAAGACCGGCTTCTTCCTCGATCAGAAGTATAACCGCGCGGCCGTGGCGCGAATAGCGAAGGGTCGGCGCGTGCTCGACTGCTTCACGCACACCGGCGCCTTCGGGCTCAACTGTGCGAGAGCCGGAGCGGAGAGGGTCGTTTCGGTGGACGCCTCTGCCGACGCGCTCGCTCAGGCGGGAGCCAACGCCGCGCTCAACGGGCTGGGCGATATCGAGTATGTCAGGGCGGACGTTTTTGAGCTGCTTGAGGAGCTGTGCACACACAAGCGGGGCGAGTACGATCTCATCATCCTCGACCCGCCGGCCTTCGCCAAGAGCACGGCGGCGGTCAAAAACGCCGCGAAGGGCTACCGCGAGATCAATACCCGCGCCATGCGCTGCCTGCCGCGCGGCGGCTTCCTCGCCACCTGCTCCTGCTCGCACTTCATGACCGACGGGCTCTTCCGCGAGATGCTCGACGCCTCCGCCGCCGACGCGGGCGTGGAGCTGCGGCAGGTGGAGGCCCGGCAGCAGTCGCCCGACCACCCGATACTCCGCGCCGTGCCGGAGACCGATTATCTCAAATTCTATATCCTGCAGGTCGTATGACGGCGGGAGGAAAAAACAAAGGCGTCCGGATGGTAAACACCCGGACGCCTTTCGGCCTGTCAAAAACAGTCCGCGGAACTATTTTTGTCTGGCTCTGCGTTATCAGAATTTGATGAACCCTGTCGTGGAGTTTGAGGGGTAGCCCAATATCCACTCCTTGCCGCCGCAGCCCTCGCAGACCCTTCCGGCCTCCTCGAGCTCGTCGATGTAGGCCTCGGCGCGCATGATATACATATTTGTCTTTGCCATCTTGCCGCATTTGGGGCAGAAGGCGAGGTAGTTGGCAAAGCTGTCGTAGACGCCGTGCCTTCTGTCCTCCTTCTCCTTATCGGTCAGAGCGCGGGGGACGATGTTTAGGTTGACCATGCCGTCCTCCTCCTTAAAGCGTGCGCTCTGTCTTGCGGCTGTCGTAATGCCTGTTGAGGAAGGGCATCACGACCGAGCGCATAAGCTTCATGTCGAGATTGAAGTAATATACCGTGAAGAGCGCTCCGAGCACCGCTGCGAGTATGAGCAAAACCTTTTTCATAATCAGCCTCCAATAATGTTTTTTAGCCGGGGCGCCGTTTACCAGCCCTCGGAGTCGTCGAAGTCCACGAGCGTGGGATCGAGCGGCTCCTCGTGCAGCACGGTGGTCATGTATTCGTTCACGGCCTTGCGCGCGTCGGCGCAGGGGACCGTGCGGCAGTCCATCAGCGCGTGCGGCATCCAGCAGATATTGAACTCGTCGGAGTATTTGCGGAATTCCTCCTCCAGCAGACCCTGGCAGCCGGCCATGCCCTTGCAGCCGATGTCGTCATACATGATGATCATGTCGCAGTTGAACTTTCGCGCTGTCTCGAACACCTGCAGGATGTGGCGGTTGCCGCCGACGGTGTGCGTGCGCATCGGCGTGCGGGCGTACCAGTCGGCCACGTCGCTCATCATCGTGTCGCGGTCGTCGGTGCTGGCTATGTTATGGCCCGTGAGCGAGTCCATGTTGATAACGGAGACTATGCCCCAGCAGTTGTAGAGCCAGACGGGGGCGTGGCTGTAATAGGTCGACCCGCAGCTCCAGTCCACCGCCCTGTGGCGGGCATAGGGCACGGCGTTGACGCCGTTCGCGGCAGCCTTGTTGAAGTAGCGCATTATGAAGCGGCTTTCGCGCGAGAAATGCTTGTTGGCGCTCTGCTGATAGAAATAGATGCGGAAGAGACCCTGGCACACGCCGTTGAGACACACGGCGTTGGTGCGCGCGTAGATGTCCCAGCGCTCAAGCTCCTCGCGGTTGACCTGATTGACCTGCTCTACGGCCTGCGTGAAGGCGTCCCAGTCGAACTTTTCGCCCAGCTCCTTTTCGAGGAACCCTATGGCGGAGTATAGCTCGTGCACCGTGAGCTCCTTAGTGGTCGGATCGTCGTACATCAGCGCCGTGGCGAAGGGGTGCGAGGGCTTCGTGCCGTCGTTGGAGAGCGCCCTGTACATCGCGGCGTTGTCCATCATGTTCGCGTCGCAGGGGTTGTTGGTGGAGAGCCAGCAGTCGCCGAGATCGGGGTACTCGCCCTCGACCGCGACGCCGACCTCTACGAGCGGGAGGGTGCACATATCCTGCGGGATGCCGCAGGACACCGAGGCGTCGATATAGTACGGGCCGAGGTGCTTGTTCATGATAGGCAGCATGAAGGCGGCCTGCTGGTTGATGTTCACCGAGCAGTAGCCGGGGAAGCCCATCATGATGTGGCGCGGCAGCGTGTAGTCGAAGGGGATGGTTCTGCGCGTCCACTCTGTCTCGCCGAGCTTGCGGTCGCCGCGCACCATCCGCCAGAGCACGTCGATGGAGTCGGACACCATCGCGTTGATAACGTGCCTGTCGCAGCGCAGGGTGACGCCCCTGTCGCCGGAGGTCCATTTGTCTATCATGTGCGGCGTGCCGAGATAGCAGGCGAGCCAGCGGTATTTCCAGAACGCCCGCGCCATACGGACGGGATTATTCATCACGAGCCCCGCCATCTTGCCCCAGGTGAGCAGCCACCAGCCGAAGTCGTAGGCGGTATCCGCGAAGCCGCGCCATTCGCGGCGGTCATATATATTGGTGCCCGGAATGTATCTGTCGCCGATGAATTTGCAGGGCGCCTCGCCTGTCACGAACGACTTGAGAGTCGGGTATCTCTCCTTGAAAGGTCTTTTAACCATATTCTCGTCCCCCTCCCTATATCGTGCCCTGGATGCGCTTGATCTCAAGCGACTCCACAAAGGCCTGGAAGCGCGTGCGAAGCTGTCCCGCCGCCGCCATGGTGTATTCGCGCTCTATCTGGCAGACCGGCAGAGTGCCGGGGAGCTTGAAGCCCTGAGTGAACCAGTAGGCGTCCTGCGCGCGCTCATAGCCCCAGTATTCGCAGAACTTCATGCTCTCTACTATCACGCCCTCGGCGCCGTATTCCAGAGCCTTGTCGTAAATATACTTCTTGCGCCCTGCGAGCGACTGCGGGCCCATGCCTCTCGGGCACTGGTTGGCCCAGAGATAGTGGCGGGCGATGGCGTGCAGCGGAGTCTCGCCGTCGGCGATATCGATCTGGTCGCGGCCCGGCATCGAGCCGAAGCAGTAGCGGTCTGCCACGACCATGGCGCCGCACATCTCAAGCGTTTTGGTGAATTCGGGGTCGTCGATCTCCGCGCCCGTGACCATCACGCGCGCGCGATACCACGGCTCGGCGTCCGGCACGCGGGTCTTTAGCTCTTTGAGAGTCTCCCTGAGCTTCGGGAGGATAAGATCCTTGGGGCAGGTGAGCGTCGCGAGCTGGAGGACATGGAACTCGTAGCCCGTGATGCGCGGGCATTTTTCCTTGCGGTATTCGCCGATCTCGGTGATTATCCGGCAGACCTCGTTGTGCTGCTTTATGGCCTTGATGAGGGCGATGTCGGAGAAATTGACGTCGTATGTATCCTCAAGCGGCTTGATTATTTTCTGCTGTATCTGCCTCTCATAGTAGCCCTCGTGCCACTCGGAGCGGTTGATGGGCATGTCGATGCAGGCGACGAAGAACTTGTCCTTCGGAATGAGCTTGCAGTAGTCAAAGTAGGTCTCCATGCGGTTCATGGTGGTGCAGCACTCCTGACCGATGAGCGCGTCGATGAAATTATAGCCACCCTCGAAGGCGCGCTCGAGTATGCTCTTGGAATAGGGGCAGGAGCGGTTGGTCATGTAGTAGGTGGCCATGTCGGCGCTCGTGCAGCGCGGAGCGCGAAGGCGCACGCCGAAGCAGCCCTCCACGTCGAGCAGCACCTCCGGGATATGTGAGCAGTTGTAGGCGAGGGCGAGCCGCCCCTCGTCGCAGGCCTTTTTGACGAGCTCGTTGTTCGCCTCCTGCAGCAGCTTCTCAAACCAGATCAGGTGTTTCAGGTCTCTCAATTCTATTCCCCCTTGCGTATTCCAATATTTCAGCCGCGTGTTGCAAAATGCTCAAAAACGCGGCCGCTACGCTGTTAACAGAATAACAAATTGCACATGGAAAGTCAACGCGTAAAGGCATTTTTTGGGAAGTGCCGGCGCGCCGCGTTGCGGGTAGAGCGCATAGGCGGGACTGAGCTCTTTAGCAGACTGACCGGGTCAAAAACGCGCATTCTGTTCTTTAACTGTCAAAAACCCATCGCGGGGTTGAATAATGGCCGCCGTGATGGTATAGTGACAACAGGTTGTGTTAGAATATGTTGTACTGCGGCAATGATTGAGGAGGGGGAGGACACGCTTGGATGAAAAACAGCTCGACAGAAGAGTAAGAAAGACAAAACGCCAGATCCGCAATGCGTTCACGGCGCTGATGCTGGAAAAGAACATTGCGGATATCACCGTCCGCGAGATCGCGGAGCTTGCGGACGTCAACCGCGGCACCTTCTACGCGCACTATAAGGACGTCAACGACCTTCTCGCGCAGCTTGAGTCCGGTATAATGGGGAAGGTGGAGACGGTCAAGCGCCTGCGCTCTCCGCAGAATTCGGAGAAGGCCACGCTGCTGTATCTCACCAATATTCTCACGCTCTGCGGTGAAAACGTGGATGTGTTCAAGACGGTCATCATCAAAAACCCGGATCCCGAGTTTCAGAAGCAGCTGCTGAGCACCTTCAAGAGGCAGCTGCTGGAGGGCTTCGCCTACCGGGGGGAGGCTACGGAGACCGTGAAGGCGGACTATTATTTCACCTTTGAGGTGTCCGGCATGATGGCTCTGGCCAACACCTGGATAGAAAACGGCATGAAGGAGACGCCGGCCGAGATGGCCGCTGTCGGCGTCGATTTTATAATGCGCGGCTACGAATCACTTTAAGAAAGGAAAGACACCTATGCCTATTGAATTTGGAGGCTTCAACTTTGATCCCGATACAGGGGAGTTCCACGGTCCGACCGGCAGAGACGGCGGCCCGAAGCCGCCCAGAGCGAAAAAGCTCAGACCGCCCAAGCCCGCGTGGAAGCGTATGCTCATCAGCCTGCTCATAACGCTCGCCTTTGCGCTGCTCTACTACTATTTTGAGCTGCCTGCGCTGAATATCCACTCCGGCGATCTGTATGTGTTCGTGATCCTCGTGTCGGTGGTGTTCTGCGTGTGCGAGCTCATCGGCATGGGCTTCCACGCCAACGGCGTGCGCGAATATCTTGAGGGCGCGCGTAAAAAGGCCGCGATACCGTTCTATATCGTCTGCCTGTGCGTGGCGGTGGCCATAGTTGGCAGCGTGATCGGCTGGAAGCTCTTCCGCGCCCGGGATTACTCGGAGCTCATCACGGTAGAGAACGGCGACTTCGCCTCGGAGGTCGCGGAGATATCCTTCTCCCAGATCCCGATGCTCGACAAGGGCAGCGCCAACGTCCTCGCCAACCGCAAGCTCGGCGAGCTCTCCGATCTCGTCAGCCAGTTCGAGGTCTACGGCGACAGCTACCAGATCAACTATAAGGGCAGCCCCGTGCGCGTGACCTATCTCAACTACGGCGATTTCTTCAAGTGGTGGAGCAATACGGGCGACGGCATCCCCGCCTATCTCGTCATAGACATGGTAACTCAGGAGGTCTCGGTGCAGCGGCTCGACGAGGGGATACGCTATTCGCCCTCCGAATACTTCTTCCGCGATCTCGACAGGCACCTGCGCTTCCAGTTCCCAACCAAAATATTCTCGGATGTAAATTTCGAGATTGACGAGGACGGCGACCCCTGGTGGGTGGCGACGGTCATCACCAAGAAGGTCGGGCTGTTCGGCGGAGCGGACGTCGTCGGCGCGGTGCTCATGGACGCTCAGACCGGCGATTGCACCTATTACGACGTAGCCGACGTCCCCGGCTGGGTGGACAGGGTCTACAACGCCGACCTCATCGTCAACCAGTACGACCTCCACGGCATGTACCACAACGGCTTCTGGAACAGTCTTTTCAGCCAGAGCGGCTGCACGGAGACCACCAGCGGCTACAACTATATCGCGCAGGACGACGACGTCTGGCTCTATACCGGCGTCACCTCCGTCACGGGCGATCAGGGCAATATCGGCTTCATACTCGTCAACCAGCGCACCAAGGAGGCCAAATACTACTCCTGCGCCGGCGCCGAGGAGTATTCGGCGATGGACAGCGCCGAGGGCGCCGTGCAGCAGTACAGCTACCAGGCGACCTTCCCGCTCCTGCTGAACATCGGCGGACAGCCGACCTACTTCATGGCGCTCAAGGACGCCTCCAACCTCGTAAAGATGTACGCGATGGTCAACGTCCAGCAGTACCAGATCGTCGCCACCGGCACGAGCGTTACACTCTGCGCCCAGAGCTACGACGACCTGCTGCTCACAAACGGCATCATAGACGAGGGCGTCATCTCCGGCGGCGTCGTCGGCGATACCATCGAGATGGGCGGCACGATAGCCGAGATTCGCACAGCCGTAATAGACGGCAACACGAGGTGCTTCTTCCGCATCGAGGGGGAAACGCGCTTCTTCTGGATAAGCGCCGCCTCCGACCCCTCGGCCGTGCTTCTGAGCGTGGGCGATAAGGTCACCGTTACCTATGCCCTCTCGGACGACGCCGAGCTCTTCGCCGCTGTCACAATAAAGAAAAACTGAAAAAACAAAATTCAAGGCCGCGTCGAAAGACGCGGCCTTTGCATATATTACTGTTAAAAAATATCCTCAACGACCTTCTCGGGCGGCTTCTCAAGCTCATGAGGGTTCTTCATGTAGTACTTGAGGTACTTGAAGGCGGCGGCGTAATAGTAGCCGTCCACCGTGCGCTCGTCGCAGGTGATCTTGTAATCCACATACTTGCGCTCGACGGGCATGCCGTGTCTGTCCACCTCATAGGCGCGTCGCTTCGCGCCGAAGGCGAGGAACACCGGCAGATTGCCGAAATTGTAGAGATGGTGATAGATCGGCGGGATGCCGAGCGAGCCGAGATCCGTGACTATCAGCGAGCCGTGGAAGGGGCTGGCCTGCAGCAGGGAATAGGGGAGAAGATCGAAGTAGTCGAGCAGGTTGAGCACCCATACCGCGAACTTGAGCAGGATGCCGGGTATTTTCATTAGCGTGTTCGCCGCCTGCTCGGTGTTATTGCCCTCGGTATCCGCGCGGATATCCTCAACGGCGGCGTTCATCTTGCGGTATATGTCGTAGATGGTATCCGTCGGCTCGAAGTGTACCTTCGCGCAGGTCTCCTCGGAGTCGGCCGTGTAGCCGCGCTTGACCATCATGTTGACCTCGATGGTGTTGCGGGCATAGACCTTCTGGCCGGAAACAAAGCGGTTGAGCCCGGGGAGCTGGCTGATAACGCGCACATAGGCCGCGAGAAAGAGATGCAGGATGCCGACGCCCTTGTAGCCCTCGGCTCTCTTGGTGCGGAGCCAGCGATCGGTCTCGGTTATCTCAATGGCGCCGGAAAACTGGTTGCAGGCGTCGTTGCGCTTGACCATTATGTAGGACTCGAATTTATTCAGCGCGGGGAGTGTGCGGACGCGGCGGCCTTCCTTGCGGTCGCCTATATGTCTGCGGTATACGCCTTCGCTCATGGCATTTCCTCCAATGTTGGGAGTCTGCGCCTTTCCGTGAAAAGGCGGCTATAATAGTATAATGTACATGCTTTATCATTGCAAGCAGAAATTTGATTTAAACAGCTAAAATCCGCAAGCTTTGGAAAGATTGATAAAATATTGACAAAAAATACAAGCCATGATTGTAGGTATTTTGTCATATGAATTTGCCAA
>CAYNMN010000044.1:0-7513 GCA_964398305.1 uncultured Oscillospiraceae bacterium
TGGTCGGAGTGGGGAGACTTGAACTCCCGGCCTCTTGGTCCCGAACCAAGCGCGCTACCATCTGCGCTACACCCCGTGAAGAGCTTTTTTATTATAAGTATTGCGAGCCGCCTTGTCAAGGTATTATTTTCTTTTCTCAGGTATAAGAAAGTTTTGCCGGCAATATAATCCGAGTATGAAGATCAAGGGCTTGACTGAAATAAGAATATTCCTCTGTCTGCTGCTCCTCGCTTCGGTAACTGCTGTAAAGCTCCTTGCGCCGGGACATGCCGAGGAGCTTCGCGGCGCGGTGCTTGAGGCGATCGGCAGCGAATACGACTATGAGGCTGCCTTCGCGCGTCTTGGCGAGCGGATAGCGCAGAGCGACGTGTTCAATCGCATCACGGGCGAAGCGGGGGAGGACGCCGCCGTGCTCGCGGCGCCGACGGGCGAGTTCGACCCCGTGACGCTCAACGAGCTCCGGGGGATAGAGGAGCCGACGCTGCCGGAGCTAATCGAGACCGCGAAAACCGAGGCGGAGGCTGTCAGTGAGCCTCCGGCAGTGGTCGCCGCTTTTTTGGAGAGCCAGGCGGAGTTCGCGAACGAGACCGTGCCGGCCGAGGTCAGCTACGAAATGCCGTCGCTGCCCTTCGAGTATGGCAGCCCCGTGGAGGCCGAGACCTCGTCCGGCTTCGGGTATCGCCTGCACCCGGTGCGAAATGAAGTGGTGTATCACTACGGCACGGATTTTGCCGTGTGGTCGGGTACGGCCGTGCGCGCCTTTGCCGACGGCACGGTCTCCATGGTGGGCTGGGACGCGGGCTACGGGAATTATATCATTGTTGACCACCCGGACGGCTGGAACACGCTTTACGCCCACTGCGGCACGGTGTATGTCACCTGCGGCGAGAGCGTCGGGCTGGGCGAAACGATTGCGCTCTCCGGGGACACGGGCGATGTCACCGGGCCGCATCTGCACTTTGAGCTGCGCTGCTCGGGCACATACTATAATCCGGAGTTCTGGCTGGCTTGACGGCGGGGGCGATACTGTTGCTCTCGGCGCTGGTGTTCTTCTGCGACAGCGCGACGCTGCTCGCCATGGCCCTTGCGGCCGCCGCGCATGAGCTCGGGCACTGGGCTGTTCTGCGCGCGCTCGGCGTGAGAGTATCGCGGATATGTGCCGACGCCGGCGGGCTCTGTATGGAGCACAGCGGAGCTCTGAGCCGGGGCGCGGAGATTGCCGCCGCCCTCGCCGGGCCGCTTGCGGGGGCGCTGCTCTGCGTCCTTTGCGCTCTTGCGGGGGAGAGGACGGGCTCGACTTTTCTTTATGAGGTTGCCGGAGTCTCGGCGGCGCTTACGGTATTCAATCTCCTGCCGGCTCTCCCGCTTGATGGCGGGAGGGTGCTGGAGACGCTCTGCGGGACGAGGGCGGTCGCTGTGAGCGGGCTCATAACGGCTCTGCTGCTGCTCTCCGCGGGGCTCGCAATGGTCTTGCTCGGCATGGGCGCATGGTGCCTCGCTGCCGCCGCCGTGCTTACGCTGTATCAGGCGCACTTGTAATCGGGCGGCTTTTGAGTTAGAATAACCCCGGATAATATATCCGGGGGTTTTTATATGGACAGAAGGCTTGAGCGGATACTGCCGCGCGTGCAGAAGCCGGCGCGATACGTCGGTGGGGAATATAACGAGATAATCAAGGACAAGGCGCAGGTCGATCTGCGCATGGCCTTCTGCTTTCCGGACACCTACGAGATCGGCATGTCCAATCTCGGCATGAGGATACTTTACGGCGTTATCAATGAGATGCCGGGCGTCTGGTGCGAGCGCGTGTTCGCGCCCTGGGGCGACATGGCCGAGGAGATGCGCCGCGCGAGCATACCGCTGTATGCTCTCGAGAGCGGAGACCCGGTCTCTGATTTTGACGTTATCGGCTTCTCAATAGGCTATGAGATGGCAGACTGCACCGTGCTCGATATGCTCGATATGGCCGGACTGCCGGTGAAAAGCGCCGACAGACCAGAGCTCGTGCCGCTGGTGTTCGCCGGTGGGACGAACTGCTGCAATCCCGAGCCGATGGCTGATTTCCTCGATCTGATGGTGCTCGGCGAGGGCGAGGAGGTCGACGGCGAGGTGCTTGAGCTCTTCCGCACAGCGCGGGACGCCGGGTGGTCAAAGAAGGCCTTTCTGCGCGAGGCCGCAAAGATAGGCGGAGTGTATGTCCCGTCGCTCTATGCCCCCGAGTGGAACGGTGACGGCACGCTCAAGGCGATCCGCCCGCTTGAGGGCGCGCCGGAGACTGTGACCAAGCGCATAATAACCGACCTCGACGGCGTCTATTATCCCACAAACCCGATAGTCCCGAGCACGGAGGTCGTGCATGACCGCGTGAATGTGGAGCTTTTTCGCGGCTGCATACGCGGCTGTCGCTTCTGCCAGGCCGGCTACGTTTATCGTCCGATTCGCGCGAAGAAGCCGGAGACGCTTATTAAGCAGGGCATCGAGTCCCTGAAAAACACGGGCTGCGACGATGCTACGCTCCTGTCGCTCTCAAGCAGCGACTATCGTCAGCTCGCCGAGACCTGCGACGGTCTGCTCGAGTGGTGCGAGCCGCGCAGCGTCAGCCTGTCGCTCCCGTCGTTGCGCGCGGACAATTTCTCGTTCGGCATAATGTCGCGCCTGCAGAAGGTGCGGCGCGGCGGACTGACCTTCGCGCCCGAGGCCGGCACGCAGCGGCTGCGCGACGTCATCAACAAAAACGTCACCGAGGAGGAGCTTTTGAACACCTGCGCCCTCGCCTTTGAGGGCGGCTGGAACGGCATTAAGCTTTATTTCATGCTCGGTCTGCCAACGGAGACCGACGAGGATGTTATCGGCATAGCCAATCTCGCGGGGCAGGTGCTGCACTGCTGGCGCGAGCACGCCGCCAATAAGCAGCGCGGCGTGAGGATAACCGTCTCCACCTCCTGCTTCATTCCCAAGCCCCACAGCCCCTTCCAGTGGGAGGAGCAGGTATCCATGGAGGAATATCAGCGCCGCGTCGCGCTGCTGCGCTCGTCGATAACCGCCAAGAACGTGACCTATAACTGGCACGACGCGGACACGAGCTTCATAGAGGCCGCGCTCTCGCGGGGAGACAGGCGTATGGACGCCGTTATAGAGAGCGTATGGAGGAACGGAGGACGGCTTGAGGCCTGGAGCGACTATTTCTCCTTCAAGCGCTGGATGGCGGCTTTTAGGGACTGCGGGCTCGACCCCGCGTTCTATGCCTCGCGCGAGAGGGGAGAGGACGAGGTGCTGCCCTGGAGCCGCGTGAGCATGGGCGTGGACACGGAGCTGCTGCTGCGCGAGCGGCACAGAGCCTATGAGGGCGTTCTTTCGCCCGACTGTCGGGCCGGGTGCTCCGCCTGCGGAGCCGCTGCGCTGCTGAAGGGGGGACGCTGCGATGGATAAGCTCAGAGCGAGATTTGAAAAGACCGGCAAGGCCGTTTATATATCGCACCTTGACCTCATGCGCGTGATACAGCGCGCGTTTACACGCGCCGATGTGGCGCTCAAATACTCCGAGGGCTATAATCCGCATCCGCTGATCTCCGTTTGTCTGCCGCTCTCGGTCGGCTGCGCAAGCGTGTGCGAGCTGATGGACTTCCGGATAGCGCGCGACGAGGAGCTCAGTGCTCTGCCGGAAAAGCTGAACGCCGTGCTGCCGGCAGGGATAAGATTCACGCAGGTATATGAGCAGAGCCGCAGGATCGCCGAGCTAAAGTGGCTGAGAGTTCGCGGCGTGTTCGACTATGACTCCCGGCCGCCGGAGGAGGCGGCAGAGCTCCTGCGCGACTTTTTCTCGCGCGGCGAGATAAGCGTCACGCGCCGCACCAAGAGGGGAGAGGGCGCGCTCGATCTCGCGCAGAACTGCACCCTTGTCTCCGCGGAGCCGGCACAGGGCGGGGCGCTCTCTGAGTTCGTCATCTCCGCTCAGGAGCCGACGGTGAATCCGGAGCTCCTTGCCGCCGCCATGCGCCAGCTAATACCCGACGGAGCCCCTGATTTTGCGTCCTTTACCCGCATCGAGACCTATGACGCCGAAATGAAGGTCTTTCGGTAAAAAACACTTGCATTAGTCAATATTCCGTGCTAATATATCTAAGCCTGCGCAAAAGCGCAGTAATCAACGACGGTCCGCTGCCGCGATTCGGCCTTGTCCTCCGGTATGAACGCCTGAATGAAAGAGGGATCACTATGGATCTGGTCAAGACCCTGACCGAGCAGTACATGAAGCCCGAGCTGCCCACCATGAACGTCGGCGACACGGTTCGTGTCACAGTCCGCATCAAGGAAGGCAACCGCGAGCGCAATCAGGCCTTTGAAGGCACGATCATCGCCAAAAAGCATGGCGGTATCAACGAGACCATCACGGTCCGCCGTATCAGCTACGGCATCGGCTGCGAGAAGGTTTTCCCCGTGCATTCTCCCACCATCGTCTCCGTGGAGACCATCAGAAAGGGCAAAGTCCGCAGGGCCAAGCTCTATTATCTCCGCGACCGTGTGGGCAAGAGGGCCAAGGTCAAAGAGCGTCTGTAAAAAGCGCATCAAGCGAAAAAAGAGAGGGCTTCGGCCCTCTTTTTTCGCTTGCCAGAACAATTATATGGGTGTAGAATGATTTATCATATTTATTCGAGGCTGATGTAATGTCGCAGGAAATTGAAATGACCGCAAGGGATCCGGCGGCGGGACGCAGGGAGATATACGACTGGATACAATGCGTCGTGGCGGCGCTTGTTTTTTGCGTGCTGCTGTTCTCGTTTGTGGTGCGCCTTGTGGAGGTCGTGGGCTCGTCGATGTATCCCACGCTTGAAAACGGCGACAAGATGGTGGTTTCCAATCTTTTCTATACTCCGGAGCAGAGAGATATAATCGTTTTCCGCAAGGAGAGCTTCCGGGAGGAGCCGCTTGTAAAGCGCGTTATTGCCGTTGGAGGACAGACTGTCGATATTGACTTTGACGCCGGCGTCGTCTATGTGGACGGCGAGGCGCTTTATGAGCCCTATACTGCGGAGCTGACCTATAACCAGCTCGATTTTTACGGTCCGGTCACCGTGCCGGAGGGCTATCTGTTCGTCATGGGAGATAACCGCAACGACTCCTGGGACAGCCGTTATTCGGAGATCGGGCTCGTTGACGAGCGGTATGTGATCGGCAGGGTATATATGACCGTTCTCCCGTTCCGGCATTTCAGCGCATTATACGGATGATAAAAAAGAGGCCGAGCGCCTCTTTTTTGTTGCCTCAGCGCTGAAAGTACGCTATAATATTATGATAACGCTGCACAGAGGTACTGTTGATGAGCCATTTAAAAAAAGAGCTTCCCCCGGACACGAAGGCGGTGCGCGTCGAGGACGGCGGAACCGCCTCGCGCGCCGATATATATGACTGGATCCAGTGCGTGGTGACCGCGCTTGTATTCTGCGTGCTGATGTTCTCGTTTTTCGTCAGGATAGTCGATGTGGACGGCTCGTCGATGTATCCCACGCTTGAGGACGCCGACAAGGTCATAGTTTCCGACCTGTTCTATTCACCGAAGCAGGGGGATGTAATCGTATTCCGCAAGGATGAGTATAAGGACAAGCCGCTCGTGAAGCGCGTGATCGCCGTTGGAGGTCAGACCGTTGAGATCGATTTCAGCGAGGGCATAGTATATGTGGACGGCGTCGCGCTCGACGAGCCGTATACGGCCGATCTCACAAAGGAAAAGCTCGACTTCACCGGCAAGGTCACGGTACCGGAGGGCAGCGTGTTCGTGCTCGGCGACAACAGGATGCATTCCACCGACAGCCGCTATTCCGTAATCGGCTGTGTGGATGAGCGCTATATCATGGGCAAGGTGTATTTCACCGTATTCCCGGTCAAAAACTTTGGGAGCGTGTACGGCTGATGGCTGACGGCTTTGAAAAAATAGATATCCACTGGTTCCCCGGGCACATGACCAAGGCCGGAAGGATGATAGAGGAGAATGTAAAGCTTGTGGACGCCGTCTGCGAGCTGCTTGACGCGCGCATTCCCTCCGCCTCGCGCAATCCGGATATAGACCGGCTTGCCGGGGGAAAGCCGAGGCTTACGGTGCTCAACCGCGCCGATCTCGCGGATCCCGCGGCCACCGCGCGCTGGAGGACATATATTAAAAGCCGGGGGCAGGCGGTCATCGAGACCGACAGCCGCTCGGGCAAGGGCGTTTCCGGCTTTGGCGAGGCCGTGCGCGAGCTGCTGCGCGACAAGCTTGAGGCCAACCTGGCTAAGGGACAAGGCGGCCGGGCGCTGCGCGTGATGGTGGTCGGCATCCCTAACGTCGGGAAGTCCACCTTTATCAACAAGCTCGCTGGACGCAAGGCCGCCGCCGTTTCTGACCGCCCGGGCGTCACCCGCGGCAGACAGTGGATCAGCGTGGACAAGGGCCTCGACCTGCTGGATACTCCCGGCATACTCTGGCCGAAGTTCGACGATCCCGAGGTGGGTCAGCTTCTCGCAGTTACAGGCGCTGTGAAGGACGACGTTATCGACCGCGAGACTCTCGCGGCAAACTTTCTGCTCAGACTGATGCGCGAGTACCCGCAGGTGCTTGCCGAGCGATATAAGCTCACCTCCGAGGACGGAGAAGCCGGCTGGGAGCTGCTTGAGGCCGCTGCGCGAAAGCGCGGCTTTCTGATGCGCGGGGGAGTGAGCGACACTGAGCGTATGTCCGCCGTGCTGCTCGACGAATACCGCGGCGGCAAGCTCGGCCGCCTGACGCTGGAGAGTCCGCCGGATGAAAGCTGAAATCGACCTCTGGGAGCTTGAAAACGCCGTCTTTGATGAGGGGTTTTCGCCGCTTTGCGGCGTTGATGAGGCGGGACGAGGCCCGCTCGCGGGTCCGGTCTGTGCCGCTGCGGTCATTCTCCCGCGCGGACTCGTCATTCCGGGATTGAACGACTCTAAAAAGCTCACGCCGAAGCGCCGCAACGCACTCTATGACGTGATAATCGACGCCGCCGTCTCATACGGCGTCGCCTTCGCGACCGTGGAGGAGATCGAGAGTCTCAACATCCTGCGCGCCTCGTATCTCGCGATGAACAGGGCGATAGCGCAGCTCTCGGTCAGACCCGCGCTCGCGCTCATAGACGGCAACGGCAACAGGGATATAGAATCGCCGAGCCGCTGCGTCATTGGCGGGGACGGAAAGTGCGCGGACATAGCCGCCGCGTCGGTGCTCGCGAAGGTCACGAGGGACAGGTACATGGTCGAAATGGCGGAGCAATACCCCGGCTACGGCTTTGAAAAGCACAAGGGCTACGGCACGGCGCTGCACTACGCCGCCATCCGTTCACTCGGCCCGTCGCCCATACACCGCCCGTCGTTTTTGAAGAAGCTGCACTGAGGTGACGCCGATGGACAAAAGCAAGCTCGCCGGACGCGAGGGAGAGGCCGAGGCCGCGCGCTATCTGAAGACAAAGGGCTACGAGATCGTCGGCATGAATTATTCCTGCCGTTACGGTGAGATAGACGT
>CAYNMN010000044.1:7523-14957 GCA_964398305.1 uncultured Oscillospiraceae bacterium
AACGGCCGTAATATCGCGTTCGTGGAGGTCAAGCTCAGGAGGGACGCCTCCTTTGCCGAGGCGCGCGATTTTGTTACTCCGGCCAAGCAGCGCAGGCTGCGCAGCGCGGCGGCGATGTGGCTCCAGAGCAACGATACGCCGCTCCAGCCCCGCTTCGACGTCATTGAGATCTATACGGGCGGCGGAAGGCCGCGCATAAACCATTTGGAAAATGCATTTGAGTGAGGTTTGCAGCATGGATTACTTCAGCACGAGAGATTCAGAGCATAAGGTGAGCGCGGCAAGGGCGATAGCTTCGGGTCTCGCGCCGGACGGGGGACTTTATGTGCCGTCCGAGTATCCGCATTTTACGCTTGAGGATATACGGGAAATGTGCTCCGTGGGATACGGCGCGCGCGCTGCCAGAGTCATCGCGCCCTACCTGCCGGAGTTTACTTCCGATGAGATAGACGCCCTTGTCTCGGCGGCCTACGGCGGAAACTTTGACGTGCCGGAGATAGCGCCCACGCGCTTTATCAATGAGAACACGGGCTTTTTGGAGCTCTGGCACGGCCCGACCTGCGCCTTCAAGGACATGGCGCTGCAAATGCTGCCGCATCTGCTCACGGCGAGCCTGAAAAAGCTCGGCGAGGAGCGGCAGGTCTGCATCCTCGTCGCCACCTCCGGCGACACCGGCAAGGCGGCGCTCGAGGGCTTTGCGGATGTTCCGGGCACACGCATAATCGTATTCTACCCGGACGGCGGAGTATCGGACGTCCAGCGCCTGCAGATGGTCACCCAGAGCGGCGACAATGTCCGCGTCTGCGCGGTGAAGGGCAACTTCGACGACGCTCAGGCCGGAGTGAAGGCCATATTCTCCGATAAGGAGCTTGCGGAACGCCTGAACGCGAAGGGCTGGTTTTTGTCGTCGGCAAACTCCATCAACTGGGGACGTCTCCTGCCGCAGATCGCCTATTATTTCTCCGCCTACTGCGACGCCGTGAACGCCGGGGTTATCAGACTCGGCGCTCCGATAAACTTCTGCGTTCCCACCGGCAACTTCGGCGATATCCTCGCCGGCTGGTATGCCAAGCGCATGGGGCTGAGAGTGGGCAAGCTGATCTGCGCGTCCAATTCGAACAACGTGCTCACGGACTTTATCAACACGGGCTGTTATGATAAAAACCGCAGCTTTCATACCACGATTTCGCCGTCCATGGATATTCTCGTGTCCTCAAACCTCGAGCGCCTGCTTTTCGGCGTCACGCGCCGGGATGCAGAGACGGCCAAGTATATGCGCCGTCTCGCCGAGAGCGGCAAATACAATGTTGATCCGCGGCTCGCCGGCTCGGTGGCCGAGGGCTTCTTCGCGCAGTTCTGCTCGGACAGCGATACGCTCGCCGAGATAAGACGAAGCTGGGACGGCGACCGGTACCTCATCGACACGCACACGGCCGTTGCCTCAAGAGTGCTCGCGGAGTACAGGGAACGCACGGAGGATCTTACGGCGTCCGTCATTGTCTCCACGGCGAGCCCCTATAAATTCTGCGACAGCGTGCTGCGCGCTCTCGGCGGCGACGCCGGCAGACCCGGCACTCAGCTCATCGGCGAGCTCGAGAGTCTCACCGGCGCAAAGGCGCCCGCCCCGCTCAAGGGTCTTGATAAGCGCGTTGTTCGCTTTGAGGGCAGCGTGGAGAGGTCTGCCATGACGGCGGAGGTCGAGGGCTTTTTGAATATGTAGCGCGGAACGCGCACCGTCCCGCGCCTTCGACCGTTACTTCGCCTTGAAGGTGGAGCAGCAGGTCTCGCCGGTGCACTGCGCGCAGCGCCCGTCGACCTTGATGTGGTCGGCGCAGCAGGTGCAGCCGTCCTCGTTGTAGACACAATTTGCGGCGTCGCAGCCGACGCTTCCCTGGCATTTGCCGTAACGTTTCGTATCGCTCATTTCCTCGTCCTCGCTTCTGTCTTTATTCATTAAGGGCGTGACCCATAGCTATTATTTCACGTCGGGCGCGCCATATTCGGGGGTATCAGATGTCATTATACGCCATCGGTGATTTGCATCTTTCGCTCGGCGCCGATAAATCAATGGAGGTTTTCGGCGGCCGATGGGAAAGCTATGTGGAAAAAATCTCCAGCGGCTTTTCCGCTCTGACTGCGGACGATGTGACCGTGCTCTGCGGGGATCTGAGCTGGGGCATGGATCTCGTCGGCGCGAGGGAGGACCTTCTCTTTGTAAACGCGCTGCCGGGAAAAAAGATCGTCCTCAAGGGCAACCACGATTACTGGTGGAACACCGCCTCCAAGCTCTCCGCGTTCTTTGAGGAGAACGGCATAAAGACGATCTCTGTTCTTCACAACAACTGCCAGTTCTATGGCGACGTCGCCCTATGCGGTACACGCGGCTGGTTTTATGAGGAGGAGAAGGGCGACGGGCACGACAAAAAGATCATGCTGCGCGAGATCGGCAGGCTGGAGACCTCGCTAAAGGCGGCGGGGGAGAGACGCAAGCTCGTTTTTCTGCATTATCCCCCTGTTTACAGGGATTATCAGTGCACGGAGCTGCTCGACCTGATCGAGAGCTACGGAGCGGAGCTGTGCTGCTACGGTCACATCCATGCCAAGGGCTGCGCCGGAGCGTTTACCGGAGAGCGCCGCGGCACGAGATATGAGCTCGTATCGGCGGACTATCTCAACTTCAGACCGCTGAAGCTGCTCGATTGACTTATATTTATTATGCGCGAATTATTAGCAAATTCCTGTTGACACTACATTTTTCGCGTGGTAATATATTAAGGCCGCATTGAAAGGGTATGCAAGAGAAAGCATGTCTTTCCGCCCTCAAGAGCGAGTCTCTGCAAGAGAGGATGAACAGAAATGAAGCATGCAATTATCGTTACGGGCGGTAAGCAGTACCGCGTGGCCGAGGGCGACGTCATCTATGTCGAGAAGCTTGAGGCTGAGGCCGGTTCAAGCGTTAAGTTCGATCAGGTCCTCGCGGTCATCGACGAGGCCGGTTCCGTATTCGGGACTCCGCTGGTCGAGGGCGCGGTCGTCACGGCCAACGTCGTGAAGAACGGACGCGGCAAGAAGATCCGCGTCTACAAGATGAAGCCCAAGAAGGCTTATCACCGTACTCAGGGTCATCGTCAGCCTTATACGAAGATCCAGATCGAATCCATAGCATAAGGTTCCGCACATTGACATTGGAGGTGTAACTAATGGCACATAAAAAAGGAATGGGCTCCACAAAGAACGGACGCGACAGCAACGCTCAGCGCCTGGGAGTCAAGAGAGCCGACGGACAGTTCGTTCTGGCCGGCAACATCCTTGTCAGACAGCGCGGAACGAAGATCCATCCGGGCAATAACGTCGGCAAGGGCAGTGACGATACGCTCTATGCTCTCGTGGACGGCACGGTCAGCTTCGAGCGCAAGGGCAAGGACCGCAAGCAGGTCTCGGTCTACGACATAGCTCAGTAACAAACACGATGCTGGCGGGAGCAGGCTGTTCCCGCCAGTTT
This sequence comes from uncultured Oscillospiraceae bacterium, assembly GCA_964398305.1. Classification (GTDB taxonomy): domain Bacteria; phylum Bacillota; class Clostridia; order Oscillospirales; family Oscillospiraceae; genus Scatomorpha. The sequence continues at coordinate 11,026 of CAYNMN010000044.1, forward strand.
TTCTATTAAAACGGGAGGCGCCGCATGAAAAAGGTTTATTCGATCATTCCTGCGCTTATTATAACAGCCGTCCTCCTCGGAGGCTGCGGCAACAAGGGTGCCGCTGAAACGCCGACGCCCACGACCGAGCCTACTGCCGCCGCTGTGACTGATACCGCAGACATCTGCCGCGGCACGGTGACGGGCGACATATATACCTCGGAGTATTCCGGCATCAGCATTAAGCTGCCCGAGGGCTGGAGCTTTGCGACAGACGAGGAGTTTGCCGCGGATACCGGCGCGTCGCTCCCCCTTAACGGCGGGGCCGTGACGAGCGCGGAGCTCTCGGCGCTCGATAACATCTATGATGTTATGATCAAAAGCACCGACGGCGAGAACCTTGTCATCATGTATGACAACCTGCAGCGCTATGGAGACTCTTGCGCCGCCATTGACGAGAGCGTGTATATGGACATGGTAAAGGCCGGCCTTGACGCCGACGGGACCTATTCCTATACCGTCGGTGATTACTACACCAAGGCTATCGACGGCAGCGATTATCTGATGGCGTCCGTTTCGCTTGAGGGATACAGCATCACTCAGCTTTACAGCCTGCGGCGTATAGACGACTTCATGCTGTGCATGATATACACGGGCTATGACAGCGGCGAGGAGATAACGGGGGGCTAAAATGGCTACAGCATTTGTGGATAAGGTGACCATTGACGTCCGCGCCGGAGACGGCGGGGACGGAGCCGTGGCCTTTCACAGAGAAAAATTCATTGCGGCCGGCGGGCCGGACGGCGGCGACGGCGGACGCGGAGGCGACGTAGTATTTGTTGCCGACGACAATATGTCTACGCTGATGGACTTCCGTTATAAGCGTAAATACATCGCGAAAAACGGCATGCCCGGACAGGGCAAGCGCTGCTTTGGCAAGGACGGCGAGAGCGCCGTTATCCGTGTTCCGCGCGGCACCCTTTTGCGCGACGCCGACACCGGCGCGATCATGCATGATATGTCCACAGGCGAGGAATACAGAGCCTGCCGCGGCGGACGCGGGGGCTGGGGCAACTCCCACTTCGCCACGCCCACAAGACAGGCTCCGCGTTTTGCAAAGCCGGGACTGCCGGGGGAGAGCCACACCATCACTCTCGAGCTGAAGCTGCTTGCGGACGTAGGTCTCGTCGGCTTCCCGAACGTCGGCAAGTCTACGTTGCTCTCTGTTGTCTCCGGCGCTCATCCGAAGATAGCGAATTATCATTTCACGACGCTGTTTCCGAATCTCGGCGTCGTATATGTGGGCGAGGGCGCGTCCTTTGTACTGGCGGATATCCCCGGCATCATCGAAGGAGCCTCCGAGGGCGCGGGGCTTGGGCATGACTTCCTGCGCCATATCGACCGCTGCCGCCTGCTTATCCATCTGGTGGACGTATCTGGCAGCGAGGGGCGCTACCCGGTAGAGGACTTTAACGCCATCAACGCCGAGCTCGCGCAATACAGCCCCGAGCTTGCCGAGCGTCCGCAGCTCGTCGCGGCGAACAAGTGCGATCTGCTCGGCGAGGACAGCGAGAATATCGAAAAGCTCAAGGCCGCCGCCGAAGCGAAGGGCTTCAGGTTTTTCGAGATCTCCGCCGCCTCCACAGCCGGCACGCGGGAGCTTATGCGCGCTGCGGCGGCCGAGCTCTCCCATCTGCCGCCCGTGCGGGTCTATGAGAGCGAATATGTCCCGCCGGAGCCTGTGCTCGGCACGGCGGAGGATACCGTTATCGACCACAGCGGCGACGTCTGGAGCGTATCGGGCGACTGGCTCGCGCGCATAGTGTCCGGCGTGAACTTTTCCGACTACGAGTCGAGAATGTATTTTGACCGCTGTCTGCGTGACGCCGGAGTATATGACCGCATGGAGGCCATGGGCGTGAGAGATGGCGACACGGTAAGCATATATGACCTTGAATTTGAATATCAGAGCTGAAAAAAGGCGCCCCATGCGGGCGCTGGCTCTGTTTTTGCTGATGTCGGCGGCGCTGCTGCTGCCCGTCGCGGCGGCGGAGCCGGAGGACATAGACGAGCAGTATGCGATAGGCGAGAGCTCGCTTGACGATATTCTCGGACAGCTGATGGAGGAATACCCCACGCTCTCCGAGAATACGTTCGCCATGGCGTACTACAATACCGGCACGGACGAGCTGTGGACCTATAACGCGGACAAGCGCTTTTATGCCGCGAGTCTCTACAAGCTGCCGCTGAACATGATATACTCCGAGCTCTTCTATGACGGTACGCTCGACGAGGATTTCAGACTCTACGGCTATACATACTGGCAGATACAGGAATACTCGCTGGTGTATTCCTCCAACGAGTTTTCGGAGATGCTGCAATACAGCGTGGACGACTACGCTGACGTGACAGTGAAGCTCACACAGTTCTGCAACACGGGCAAGACCGTGCCGGAGAGCTGCATATCAAACCGCGTGTTCTCTGCAAACGAGATGCTTGGCATTCTACGCGAGCTCTATACGAACGGCGAGCGCTACCCCGGCGTGCTCGACTGTATGCTTGAAGCGCAGCCGGACAGCTTCTTCAGGTTTTATGAGGATCGATTTGATATCGCTCAGAAATACGGCAGCTATGAGGGCAGTCTAAACACCGTCGGAATTGTCTATACGCCCACGCCCTTCATGCTCGTGGTGCTTACAGACGGCTCCGTCGGCTCCAACTACCTCATCGGCCGCATCTGCCGCATCATGGCGGAATATACGATAGACGCCGAGCCCGAGCCGACCCCCAGCCCCACGCCGGAGCCCACTCCGGAGCCTACGTCGGAGCCCGAACCCTCGCCGTCGGCGGAGGTTTTGGAGAGCGCGCCGCCGGAGAGCACGGCGGAGGGAGCGCACGCGGGAATTGTTCTGCTCGCCGCAGCCGCCGGGATAGCGGTTGTCGCGGTAATTGCGATAGTACAGACGAAAAGCAGGAGGAAGTAATAATGTCAATAGAAAAGGGCAGAGCCTATTTCAGGCAGTTCGGCATGGAGGAGAGAGTAATTGAGTTCACGGTCTCCTCGGCCACCGTCGATCTCGCCGCCGTCGCTCTCGGGGTCGAGGGCGCGCGCATAGCCAAGACGCTCTCCTTCAAGACGCCTGAGGGCTGTATGCTCATTCTTGCCGCCGGAGACGCGCGGATAGATAACCACAAGTTCAAGGCATATTTCGGCATGAAGGCCAAGATGCTCACGCCCGACGAGGTGCTCGAGCTGGTCGGCCATCCGGTCGGCGGTGTGTGTCCCTTCGGTATTCCCGAGGGAATACCCGTCTATCTCGACGAGAGCATGAAGCGATTCAGGACCGTTTTTCCCGCCGTGGGCAGCGGCAACAGCGCCATCGAGCTCGACCTTGACGAGCTGACGAGGTATTCAAACGCGAAGGCGTGGATAGACGTCACCAAGCTGCCGGAGTAACAGTCCGTAATTATAACGATGCACCGGGCGCGGAGCGATCTGCGGCCGGTGCTTCGTTTATAAAATCCCCGAAGCCTGTACGGCTCCGGGGATATAGAGCGGTTATCTCTTGGAGAACTGGGGCGCGCGGCGGGCGGCCTTGAGACCGTATTTCTTGCGCTCCTTCATTCTCGGGTCGCGGGTCAGGAAACCCGCTTTTTTAAGATCGCCGCGCAGGTTCTCGTCAAACTGCAGCAGCGCGCGCGCCACGCCGTGACGGATAGCGCCGGCCTGACCGGTGACTCCGCCGCCGCTGACCGTGGCGACTATATCGACCTTGCCGACAAGACCAACGGTGTTCAGGGGCTGGCGAACGATGAGCTTGAGAGTCTCAAGTCCGAAATAATCATCCACATCGCGGCCGTTGATTGTGATGGCGCCTGTGCCGCCGGGGAAGAGATGTACGCGCGCAACGGAGGACTTCCTGCGGCCGGTGCCGTACATATAAGGTTTCTTG
>CAYNMN010000045.1:0-14744 GCA_964398305.1 uncultured Oscillospiraceae bacterium
CGTCGGTGATAAACGTGCCACGGAACGGTCAAGACCGTTCCCTACGTATTCGATTGGGGTGTACGCGTTATCCTGCGGAAGATCCTTCGCTTCGCTCAGGATGACATCGTTGGGGATGACCGTTCCGGGGGTATTCGATTGGGAAAGCGCGCTGCAAAACGTGAGTTTTGCAGCGCGCTTTTAAATTATGCTGTGTTTGACGGGAAATCAATTGGGGATCAGGTGCTGGGTGTGTTGTATTCTGTCACGAAGGCGGAAACGTCATGGGCGTCGAGGTAACGGTCGGACGTGCTATCCTCAGTCGCGCCGACCACGTCGCCGATGATGAGGTAGGCGTCGGACGGCGTCCAGGCGAGATTCGCAAGGCGGGTGTAGTCATACTCGACGGAGATGTCGTCGATCTTGAACACCGGTGTTCCTTCGCTGCCGTTGACGTTGTAGTCGTATTCGAGCGAGGTGTTGGCGGTGCTCGACTTGCTGACGATGCCCTTCATGTAGGCTTTGAACGCGTCTTCGGAGACGCTGGTGCCGAGCGCGGTATTCAGGTCGATGAGCGCCGCGTGGTCGTAGCCTGCATACGCGGTGGTGGCAAAGACCGGGATGTCGTCCGCAAGTGTTATGCCGGTGACGCCGGCAGCGCATTTGAAGAGCACCAGAGATTTTGTGCCGGTATAGATACTGTATCTGGCGTATATCTGCGAACCATCCTCGGTGACTCTGAGCACGTCGTAGGTGATGGCGCTGGTGGGCAGGCCGATGGTGACGCGCAGGTAGTAGTCGCTGCCGTTGGAATCCGCGGGGATCGTGCCGGTGTATGCGCTGGTGGTCTCGGTGGCAGTCAGGCTTTTCCATGTTGTCTGGTTGGTGCTGTATTCGACCTTGAAGATCGCGAAGCCGTCGGCCGGGGTGACGGTGAAGTTGGCCGCCGTGCCGGTCTTGATGGTGTAGGGGCTCTGTCCAACAGTCGCGCCGTCGGTCACGCCCTCGCCCTTGGTGAAGGTCGCGGTGGCGCCGCCGGTGGCCTCGTAGCTGACGTTAAGAGCGTAGCTGTTGGCCTCCCAGTAGGCGTACATGGTTCTTTGAACTTGTCGGAGGTCACGAGGCGTTGGCAGCGTCAAATACTGGCTGTTGATGCCGCCCGCAAGTATGGAAACGTTTAAGCTGTCGCTTGCGAGATAGCCTGTGCCGGTGATGATCTGTGTGCCGGTGCCGTTCTCTCCGGTATAGTAGCCCTTAAAGGTGTAGCCGGTTTTTCTGGGTATTTCCATCGGGTTTGCGGTTGTGGTCATAGGATGATCCCATGATTCACTTCCCCTATTAAAACCGCTGGTAACCGCAGCTGTGATAAAGTCGGTGCCGCCGATACCTCCGGCGAAGTTAGGGGTGAATTTAACTCTGGTCTCCACTGTAGTCAGGTTCAGCGTCAGGGTATCTTGCGTGTAATGCCAAATAGCACTACTACCACCACCAACAAAGTAAGTGTCGTTGCCGCCCCCGTAATAACTTTCTCCGCTGGAGTTAAATACCTGTATTCCTCCTGCGTCGTAAAGTCCCACTGCGCGATAGCCCTCCGGTACCTTATTGTACCAGGTGGAGGCGTTGATATAGAGAGCATTTGCGGGCGTGTTGTAATATACTGTGCCGTGGTGTCGTCTTCGTTCATGCTCCAGCCCGCGAAGGCATAGCCCGTCTTGGTGGGGACAGTGATCGTCGCCGGAGTCGTAGTACTGCTCATGTAAGCTATGGTAAAGCTTTCCGTGCCGCCTGTGCCGCCCTCGTTATTCAGCGTGACGGTTATGGTCTTTGCCGTCCAGTTGGCGTACAGGGTGGTATCTTCCGCCTTTGTCCACTTGCTGTCGGTTATGTAGCCGTTGACGTTTGCATTTGCCACAGTGCCGTCGGCGTTCAGCACCTTGGTGGTGCAGGCCTGTTCAGCATACCAGCCCTCAAGGGTGTAGCCGACAGTTGTGGGCTGGGTGGTGATGCCCGGAAGCGTGCCGTCGTAGGTGACGCTGAAGCTTGTGTCGTAGCCCGTGTTGCCGGCGGTCTTGCTGTTCAGGTCAAGGGAGACGGTGTAGGTTCCCGCCGTCCATATCGCCTTGAGGGTCACCTCGCTGCCGTAGGCGCCGGCGGTGTTGCCGGTGGCGGCAACAGCTGCTCCGGCGGTGGCAAGGGTGGCGCCGCTGTCGGTGACCATAGAGGTTGCCGCAGTCTCAACGACCTAGCCCGCGAAGGAATAACCGGTGCGGGTCGGCTCGGTGGGGAGGGTCAGGTCGCCTGTTTTGATATTATAGGTTGCGCTGCCGCCCGTGACTGCGGGCGCGCCGGTGTAGCCGCCGTTCCAGTTCAGGGCGTATTCAATCGGCGTGTAGGTGGCGTTGACGGTCGCCTTGGTGGTGGGCTGCTTGAAGTAGACCGTTACCGCTGCGGAGCTGGTGGGCGCATCGGTGTGAACATAAGCGGTGGTGCAACCCTCATCGGAGTAGAGAGTCACGTTGGCGCTGTGCGCGTCGGTGACGGTCAGCGCATCAAGATAATAGCCCGCGTGCGGGGTGACGGTGATGCCGACCACTTCGCCTGTTTCAGGGCTGGTGGGAACTGCAGGATCGCCGCTAACAGGCTTGGTCTGCTTGGTATCGCCGTCGGGGTCATCATCGTCATAGTCGTTGTCGGTATGCGTCGCCGCCGTCCACTGGGCGGTGAGGGTGACTGCGCCGTAAGCTTTTTCGAGGGTTACGGAAGTGGTAGCTGCCACATACTCGTCATTCAGCGCAAAATACGCGGTCGTGGTCGTCGCGCCGGCAAGCTGGCTGCCCGCGCTTGTCACCTTCCAACCCGCGAAGGTGTAGCCTTCCTTCTCCGGGGCGGTGGGGAGCGTGTAGGTGGCGCTCTCAATATTGTAGCTGCCCGCGGTCACGGTGCTGCCGCCGTCGGAATTATAGGTGATGGTGTAGTCGATGGGGGTCTGGGTGGCGGTCACCTTGACCGATGTGGTGGGCTGCTTGTAATAGACAGTGACAGCTGTGGCGCTGTCAAATGCAGAAACTGTCCGCGTACAAGCGCTATCGCTATAAAGCGTGACCGCGCTGCCGCTGACACCCTTGTTATCCGTCACGGAGATGGCGGTGATCTTATAAGCGGTGTCGGGGGTCACGGTGAGTGTGACGGTATCCCCGGTCTTGGGGCTCTCGGGGTAAGTGGTAGTGGCGGGCTTGGTGGGCAGGATATTATCCGTATGCTCCGCCGCCGTCCATGTGGCCTTGAGGGTCACAGGGCCGTAAGCGGAAGCGAGGGTCGCGGTCTGGGCGGTGGCCTTGTTCTCGAATGTGTTGATGGTGAACGTGCCGCCCGTCGGCGCGGTGGTCACTGTCCAGCCCGTGAAGTCGTAGCCGGTCTTTACGGGGATGGGCAGGGTCTTGGCGGTATCTTCAATTGTATAGCTGCCGTTTGCAAGGGTCGTGCCGCCGTCAACGTCATAGGTAATGGTCTGGGCGTCGGCGGTTACCGAGCCGGTGATCGTCACATCGCCAGTGGCGGTGGACGGTATCGTGCCGGTGGCAGTCGTGCCGGAGGCGCTGTTGTTCAGGCTGAACGCGTTGATGGAGTAGCCGGTATCAGCAGTCATGGCGACGGTGACGCCGGTTTCAAGCTCGTTGAGGGTATAATGTACGGTTTCGCCGCTTGTCACGGCGGTCGCATCCGCCTCGCCGATCTTTTTTGTCATGGTGAAGTGGCTGAACGCCGGATAGTGCGCGGCGATGTCATAGACCGTGACGGCCTTGTCCGCCACAGTGGGGAGGATGCCGTTCTGCGCGCCGCCGACGGCGACCATGCTGCCGGAGGCCACAGTGGACGCGGCGACGGGGTACGCGCCGTTTTCGCCGATGCCGGCGCTCTCGCCGGAATTATTTATCGTCGCCGCGTTCGGCGTGGTGAAGGTGACGGTGCCGAGTACGACGGGCTCGCCGTCCGTGGCATCAAACTTATACGCGGTGTTGTTGCCCATGATGGACAGAGTGTGATTATCGCTGTCGTGAGTGATGGCAAGTCCCGCGTAGGTGCCGGCGGTGCTGCTGCCCGTCGGTGTATAGGCGGTCTCCTCGTCGGACACATAGGTCAGATTCGCGTCGTAGCCGAGGTCAATATCCAGCGTCTGGACGGCGCCGGCGTTGGTTAAAGACGCCTCCTGCCCGACACCCGTCTGGGTCAGGACTATGTTATAGGTGATGCTGTCGCCCGCGTCGATGGCGGCGTTCGTGCGGTGCATATTGGTGTTCTGCGGCACCAGTTCAATAGTGAACGCAGAAACACCGGGCGCTGAAGTCATACATGACGTAAGACAGTCTGTCCAACCACTTTTGTTTTCGCCTGCACCGATCATTACGCTGGTTACACTTTTAGGACTATTCGGAACATGTGCTGCTTCAAGCGTCTGCGCGTTGTAATCGGTGCTACCGGTCGCCGTAACAGTATCAAAGTTTTTGGTTCCGGAGAAGCTGTTACTCTTCGTATAGCCCGTGGACCACAACATTGCGCGTCCGCTCATTGTTGCGGGGCTTTGATATCCGCTGCTAAGACCGATACTGGCAGAGGAGGCACCCTCGTTTGATTGGCCGGCTGTTGCATAGATTTTGCTGCTGCCGGCTGCATTAAAGCCACGACATATGACGCCATAGCTTTTCGAGGCTTGCGCGCCTGTGGCGTGCACAACAGCGGAATCGTCTGTAGAAAAGAGGTGGTCTGCATAAATACCGGCGCTATCATAAGAACTATTTGCACCAGTAACGTCACCAGCTGTGGCAGTCAGCGTTGCATTGCCTGTGACCTCCAAGTATCCGGCATTCACACCGCAGCTGCGCGAGGCCATTGATCCGGCAGGGGATGTCGTTTTACCGATGGCAGTGACCTGCGCATGATCCGTAATGGTAACCTTGGCTATGGTTTCAACGTTGGATATGCCCGTGCTGATTCCAGCACTCAGTGCACAATAACCAGAGGACGATGCCGTCCCCGCAGTTGCATTAAGAATTACGCTATCCGTAATATAGATGCTATTAGTATTGCCGTAACTGCCCGGACTCACCATTATTGCACAACTGCTACAAGTCTGATTATTAGAGGTGGTTGCTACGTTGCCGGAAGTGATGTTTAACGTTCCGCTGCCACCGATTGTGAGTGACCAGTTCGGAGATACTGCGCTGGAGTATTTTTCCGATACGCAGATTCCGTAAGAATCCTCCTTGATCGGTGTTAGACAAGTAATATTGTTTGTCGAGCCACTTGCCACTTCTATGACCGAGCCCCCCGGCAATAGAACACCATAAGCGGCGCTGGTGGTGAAGTTCAGGCCATTGAGCGTCAGCTTTTTTTCACTGACGTCCCAGCTCCAGCCTGTGCCGGAGCAGTCTTCTCTTTCCGGATATACATTTGTACCCAGCCAGTTCGGAACACTTGCGTAGGTTGGTGTAGTGAAGTCCATGGTGTAGTCCACTTCCCCCTCCGCCAATGCGCCGATGGTGAAGGTGGGCATAAGAGAGAATATCATGCAAAGGGTGAGGATGAGCGCAAGGGATTTCTTGATTTTAGTATTCATGTCATACTCCTTCATTAAACATACGGATTTTTTTAATGTGCGCTTAGATAAAAACAGGCCGAGCCCTTACGCACCTGAAGGGTCAGCCTGTTACATGGTCATCCGAGGATTTCAGCACCGTAACTGGCTGGCTCGTTGCCGAGCCCCTGTAGCTTTGCGTGGCCTTGCGGCCGTGCCTGTGCGTGTAGATATTCTGTTCTTTGTCGCGCTCTATTGAGCGAAGGATCCGCGGGAGCTCCGGCCGGGCGGACGGCTCCGCGAAGCCCCGCCGGGGCGCGCTTTTGCAACGGTTTTTTTCACAAGGCTTCCACCTCCATGCTCAGTCGGTTATTTATGTAAGGGTTTAAGGAAGCTCTCATTATCAATGGTAGGCCGCCACAAACGCCGTGACGTCGTAGGAGTCGAGATAGCCGTCGGGCGTCTCTGTTCCATTGCCCGCCACGTCGCCGATGAGGAGACCGGCGTCCGTCGGGACCCATATCAGCGCCGAGAGGCGCGTGAAGTCATACTCGATGGACACGTCGTCGATCATGAAGCCGTACCTGCCGTTCACGTCCTTGTTATAGGTTAGGGAAGTGTTGGCGGCGGCGGATGCGCTGACGATGCCCACCATGTAGGTATTGAAGGAGCTCGTGCCGACGGTGACGTCCGTCAGGTCGATGAGCGCCGCGTGGGTGTAGTCGTCTCCATAGGCGCTCGTCGCATAGACCGTGACGCCGTTCGAGAGCGAGATGCCCGCGACGCCATCGGCGGCCTTGAAGAGCACCAGCGACTTCGCGCCGGAATAGACGCTGTAACGGGCGTAGGTCGGGTTTTCGCCATCAGTGATTTTCACGCTGTATGTAATGGTGCTCGCGCTCAGTGCGAGGGTGACGCGCACCTCGTATGCGCCGCCGTCCGCGTCGCCGGGGATGGTATAGACGCCGTTATCGGCGGTCATGGGCGTCCAGCTCTCCGCGCCGGCCGCCTTGTATGCCACGGCCGTGACATCGAACAGGTCGCCGCCTGTCACGGTGAAGCTCGCGGGGGTGGCGGTGGAGACGGTATAAGCGCCGCTGCTGCCGCCCACGCCCGTGCCGGGGGTGAACACGATGTTCGACGCGGTCGCCCCGCCCGTGGAGTCGGCGTCAAGGCTGACGGTGAGGGCGTAGCTCCTGACCGCAACCGTGCCGGTGACGGCGAAGTCGCCGGCGGGCGTTGTGGGCAGATTGCCCGTGGCGCTCTCGCCGGAGGCGTTAGCGTTCAGACTGAACGCGCTGACCGAGTAGCCCGTGCCGGCGGTCATGGTGACCGTGACGCCGCTCTCGAGCTGATCGAGAGTGTAATGCGTCGCCGTGCCGCTCGCCAAGGTGGTGGCGGCGAGGTCGTCGTCCATGGTGAAGTTTGTGAAAGTCGGATAGGTAACCGCGACGTCATAGACGCTGACCGCAGTACCTGCCGACACCGTGGGGAACGCACCCTCCGCGCCGGAGGTGACGACCATGCCGGACACGGTGGGCGTTGTGATGTCATAGACGCCGTTGGCGCCGGCGCTCCTCACCGTCGCCGCGTTCGGCGTGGTGAAGGTAACTGTGCCGAGCGTGACGGGCTGGCCGTCGGTAATATCAAAAGCATTGGAAGAACCAGTCTGCAATATCCGCAGCACGCCGTCTGTATCGGACAATGTGACTCCGGGATAGGACGCGCTTACCGCGGAGGACGAATAGGTCAGGTTGGCGTCGTAGGTCAGCCTGACGTCCATCGTCTGCACAGCGCCGCCGGTGATGAAGGCCTCGTCGCCCACCTTGGTCTGGGTGAGCACAATGTTATAGGTGATGGCGTCACCCGCGTCGATGGCGGCGTTATCGCGGTGCATATTCGTCGCCGTCGGCACCAGCGCAACGCTGAACTCGGAGGTCTCCGGAGTGCCCTCGAACACCGCATATTCGGAGAAGTGGGGCGCGGTGAAGGTCAGGGTGTGGGCGGTGGCGTTATATACGGAGTTCATGCTCGTTTTCGTGCCGTCGTCAGCCACATAGTACACCTTTGGCATCGTGCCGCTGGTGGCGGTATAGTTGATCACCACCGTGACGGAGCTGTTTTCGCCCGCGTTGGAGCTGCTGAACACCTCGGTCGGGGTGTCGCCGGTCGTGACCATCTCAACGCTGATAACGGCCTTCGCGTCGGCAACAGCCGACTGCTGTTCGGATTTGAGGACGTTCGAATTCGTGGCTATTTTTTCCACCTTGAGGGTGACGGAGCTGTTTTCGCCCGCGTTGGTCTTCACCGCATCGAGCGCGGCGGCGTCGAAGACGACGCTGCCGACGTCGGTCGTGACTTTGAGACTGGCGGTTTCGTCAAGCGACGCCACGGCCGCCGCGGGAATTACGGCGGTTCCGCTGACGGCGGTCCCGTCCGTGGTGGTGGCGGTTATCTCGTTATCGGAGAGCGCGTCATAGGCGACGTCCGGCACCGTGACGCTGCTGCTGGCCGTGGAGGGCGTATATTTGGCGCTGAAAAGCGCGGTGTAGGTGGCGTCCGCGGTGAGCGCCGCGAAGGCGGGCGACCAGCCGGAGAAGGTGTAGGTGGTGTCGCCCGAGTCGGCCTTGGCGGGGGTGGCGAGGGTGTAGCTGTTATTCGTGAGGGTATCGCCGTAGGCGACGGTGTCGGTCGCGAGCGATGTTTCGCCGTTTTTCCAGGTGACCGTCAGGGTGTCGCGCACCTGATAGTAGCCCTCGTAGGCGCCGGAAGCCTCCGCAACGGCGGAGAGTGCCTTGCCCGTGCCATAGACCGGAGCCGTGCCGGAAAACACCGGCGCACCGGCGGTGCTCTTGAAGTAGCCGCCGGAGAGGGTGCAGGTGCCGGAGTTGCTGATGGTGGTCTCGGCATTGAACGCGCCGCCGGTGACATTCGCCTTGCTGCCGCTGTATACATACAGCGCATAATTCGCGCCGGTGAAGCTGCCGCCGCTGATGTTCAGCGAATAGGAGCTACTGCTGCCGCGGTAATACACGCAGGAGGACCCGAGAGACGCAAAGGTGCCGCCGCTGATGGTGACGTTGTAGGCGTTGTAGCATTTTACCGCGTAGCCGGAACCCTTGGCGGTGTAGGCGCCGCTCTCGATAACGAGTCCGACGGCGGTGAATGCGTAGACAGCATTGTTGTTGTTCTCAATAGTTACCGTGTTGTTTCGAAGCGTCGTGGTACTGCCGCTGGACGCCAGATAGACACCTTCGTAATAAAGGTTTGTGAAATTGCAGTTCTGAATCGTGCCGACAGCGCCGCTGGCATAGATCGCCGATCTTGCGCCGTTGACCGTGATGTTGTCCGCTTTCGTCAGCGTGCCTCCGGCCACAACAACAATGGTGTTGCCGTTAAATGCATCGAGAAAGTCAACGTCGTCGGCCCTTATGGCGAGGGTGCCGTCCTGTATGGTCAGCGTGCCTTTGACAGTGATCGTGCCCTCATTATTGGAATTGCTCTTGATGGTCGCCGCAGTTATTTTGTGGCCGTCAAGGTCGAGGATGATGTTTTTACCTGCGGGGATGACCACATCCTCCGTGAGGTCAGCGATCAGGGTGAGGGTGGTCTGGGTGCTGTCGGCTATCGACGCTATCGCATAGTATGTGTCCGCATACTGCGTTTCGCCGATCTGGACCGTCTTGGGACGCTCCTCGGAGTCATACACCGCGTAGAGCGTGGTGGTTGCGGTAATAGTCGCGAGATCTACCGCCGTTGTGCCGTCTACCGTCGTCGCCAAATGGTTAAAGGTGTAAACATAGTTCGCGTCCGTGGCCTTTGTGGGTGCGACCGAAGGCGCGACCGTTTGACCCGTGAAAAAGCCGTTTGAACAGAGCGTGGTGTTCGCGTCGTTCATAAAGGTGACAGTAAAATCAGGGTCTTTAACCTGATAATAGCCCGCATAATCGCCGCTCCCCTCGGCCATTCCCATGCCCGAAGCGATGCTGATGCTCGAATTCGGGTCGTTGAAGGTTTCTGTGCCGCCCTTATAGTAGCCTCCGGAGAGCGTGATGGCAGCACAGCTTTGTACATTAATTGCGTAATCGTTGCCGGTGTATTTGCCGCTGTCGATTGTGCAATTGACCTGTTTGGCATAAATCGCATCTGTGACGGTGCCAGTGACCGTAGCGTTGGAGATGTTCAACGTGGCATAATACGAAGGATTGTACATGCCGCTGGCCTTGACGCCGACTGCCCCGCTAATAGTTCCTCCGGCTATGGTAAGCTCCGCGAATTTGTAAACATATACCGCAGCGTCGGAAGTGCTGGTTGTAGTAAACGTGCCGCCGTTGATCGTAGCCTTCGGCGCCGTACCGCTGGTTGGCCCCGTGATGTTCAGCGCATTATTCTCTGCCGTATATGTACCGGCATTAATGATAGTGTTTGCCGAATTCGCGCTAATGCTTATTGCGGTAGCGCCGCTGACGCCACCGCCGGACGGCGTATCATTAACGGTCAGGGTGCCGCTATTGGTGATGGTGGTTCCGGAATACGATATGGTGTGGCCGTTCAGGTCGATGGTGACCGTATTCCCTGCCGCGATGGTGAAGCCCGCGGTAAGCGTCAGGTTGCTCGGGACATAGTAGCTGCCCGTGGTCAGCGCGCCGCCTGCGGCGGTCAGCGCCGTGCCGGAGGGCGTCTCCCCGTCTGCCAGCGCGAAGGTGGGCAGGAGGGCAAATATCATGCAGAGAGTCAAAAGAACCGCGAGAGTTTTTTTGATCGTTGTTTTCATGTCGTTCTCCTTTACCAATACAAGCTTTCCCCGTTTGCGCGCAGAGAATAAAACAAACAGGCCAGACCCTTCCGCACATGAAGGGTTCGCCTGTTACATGGTAATTCCGAAGATTCAGCACCGTAACTGGCTGACTCGCTGCCGAGCCCCTATAGCTTTGCGTGGCCTTGCGGCCGTGCCTGTGCGTGTATATATTCAGTTAATTGCAGTTTATTGGCTTGCCGCGAGCTTCTCCGGCCAGAGCGAGAGCAGTGTCTCCGGGATCACAGGCCAGGTGAGCAGCTTATCCGCGAGGATCTCCGCCTCGCCGTCGGGATACTCGCCCGCCGCGGACATCAGCGCGATCTTTATACGCGGGTGGCACCGCCGCAGTGTCCGGACAATGCTGCCGGAGAGCGGACGAATGCGCAGCTCCGACTGGAGCAGCAGCAGATCCACGGGGTTGTTGACGCCGTACTTGAGCGCAAGCAGCGGATCCGCAAAGTCCCTTATCGTCGCATCAGGAAAGGCGAGCTTGGCACAGTCCACGCAGTCGGCCCGTCGCCAGTGATCGCAATCCACGACCAAAATATTCATGCGAATATCCCTTCCTTCGTGATAATACGCCAATTATCGTTTTGCAAAGTCATTGTAACAGGCCAAGTACACCAAAAGTACACCAAAAATTGGTAAATAAAACGGAATTTCGAAAAAAATTTCGAAATCCCGAAAAGTTTTTTTGACCGGCGCTTATCCGAACAGCCGGCGCGAGTGAATCCCTTTTAACGGACAGCGGAAAAAGGGACGCGGTTCGAGTGAACCGCGCCCCTTTTCATTGTGTCTTATGCTTCTTCCGTTGTGTCTTACGCTTAGAGCGTGAGGTATCTGTGGAGCATCGCCGCGGCCTGGGCGCGGGTGGCGCCGCCCTGCGGGTCGAGTCTGCCGCCGGAGCCGTCGATGATGCCGGCGGAAACCGCCCAGGTCATCGCCGCGGATGCGTAGCTGCTGACGCTCCCGGCGTCCTCATAGCCCGCGGTTCCCATGGCCGGGCTCACGTCCCGACCCTTGAACTCCGCATAGCGGCAGAGCACGGTGGCGAACTGCTCGCGGGTGATTGCGTCGTCCGGGCGGAAGCTGCCGTCGTCATAGCCCTCGACTATGCCGTTTGCGGAGGCCCATCCCACCGCGGCCCTGTACCAGTCGGCCTTGAGATCGGTGAACTTCGCGGCGGCGGACTCGGGGCTGCCCTCCATGCGCCAGAGGATGGTAACGAGCATTGCGCGGGAGGTCGTGGCGTTCGGCGCGAAGGTGGTCGCCGTGACGCCGGTGATAAGTCCGTTCGTAAAGGCGTAGGCCGTGTCCTCGTAGTACCACGCGCCCTCGGCGACGTCGGTGAACGGGAAGTAGGCGAGAACGTATTCGGAGAACCGGCCGGTGGTGAACTCATAGCAGCCGGTCTTGGCGTTGACGGTGACGGCGAGCGGGACGAGCTTTACCTTGCCGTTTTCGTCGGCGGTCATGCGCCAGACTATCATGCCCTCCACGGGGTCGCCCTCATAGGGGATGGAGACCTTGACGCTGCCGCCGGAGAAGTCGTGAATCTGCGTGTCGCCCTTCCAGAGCTGCAGATCGAGGACTATCGCCCCCTTGCCGACCGTCTCCTGCTGCTCGGCGGACAGCTCGTTCGTCTCGACCGGGAGCACGACGACCTTGAGATCGCCCTCGTCCGCCGCCTTGGACGCCGCTGTGAGCGTCGCGCTGTCGAGCTCGACCGTGGCGGTCTCGGTGGCAACGGTCAGGGAGACCCCCGCCCCGGTGACGGCAGTCGCTACAGTTTCGGGGATGGTGACGGCCTCCACATCCTCAATAGAGCTGACGTCCACCGTGATGTTGGCCGCGCCCTCGGTGAGCACGCTCTCGATCGCCTTGTCGGTTATCTCCACGGCAGCCGTGCCGCCCTTGACCTCGGCGGCGACCTCAACGGTACCCTCGCCCGTTACCGGGACGGAGATAGCGGAGGTGGGCGCCGGAATGTATGGCGCGTGGACGTTCCAGCTGTAATCAACGCCGCTGAGGGTATATGTGCCGTTGTCGATTATGCGTCCCGTCGGAACGTAAGCGGCCGGGTCGGAGATGAAGTATCCGCCGGTGATGACGGGCTTGCCCTCCGCGGCAACAAGCTGCGAGGAGATGGTGATGCCACCTTTGAAAAGTCCGCCGGAGATATCAAAGTCGATGACTTCCGTATCAGCGTTGCCGCTGTCCAGATACTCATAGATGCTGCAGCCGTTGGTGCTGCTGATTGTGCCGCCGGTGATGCTGATATCGATGTCGCCGGCATAGCCGTCGTTGCTCTCGATCTGTATGGCGGCTCCGGAGGCGTTGATTCCGTTGCTGTAGCCGGTGGTCGGGGCGGTATTCTCCCCGGTGCAGCTGATTGTGCCACCGTTAATATTGAGCTGTCCGGCCTTTATGCCGATGCCGTAGCCATCACCCGTAATGGACGCACCGTTAGCAATGTTCCACACGGCATAGCCCGCCGCGTAGATACCTCCGCCGAGTCTGCCGTTGACAACGGCGGTGGAGCCGATATTGATAACGGGGCAGTTGGTCTTGTCCTGTATCTGTCCGTTAATATAGATGCCGTGTCCGCCGCTGGTATGGTCATCCTGCGCGGGCGAAATGCTGGTGCCGTTAAAGTTTACGGTCACGCCGTAGGCATGGGGGTTACCGCTGGAGGCAAACGGTGTGATAAAGATGCCCGCCCACGCGCGCAGGGTGACATCCTTTCCAACGGTCACGGTAGACCAGTTGGTGTCGTCTTCATTCTGCGAGCCCTTGATCGCGATAGCGCCGTAGCCGTCGTTAACGGTCTCCTGAATTGTGCCGGTGCCGGTCACATTCAAGGTGCCGTGACTGACCATTATCACGCGCTGATCGTGGGAGATCGTATGTCCGTTCAGGTCAAGCGTAATGGACCGGCCGTCAGAAAGCACCAGAGGATAATCACCGCCGGCTGCATAGGTGACATCCGCGAGCAGCTTGATGGTATCGCCGGACTGTGCCGCCGTTACGGCTTCGGCGAGGGTGGGATAATATGTGCTGCCTATTGACGCGACGCGAACCTCATTGCGGGAGATGCTCGTCGAGCCGGTAGCATTTTCTCCCCTTGACCCGTGGTTGTCATAGGCGACGGCATCTATGCAATTGTTCACATCCGTCGTAGTAATGGAGCTCAACGGGGTCGAGGTGATATTATTCTGGATTGTAAAAACTCCATTACTGTAAAACTCACTTTCACTGCTTGTCTGCAAATTGCCCACTATGCCGGAAGCAAACGCGTAGCCGGTTATGGAAGGCGCGGAGTTGGTGTTGCCGGTGACGGTGGCAGCGTTATATATGTTGCCCACAATGCCGCCGGAACCGAGGTTTCCGCCGCCGTTGATTGTGCCGCTGTTATTGTTGCCTGTTACCGCTATTACCTCACGATTTAGATAACTACTGTTTTCGGTGGTCATATAGCGAATCCAGCCCACGATGCCGCCGGCGTTGCCGTTGGTGATATCGGCCGTATTTGTGTTGCCGCTGATCTCGCCGTAGTCCTTCTGCTCGGCTACGATGCCGCCGGCATTGGTGGTGCCGGTCACGGCGCCGCTGTTGGTGCAGTTCGTGATATTCGCAGCACCCAGACCGACGATGCCGCCGGCGTCATAGCTGGCGGAGATTACGCCGTCGTTGACACAGGCTGTGATGTTCATTTCTTTTTCGAGCTCAGTGTAATAAGCCTTGCATACGATGCCGCCGGCGTTGGAGTCTGTACCCACGCCGGTTATGGCGGCATGGTTCGTGCAATGATTGATGGTACCGCTCACAAGCATACGTCCCACGACGCCGCCGCAGTTGCTGGAGGACACGCTGCCAGAAACAGTGCAGTTTTCCACTGTACCACCGTTGAGAAGCAAGCCGCAGACCACGCCGGTGTTTGCATTTGCGGCCACATTGATAGATACGCCCGCCAGCGTGAGGTTTTTCACTGTACCGCCGCTCACTGCTCCGAAAAGGCCCAGCGCGGCGTTGGCCACGCCGGTTGTGATTGTCAGTCCGCTGATGGTCTTGCCGTTCCCGTCAAAGATGCCTGCGAAGGTGTTTCCGCTGGCCGTTTTGCCCGATCTGTTTGCGTTGCCGATGGGCGTCCACTCACCGGAAAGGGTGAGGTTCGCCAACAGCGTGACGGTATTACCGGAGAAATTGTTGCCGCCGTTGACGGCAGCGGCAAACGCCGCCAGATCCGCGGCGGTGGAAACCGTCGGCGAAGTGTCTGCGGCATTAAAGGTGTTTGTATTGTCTGCCAGCGCGAAGGTGGGCAGAAGCGCGAATATCATGCAGAGGGTCAAAAGAACCGCGAGAAGCTTTTTGCTCGTTTTCATTAGAATTCCCCTT
>CAYNMN010000046.1:0-5533 GCA_964398305.1 uncultured Oscillospiraceae bacterium
TCCCCTATATAGGCGGCGAGGAAGAAAAGAGCGAGCAGGAGCCGATGAAGATCTGGGGCTCTCTCGAAAACGGCGTCATAGCAAACGCCAAGAAGCCGGATATCACGGCGCAGTGCCTGCGCGTTTCTGTCGCCAACGGCCACATGGCCGCCGTGTTCGTGAGCTTCGACAAGAAGCCGTCCATGGAAGAGATGATAGCGCGCTGGGCCTCCTTCAAGGGCCGCGCCCAGGAGCTCGATCTGCCGAGCGCGCCCAGGCAGTTCCTCAAATACTTCGAGGAGCCCGACCGCCCGCAGACAAGGCTCGACCGCATGAACGAGGGCGGCATGCAGATATCCATCGGCAGGCTCAGACCCGACACACAGTACGACTACAAGTTCGTATGTCTTTCGCACAACACTCTGCGCGGAGCCGCCGGCGGCGGCGTGGAGCTCGCGGAGCTCCTCTGCGCGGAGGGATATATAACTCATAAGTAAGCCGACCGTAACGCCGACATTAAAAGGAGGATAATAAAATGGCAAAGACACCGATTTTCACAGGCTCATGCACAGCCATCGTCACGCCGTACCTCGAAAACGGCGTGGACTACAAAAAATACGAGGAGCTCGTCGAGTTCCAGGCCAAGGGCGGCACGCAGGCCATCCTTGTCTGCGGCACGACGGGCGAGAACCCGACGCACACCGAGGAGGAGCACGACAAGCTCGTCGATATCACCGTGAGGAGCTGCGCGGGACGCATGAAGGTCATCGTTGGCGTCGGCGCGAACAACACCGAGCACGCGCTCGATGCTGCGAAGAAGGCGGAGGCCGCCGGAGCGGACGGCATACTCATGTGCACGCCTTATTACAACAAGACCACCCAGAAGGGTCTTGTGGAGCATTTCTCGTATGTCGCCGACAGAGTCAAGTGCCCGATGATAATGTATAACGTCCCCAGTCGCACGGGCATCGGCATCAAGCCGGAAACATATCTCGCGCTCTCCAGGCACCCCAACATCTGCGGCGTCAAGGAGGCCTCCGGCAACATAGCCGAGTATGCCAAGACCCGCGCTCTCTGCGGAGACGATCTGGTGTTCTGGTCGGGCAACGATTCCGACACCGTGCCGATGATGTCCATGGGCGCCAAGGGCGTGATCTCCGTCGCCTCCAACATCATTCCCGACAGGGTGCAGAAGCTCTGCGAGCTCTGCCTCGCCAAGGATTTCGACGCCGCGACGCAGTATTATTTCGGCCTTGCGGATATCTTCGACATGCTCTTTGTGGAGACCAACCCCATTCCGGTCAAGACCGCCATGAACCTCATGGGCATGAACGTCGGCAAGCTGCGCCTGCCGCTCACCACCATGGCGCCGGCCAATATTGAAAAGCTCAGAGCTTCCATGAAGGCCATCGGCCTGTCTGTGGACTGATACAGGGAGATGAACCCGATATGCCAAAGATAATCATATCCGGCTGCAACGGTCACATGGGTCAGTCCCTTGTCTCCATCTGCGCCGGACAGGAGGACATGGAGATAGTCGCCGGCTTCAACCGCACTCCGATCAAGATGAACGACTTCCCCGTCTATTCCGAGCCCATGGAGTACGCCGGAGCGGCGGACGTTATCATCGATTTTTCCAACCCCGCGAACCTCGCCTCTCTGCTCGCCTACTCCGTCAAGCGGCATATCCCCATCGTGCTTTGCACGACCGGGTATTCCGACGAGCAGCTTGCTCAGATCACGGCGGCCTCGGAAAAGACGCCGGTGTTCCGCTCGGGCAACATGTCGCTCGGTATAAACCTGCTGATGCGCCTTGTCAAGGAGGCCTCGGCGGTGCTGGGCGAGAGCTTTGACGTCGAGATCCTCGAAATGCACCACAACCGCAAGGTGGACGCGCCGAGCGGCACGGCAATAATGCTTGCCGACGCCGCGGCGGAGGCTCTGCCCTATGAGCCCAACTATGTTTATGACCGCCAGAGCGTGCGCCGCAAGCGCGCCAAGGAGGATATAGGCATTTCCTCCGTGCGCGGCGGCACAATAGTCGGCGAGCACGAGATTATCTTTGCCGGCCCGAACGAGGTGGTCTCGCTCAAGCATCAGGCCCAGTCGCGCGAGGTGTTTGCAAACGGCGCGGTCGTGGCGGCGCGGTTCATGGCCGGGATAACAAAAAACGGATACTACACGATGGCCGACGTTCTGAAAGACGTTATGGGCTGACGCAAAAAGACTCAGCCTCCGATATCGGGGCTGAGTCTTTTGCTTAGTTCACGCCGTCATGGCCTCAAGAGTCATGGCCGCAAGCTCCTGCACGGTCATTCCGAGCATCTCAGCGCCTCTGGCGATTATATCGCGCGAGCAGCCAGCGGCGAACTTTTTGTCCTTGAACTTTTTTATGACCGACTTGACCTCCATGCCCTCAAAGCCCGTCGGGCGCATCAGGGCCGCGGCGCCGATCAGACCGGTGAACTCATCGGTGGCGAAGAGTACCTTCTCCATCTGCTCCGTGGGCTCAACATCCGCGCAGATACCGTAGCCGTGGCTGGCGACGGCGTGTATGACGCTCTCGTCAATATCGAGCTCCTTCAGGAGCTCCTGCGCCTTTACACAGTGCTGCTCCGGCCACTGCTCGAAGTCTATGTCGTGCAGAATGCCTACTGCCTGCCAGTAATCCTCTCGGCCCGGGTCGAACTTTCCGGCGAGGTATCCCATCACCTTCCCCACCGTCTCGGCGTGCTGGATGTGGAAGTGATCCTTGTTGTATCTCTTTGTGAGCTCGAGCGCCTGCTCGGGCGTGGGTATGTAGCTCATATCTCCGCCTCGTTTCATTCGATTTTTCATATAATAAACCATACCGGCAAAAAAATCAACAGGCCGGATGCTCCGGCCTGCCGCGCTAAGGATTGACTGTTATTTCCGGGGTTACGTCCACGTCGTCGGTGGGTCTGACCGTTACATCTACGTCGTCGGTGGGCTTTACTGTTACTTCCGGTGTGTCGGTGGGGTTGACGGTCGCGGTGACCTTCGGCGTTGTGTCGGGGGTCGGCGTGACCTTCCCGTCGCCGGAGTTTCCGCAGCCCGACAGAGCCGTGAGCAGCGCGACGGCGCATATGGTATACGCAAGCTTTCTGTTCATTTTATTCCTCCGCAAAAATTGTTGCGGGAGTATTATTTGATAAAACGTCAAAAAATATGTTGCAATTTATAAAAAATGAGTTATAATAAAAATGCGAATAATTCCTATTATTTATAAAATTACTTTTGGAGGTTAATTATGGAACTCAAAGACAGCAAGACTTTTAAGAATCTCGAGACCGCTTTCGCCGGCGAGTCGATGGCCCGCAACAAATATGATTACTATTCTTCCCAGGCAAAAAAGGACGGCTATGAGCAGATAGGCTCATTCTTTGCGGCCACGGCGCTCAACGAAAAGGAGCACGCCAAGCTCTGGTATAAGGCTCTCCACGGCGGCAAGGTCGGCGATACCGTCACCAACCTCAAGCTCGCGGCCGAGGGCGAAAATTATGAGTGGACCACCATGTATGCCGAGTTTGCCGAGACCGCCGAGGAGGAGGGCTTCACGGCTCTTGCCAAGCAGATGAGAGGCGTCGCCGCCATCGAGAAGGAGCATGAGGAGCGCTATCTCGCTCTGCTCAAGAACATCGAGCAGGCGCAGGTATTCACCCGCGTGGGCGATCAGGTCTGGATCTGCCGTAACTGCGGTCACATCCATGTCGGCCCCGTCGCGCCGATCGTCTGCCCCGTCTGCGCCCATCCTCAGGCGTATTTCGAGCTCCGCGCGACCAATTATTGATCCTCACAACAGCATAAATAAGACCGGCGGGAAATCGTCCCGCCGGTCTTGTTACATTTTATGTTATGGGTCTCCACCCGTTCAGCAGGGCATTGAAGCTTTCAGCGTCAATGCTGTCTCCGTCAGCGGCGCTCAGAAGCGAGCCGGAGAAGTCGAGCTCGTTTGCGTCATAGGTGCTGCCGATATTGTGGTAAACGCTTTGGCCGTCTGTATAATACAGCACGGCGCTGCCATCTATAATAACCACGAGCTCCGCCACGCCGTCGGCGTCTGTGTCGAGCAGACCCACGCCGTCGATCTGAGCGCCGTCGAGCAGCTCCGACAGCTCATCACGCCAAAAATCCAGATAGATCTGCCGCCAGCTTTTCGGCGCTTCATAATCTCCGGACATATACTTCCAGAGAAGCTCACGGGCAAAGTCGGCGCTTTCCGAAAGCCCATCCACAGTCAGTGCGTCACTGGTGTCCAGTGCCATGCCGTCAATATAATTTGCCAGTGACCAGCATATCCAGTTCTGTATGCCCTCGCTCCTTGTGCCGATGGCCTCGAAGGTCTCCGCCGGAGAGTCCATGAGGCTGTCCAGTAGCGCGTCAAGCGCCATCGACGCGTAGGCTCCGTCGCTGTTGAGAACATCGGTGATTTGCCTGCTTATCTTTACGGTATCGTTATTGTTCCTCAAGTAACTATTGTACAGCTCCATAGCCGCGGCAGCGTACATGCTGCCGTACTGCTCCAGCATTTCCGGCGTGTTGTAATCCTCCTGCATCGTGAGGGTGTTCGTCACGCATATCCGCTCATAGGTGTCGTCGCCGGTTCGGTTGAGAATCAAATAGGGCTGACCTGTGCTGCCCCATTCGGTAATGTAGTCACCATCCATCTTCATGCTGCCTACGAGCATAATCTCGTCTTGATTTGCTGCCAGAAACCGATATTCCAGCAGCCACAGACCGACAGTTACATCCGATGTCGGTGCAAAATCGATTGGGGTCAGCCCTGTGATCTTTGCCTCGGTTATCTCATAGCCCAATTCGTCCGTGTAATAGCTGAGCTGCGACTGCGTATAATCGAGCGCGTAGTCGAGAACGTCCTCGGGTACGTCGAAGCTCCCTTCCGTGTCGATGGAAACAGCGGCCGTCTCCCCTGTCTCAACAGGCTTTTCGCTCGCCCCGGTGAAGGTGCAGCCCGCGGCAACGGCAGCGATGAGAATCACGGCAATGAGCGTATAAAACGCCATTTTCGGCTTCCTTGCAATCAGGGTAATGCGCTCCCTGATGCTGCTCTTGCCGCCTGTCATTGTAGTGGCGGTGAGCAGCAGGGCGGCGCGCTTTTGGCAGGTCAGGTTAATCAGCGTGCGGCCGTAGCCGGCGCGCTCATCCTCGCCCAGCAGACTTATCGCCCCCTCGTCGCAGGCGAGCTCCGCATCCCTGCGGGAGAGCGACGCCGCCCACCAGACCAGCGGGTTATACCAGTGCAGCGCAAGGCATACGCCGCGCAGCAGAGCCCAGATATGGTCGCCGTGGCGGTAATGCGTCGCCTCATGCGCCATGACATGGCGCGCTTTAACTGTGTCCTCCGCCGCCTCGGGCGTTAGATATATCGCGGGACGCAGCAGCCCAAACAGGCAGGGCGTCTCCGCCGCGTCGGTCACATATACCGGCAGCCTTGAAGCGCATTGCGGCGTATATTCCCGCCTTGCTCGTCTTAGCGTTGCCCCAAAGCGCAGATTGCACACAAGCAGCCAGA
>CAYNMN010000046.1:5633-12397 GCA_964398305.1 uncultured Oscillospiraceae bacterium
TGCGCCCTCCGTGTCTACTGTTGTAAACACAATATAGCACGCGAGTTTACACTTGTCAACAAGATTTATCCAGTTATCGCTATTGTTTATTTATCGGCGCTTAGGTATAATAGTCCTAATGAGAATGCCGGGGGTACGGGAATGACTGAAAGCAAAAAAAACAGCGCCAGATGGCGCGTCATAGTATTTCTCCTTGCGGCGCTCGCAGTTATAGCCCTGCTTGCCGCGGGGTTTGTTTATGTGCTCGGCGGCCTGCTTTTCATCGGCGGCAAGGCCGTGCCCGTGGGCAGCGACAAGGTCGATTTGAGCAGCTGCGGCATTACGGATACCTCCGCGCTTCTTGAGCTCCGTTCCCCGTCGGTCATCGATCTGCGCGGAAACACCGTCTCCCCGGAACAGATCGACGAGCTGCAGTGTGCCTATCCGGGCTGCGACATTCTCTGGGACGTGCCGCTCGGCCGCAAGGCGTTCGACTGCTCTACCCAGGGCGTTCTTGCTCTTGGGGCAACGGGCGTTACAGCCGGCGAGCTGACGGAAAGGCTCGGCTATTTTACCTCAGTAAACACGGTCGAGCTGCCGGACAGTCCGTTTGAGATGTCCGAGCAGGCGGCGCTCAAGGCGGCGTTCCCGGATATCGTATTTGACTGGAACGTCAGGCTCGGCGGCGTGATATGGTCGGGCGATTCGGGCACGCTCTGCTTTGCCGGCAAGGATATTTCCGCGGCCGAGCTTGCCGCCGCCGGCGGACTGTTCACTGCGCTCGACACGCTCGACGTGAGCGGCTGCGGCTTCACGCTCGACGAGCTCAACGAGCTGCGCGAGGCCTACGGCGAAGCCTTTGTGAGCAGTGACTTCACGATGTACGGAGCCGCATTCTCGACGGGCGACACAGAGCTGGATCTGAACCGGCGCAGTATCACGGACACGGCGGAGCTCGAAAAGGCCGTTACGGTGATGCCGTATCTCACAAAGGTGTACATGAGCGGCTGCGGGCTTTCAAACGAGTCTATGGCGGCGCTCAACGATAAATATGAGGACGTGAGCTTTGTCTGGACCGTGTATTTCGGCAGCTACGCCCTGCGCACCGACGCGACCTACTTCTGCGCATCCAATATGCCGTCGACGAATTATGTGGCGCAAAAGCTCACGAGCGCACAGCTCGAGCCGCTCAAATACTGCACAGAGCTCACGGCGCTCGACCTCGGGCACATGCCCGTGACCGATCTCTCGTTCCTTGCCGGCATGACGCATATGAAATACCTCATCCTTGCGGATGAGGACTTCACGGATATTTCGGTGCTCGGCACCTTAAAGGAACTCTACTTTGTCGAGCTGTTCATGAACGACATGACGGATCTCACTCCCCTGCTCGGCTGTCCCGAGCTGAGATACCTCAACGTCGGCTACAGCTTCTGCTTCGACACCTCCGTGCTCTCGCAGCTCACGCAGCTCACGAGACTCTGGTACCCCGGCAACTTCCTCTCCGCGCAGGAGATGTCCGACATTACCGCCGCGCTGCCGGATACCGAGTGCTATTTGCCAAACTGGGACACCGACGGCTCTACCGGCGGCGGCTGGCGTGAGATCGACGCATATTACGAGATGCGCGACGCCATGGGAATGTTCTATCAGCCGGGCGGCACAGGCATGAAAAACTGACGCGCGCGCTCGTTATGCCATGGCCTTTTCCCATTTTTCGAGAACGGAGAGCTGCTCTGGCGTGTGGAACCAGTGCTCGCCGTTCTCCATGACCGTCACTCCGCAGCCAAAGCGGGCGGCAAAGGCGTCCACCGTTTCGCGCTCCACCAGATCGTCCCGACCCGCATAGAGTATCTCTGTCGGCGCGTCCCATTTAACTATGGGGCGCGCCTTCACATACTGATAGTAGTCCCACGAAAGCGTCTCGCCAAAGTCGGTGGATATCTCGCGCTCCCGCTCCAGCCGCGCATCATCCACGCCTGCCCAGTCCATCATGCGGCGGATAAGCGCGGACATATCCAGCACAGGTGAGACGAAGAGAGCTTTTTCAAGCGGCACGTCGGGGAAAGCGAGCATCGAAAACCACGCGCCGATGCTGGTGGCATAAAGCGATATGCTGTCATACCTCTCCCGCATAAGCTCCATGACCGCCGTAAGCTCCGGGACGACGTGCCGGGGGTCGAAGCCGCCCGAGCCCTTCCGCTCGCCGTGGTCCGGCAGATCTATGGAGAGCACCTGAGCGTCTCCGGGACAGACGAGCCTTGCAAAAGGCTCCGCGAGCTCCTTATATCCCGATTTGCCGTGTATGTAGAGCCACGCCCTGTCGCTCTCCGCGCCGTAGAGCAAAGCGGGCGTGTCCCCTATGTGAATTTTGTTTACCGTCATTGCAGTCACCTTGTGCGCTCCCTCAGAAAACGGACGTCGCCGCTTTATTTCGCGCGAACTGTTCGATAAGGCGATTGACCTCGTCGGGCACGTCGGTATTGGAATTGTGCCCCGCGCCCTTGAGCCAGACGATCGGCAATCCGGCTTCCCGGGTCCAGCGGCGGTTATAGCGCTTTGTAGAGCCCGCGCGGTCGTCCTCCCCGCAGAGCAGCAGGCAGGGGCAGTCGATCTTATATGGCAGATCGGCGTCCATGGCGTCCGCAAGCATTTTATAGCCGTGTCCGGCGAGAACGCTGTATTCCTCGCTCGAATAATCGCCCATCATGTCGCGCATGAGCTGTTTTCCATGAGCCGAGACCGCCACGCCGTTTGAGCCCGCGTTTACAAGCTGCTTCCACGGATAGGCGCGATAAACAGGCGTCATGCGCCTGAGCAGCCATATTTCGGCTGCCGTAACATATTTGCGCTGGAGCGGCGCGGAGTCCACGGATACGAAGCCGGAGAGCGAGCGGGGATAGAGCTCCATATAGCACTGAGATACATAGCCGCCCATCGACTGGCCTATGAACACCGGACGCTCGATCCCCTCCGACGCGAGTATCTCATGCAGCCATCGCGCTTTGTCGGCAAGAGTAAAGCTCAGAGTGAACGGGCGCGAGGCGGAGTGACCCGGCGCGTCCCACACGAGGACGGTGCATTGTCCCTCAAAGTACTCTGTCTGTTTTTCAAAAAGTCTGTGATCTGCCGTCAGCCCCGGCAGGAAAACCAGCGGCGGCGCCCCGGCCTCGGCCTTGCTCACCCAATAGTGTATTGTCCCGAGCGGGGTCGCGTATGTTTTTTCTGTCATTTTTCGGTCTCCCCTTCTATTTCCCTCTGCAGCTTTTTTGTGAGCTTGGCGAATACCAGCGCATACGAGCGGTCGATGAGGTCGCGCAGAGTGTCGTCAGGCACCGCGCCGTCGAGATAAACGGAAATCCAGTTGCGCTTGTCCATATAAAACCCCGGCACAATATCCGCATACTCCGCGCGCATGAGCTCGGCAAAGAGCGGCTCGCATTTGAGCGAAATGAGCTCGCGGCAGTCGTATGTGCCATGTTCCGCCGCGGGCTGACAAATTGCGGCGAACAGCTTACCTCCCACCTGATAGCGATGCCACTCCCATTTGAGCTTATAATCGTATGTACATCCCCTCTTCGCGCACAGATAGCTCTCCAGCCAGTCGTATCTGTTCACAGCTTATCCCCCAAGGCAATATCTTGAAATCATTTTATACCATGCCGCCTCAAACGGCAAGAACAAGTATAAAACACGGATTGTACACTTTTTTAAATGGTGCTATAATCGATAAAACGGTACGAAAAGGGGTAGAAAAATGATAAAGCTCGTCACGGCGAAGAGCGGGGATGCAGAAATGCTATCAAGTCTTTTCCAAAAATATCTGTACGATATGAGCCGATATTATGACTCGGCGCTCGATGAGGACGGGAACTATCCATACCCTTATCTTCCGCTGTATTTCACGGACTCCGACAGGCAGGCCTGGTTTATCTATGACGACGACACGCTTGTGGGCTTCGCGCTTATCAACACACATTCATTCGTTGAATCGGAGGCCGAGCATGCCCTGGCAGAGTTCACCATCTTTCCCGCATACCGCTCTCGCGGCTATGCCGCAGCGTCCGCTAAGGAGCTGTTCGCCCGCCTTCCCGGGACATGGCAGCTCAAGTTTTCTACAAACAACACTCCCGCCGCAAGATTTTGGCGCAAGCTCCTGACGCCGTACGGAGCGCGGGAGCACGATCTCGGCGGCGGCGAGACAGCCGTAAGCTTCAGAGCATAAAGGAGGCGCAGCATGTACGACTGTTCGGCACTTGAAGAGAAGATAGCCGCGGGCCACGACAACATCTGCGAGCTGACCGCCATAAAGGACGGTAAAACGGTGTTGGAGCTCTACCGCCACGGCTATAAGTGCGGAGACACGCTCAATGTGATGTCGGTCACCAAGAGCGTGGTCGCACTCCTGTGCGGTATCGCGATGGACAATGGCTATATCGGGAGCGTGGACGACAGGGTGCTCGACTACTTCCCCGATTATGCGGTAAAACGCGGTGAAAAGACGATATACGATGTGACGCTCCGCCACCTGCTCACAATGACCGCGCCTTATAAATACAAGAGCGAGCCTTGGACGAAGGTCTGTACGAGCGACGACTGGACGAAAGCGGCGCTCGACATCCTCGGCGGCAGAGCCGGCGTCACCGGCGAGTTCAAATACGCCACTCTCGGCATACAGATTATGACCGGCGTTATAGCCAAGGCGAGCGGCATGAACGTTATCGATTTTGCAAACGAATTCCTGTTCGCTCCGCTCGGCATCGCGCCGCACCGCGACGCAGGTATTCTCACCAAGGAGGGGCAGCTCGACTTCCTTATGTCCAAAGCGCCCAAGGGCGACGTCTGGTTCGCCGACCCGCAGGGCGTCCCCACTGCCGGCTGGGGTCTCGCGCTGGGCGCTAATGACATGGCAAAGCTCGGACAGCTCTGCCTTGAGCGCGGCGTCTTCAACGGCCGGCGCATAGTCTCCGGCGAGTGGATTGATGAGATCTCGACGCCGCGCATACACTGCGGAGAGGCTTTCGGCGCTCTGAGCTACGGCTGCCTGTGGTGGATAGCAGACGAGGCAAAGCATGTTTACGCGGCTGTTGGCGACGGCGGAAACGTAATATACGTCGACCCGGGAAATAACTGCGTGGTCGCTACGGCTGCCACCTTTAAGCCGCGCGTCTTCGACAGGGTCAAATTCATAGCGGACGAGGTAGTGCCGCTGCTCTAATGAGAGAACGGGAGAGAACGAAAATGGGACAGTTTGCTATCAGATCGGCGTCCGATTCGGACATACCGACTATACTGGTCTTTATCAGGGCCCTCGCCGCCTATGAGAATATGCTCGACGAGGTGGTATCCGACGAAACACTTCTGCGAGAGTGGATATTCGAAAAGAAAAAGGCGGAGGTACTCATAGCCTCCGAGGACGGAAAGGACATTGGCTTCGCGCTGTTCTTCCACAACTTCTCCACCTTTCTCGGGCGCGCCGGAATTTATCTTGAGGATCTTTTCATTCTGCCCGAATACCGCGGCAGGGGCTATGGCAGGGCGCTTTTGTCAAAGCTCGCGCAGATATCCGTAGAACGCGGCTGCGGCAGGCTCGAATGGTGGTGTCTCAACTGGAACCGGCCGAGCATAGACTTCTATCTCTCGCTCGGCGCCGAACCGATGAGCGACTGGACGGTCTATCGCGTCGCCGGAGAGACGCTGACAGAACTCGCAGGCGGCTGAACGGAAGTATTTCCGGATAAATTCAGAGCGCGCGTACAATCGCTGCTTTAGTATTGCTTGTATTATTTCTGATGCGGCGTTATAATCGTTAACAGCCCGACCGACGGGTCGGGCAATCTTATATCAGGAGATCGCTGTTTGAAAAACAACACCTTGGAGATAGTGGGCTGACCGGGAGGTTTGCCGAACACATCTCAAGCCTCCCTGAGTTGACATTACATAAAAATTCAGGAGGTAACCACCTTGCAAAGCAACTATATCATCCGTCGTGAAGAAAAAAGCGACTACAGAGAAACAGAAAATCTGACACGCGAGGCTTTTTGGAACGTATATCGCCCCGGGTGTCTGGAGCATTATGTCCTGCACACCTTTCGCGGCGCTCCGGACTTTGTGCCAGAGCTCGACCTTGTTATGGAGCTCGACGGCAGGCTCATCGGTCACGTCATGTATGTGCGCGCAAATATCGCCGCGGACGACGGCAGAGAAATTGCTATAATGACCTTCGGCCCCATAAGCATAGCGCCTGAGTACAAGCGCCAGGGCTATGGCACGGCGCTTCTGCGCCGCTCCATGGATATGGCCCGCGATATGGGCGCCGGCGCGCTCTGTATGGAGGGCAATATTGATTTTTACGGAAAATCTGGCTTCGTGGTCGCAAGCACCCGCGGGATACACTATCACGCAGAGCCGAGAGACGCCGTAGTGCCGTATTTTCTCCTCAACGAGCTTGTGCCGGGATTTCTCGACGGAATCACGGGCGTCTATCACACACCCAAGGGCTATTATGTGGACGAGAAGGAGGCCGAGGCCTTCGATTCCCTGTTCCCGCCCAAGGAAAAGCTCAAGCTGCCGGGGCAGCTTGAATAAAACACCAGACAATTATAACCACGCGTTTTTACGCGTGGTTATAATTTTGCATTCACAGCAAATTTTTTATGTAATACTCGCCGCTGATCAGGCGCCTCAGACAAGCTGGAGGCACAGCGCGATCAGAAGCTGCCCGACGTAGTACAGTGAAAGATTCGCCACGCGCAGGCCGGTCTTCGCTCCTGCCTTTCCGAAAA
>CAYNMN010000046.1:12497-14740 GCA_964398305.1 uncultured Oscillospiraceae bacterium
CAAGGCGGAAATCCTATTTTCTGCGAACCGGGTGGCGAATGACGGTCTTCCACTTCTCCGGCGCGACCCTGCGGGCGTCCGTGAGATATATCTCGTGGTGCAGACGTGTCGGAGTAAAATCGTTCTCCAGAGCGTTATCCGATATATACTCGTCCATCAGCGCTACGGTAGCCGGCTCGTCGTCAAACCGGCCGACATGCATGATCTGAACGCACAGCCCCTCGTCTATTGTCAGCAGCTCTGCGGCGGAGCAGTCGAGCCGCTTTTTACGCGACGCCTCGGATACGGCCCAGTCGAAGTCGGCTTTCGTCACGAAGTCCGGCAGGCGGATAACAGAGATCCAGTGAAAGAGCGCTTTGTTCTTATAGTCGACGCCGTCGATGCCATCCTGCCACCAGAAGCCCTCCAGAGGCGGTACGACATAGTCGAAGTAGCCCTCGATCATACGGTCGCCGAGCTTGCTCATTTTAATGGTATAGGCGACCGCGTACAGCACTCCCACTGCGGTCTTATAAGCGCCGCCCTCCTCGTTGGGGTCGCCGGCGCCGCGCACCGCAATGTAGCCGGCGGTCGGCACGGTAACAAGCTCCGGCTTCGCCTTTGGCATATAAAACTCCCGATACTCCCGCTTGAAATCAAACGCCATGATATTTACCCTCCGAAAAAAATGATAGCCGTATCATTGCTCCGGCTCTGAAAGCTGCCGCATAACGCCGATAATATCCCTCAGGATCAGCGGGCTCATGCTGTCCCGGTAGACGCTCACATCCACGCCCTCCAGCGCTTTACGGATGCGCGGTATCAGTCCGGGCTTGGCCGCCGCGATCTCCGGCATAGCCTGTATGCACAGGCGCGCCGTGACAGGCTTTTCGTCATTCACATGGGGCAAAAGCTCATCCATAAGCGCTTCATATCGATTATCGGCATCCCAGCGCGCGTTTGCCGCGATAATTGCCACGGCCCTGTTTCGCACAAGCGAATTTTTGTGACGCAGCAGCGCCGCAAAATCGTCCAGATACGGATAAAAACGGTCGCTCTCCCGGCTGGCTGCCGCGACTGAATCCGCATAGGCGCAGGCGGCCCCGGCGTCCCGGTCAGTCAGACGCGAGAGTATTTCTTCGCGCTCGGTCAAAGCTTTCCCTCCCTTTATGTTGTATTAAATTACCCCGGAAGCTTTCGCGGATCTGACGCTCGGCTTCAAGTATTGATCCCGGCCTTGCGAGCCTGGTTCATCAGCTGGCGGACATTGAGCTGATACAGCTTGCCGTCCTTAATGAAATTGCTGCCGCACTGGCGGAACTCAAACCTCACGCCCTGCCGCAGACACTGCTCCCGGACGTCCAGCACCCATGTATAGTCCAGCGGCCTTGCGCTGCGGTCTGACTCGCCGCCCACCACCACAAGCTCCGCGCCGCTCAAGTGCCGCTCGACGTCCATCTTTTCCAGCATAGGCTGAAGGATAATGTCCTTGTGCACGATGGGCAGCGTGTCAAAGATCGCCAGACGCCTGTCCGCCTCCGCCTGATTTTCCACAGTGCAGCCGACGGTCACGTTTTCATAGCCGTTGCCCCAGTCGTCGGGCACGCAGTCCAAAAACCGATCGATGCGCTTTGTGAGAAATAGAAAGCTCAGATCCGGCCGCTCGCGGATCATTCCCCAGCATTCGCCGCGCCATTCGTCCGCATCTGGCAGCAGAAATTCGGACGAAAAGCAGAGATAGACCGTTTCGCCGGGCTTCATCTTGTATTCGCCCTTCTTTTCGCCGCGCTTATACCGCTCGACGGGGGCGCAGAACTTGTCCGTTTTCGTAATCACATTGGTGTCCACGCCACGACGTGCGTCCCCCTTGTGGATGTAGCAAAAGCGGCAGCCGTCGCTGTATTTGTGGCAGCCCCGCCACGGATTCCACATCGCCATGTTAAGCCTCCTGCCTTATCGTCGCTATATAATGACCCCCTCGCAGTGGTCAAGCTCGTGCTGAATAATCTGGGCAGTCCAGTCTGTGAAGGTCTTGATACGAACCTGAAACTCCCGGTTTTGCCATCGCACCTTGATATACTTCCAGCGCCGCGCCTTGCGTGTGCCGGTTAGCGACAGGCAGCTCTCCTCTGTGTCATAGGGCTGGGATTTTTTGATGATCTCAGGATTGAACATCACCGTGTTTTCGCCGTCGTTGTCGAAAGCGATTATGCGCTTTGAAACGCCGATCATATTCGCCGCCATGCCCACGCAGCCGTCCTTGT
>CAYNMN010000047.1:0-14525 GCA_964398305.1 uncultured Oscillospiraceae bacterium
GCGCCGATATCCATTCCATACAGGAAATGCTCGGGCACGCCGATATCTCCTCAACCCAGATCTATTCCCAGCTTGTCAAAAAGCAGCTCAAGGACGTTTATAACAAAGCCCATCCGAGGGCTTGAATCAGACGAATATATTTCAGCGGGGGCGCAGGCCCCCGCTTTCGCTTGATATGGAGGTATTTGTGTGCTAAAATATTGCAATGGCAACGGAGGTACATAAATGCGTATACTCGGCATTGATCCCGGTATCGCCACGGTCGGCTTCGGCGTGGTGGATACTGACAGGAACAAACAGACTCTCGTGCGCTGCGGGGTCATCACCACCCCGGCTCATACGCCGCTCTCGGGCAGGCTCGACAGGATCTATGACGATCTCAACGAGCTGTTCGGCATCTTCAAGCCGGAGGCCGCCGCGATCGAGGAGCTGTTTTTCAACACGAATATCACGACGGGCATCTCAGTCGCTCAGGGTAGGGGAGTGATAGTTCTCGCCTGCTACCGCGCCGGAATCCCCGTATTTGAGTACACTCCGCTGCAGGTAAAGCAGGCCGTGGTCGGCTACGGCCGCGCCGAAAAAAAACAGGTAATAGACATGGTCAGGCGTATTCTCGATATGAAGGAAGCGCCGAAGCCCGACGACGCGGCGGACGCCGTTGCCATCGCCCTGTGTCATGCGCGCAGTATGACCTCAAAAATCAACCAGCTCGGAGGCGGTGACGTATGTTCAACTATATAGAAGGCGTTGTGGCGGAGACCGCGCCGTATATCGCGGTCATCGACTGCGGCGGCGTGGGCTATGAGCTCAACACAACTATCAATTCCCTTGCCGCGCTCAAAGTGGGCGAGAGGGCGAGACTGTATATCTCTGAAAACATCCGCGAGGACGCCTTCGACCTTTACGGCTTTGCCACCAAAAGCGAGCGCCGCAGCTATCAGCTTCTAATCGGCGTTTCCGGAGTGGGCCCCAAGGCGGCGATCTCCATTCTCTCCTCAAGCACGCCGGAAAGCCTGGCCATGGCCATCATTTCGGGCGACGAGAAGGCGCTCACGGTTGCACCCGGCATCGGGAAAAGGATCGCCCAGCGCGTTATTCTTGAGCTCAAGGACAAGATCGCCAAGGAGAGCGACGAGTTCCGGCTGCCGGCCGGCGCCGTGGAGACCGCCGCGGGGATAGTCGGAGACCAGAAGCTCGCGGACGCCGCCGCCGCTCTGAGCGTGCTCGGCTACGGTGCCGCCGAGATAAACGCCGCGCTGCGCGGCGTGGATCTTTCCGCTGCTAGCACCGAGGACATCATCAAATCGGCGCTTAAAAACATGATGAAGTGAGGAGGCGGGACAAATGAGCATCAGCTTTTCCGGCGAAAATGAGGAACAGGTGGTCACGACCTCGACTATCCTGCCGGAGGACAGCGCGGAGCCGTCGCTGCGCCCGCGGACTCTTAACGAGTATATCGGACAGGAAAAGACCAAGGATAACCTGCGCGTTTTTATTGAGGCCGCCAAACGGCGCGGAGAGTCGCTTGACCATGTTCTGCTGCACGGCCCCCCGGGGCTCGGCAAGACCACTCTTGCCGCAGTCATAGCCAACGAGATGGGCGTCAATATGCGGATAACCTCAGGCCCGACTATCGAGAAAGCGGGCGATCTCGCCGCGCTGCTCACCAATCTGCAGGAAAACGACATTCTGTTCGTTGACGAGATCCACAGACTCAACCGGGCCGTGGAGGAGATACTCTATCCGGCCATGGAGGATTATGCGATTGATATCATCATCGGCAAGGGGCCGTCCGCAAATTCCATCAGACTCGACCTGCCCAAGTTCACGCTTATCGGCGCTACCACCCGCTCCGGGCAGCTCACGGCGCCTCTGCGCGACCGCTTCGGTGTTACACTGCGCCTTGAGCTCTATTCGCCCGAGGAGCTTCAGCTCATTGTTAAGCGCAGCGCCGGGATACTTGGCATTGAGATAGACCCGCTCGGAGCAAGAGAGATCGCATCGCGCTCCCGCGGTACGCCGCGTATCGCCAACCGCATGCTTCGCAGAGTGCGGGACTTTGCCGAGGTTCGCGCCGGCGGGGTAATCACCAAGGAGGTCGCGGATGAGGCGCTGCTGCGTCTTGAGGTGGACAAGCAGGGGCTTGACGCGCTCGACAGGAATATGCTGCGCAGCATCATCGATTTCTATAACGGCGGCCCCGTTGGGCTCGAAACTCTCGCCGCCACGATTAACGAGGAAGCTGTGACGCTTGAGGACGTCTATGAGCCGTATCTCCTGCAGCAGGGCTATCTCACCCGAACGCCGCGCGGACGCTGTGTCACGCGCAGAGCCTATGAGCATCTCGGCCTGCCGTTTTCCGGTCAGGAGCAGCTTGAGCTGTGATCGCAGGCCAAACCGATTATATGGTAAAATCGTCAAAAATCATCCTGTTTTTGACAGAAAATCTGTCGGAGCTATTGACTTTCAAGTCGATTGTTATATAATCTATCGTGTGTATTTGAAGGCAGAGTGAATATGGCAGATTATGACATCATGACTGATCCCGAGCTACAAAAGCTCGCCGCCGGCGGCGACGGCAATGCCGAGGAATGTCTCGCCGAGCGCCATGTCAGACTCGTCCGCGCCTGTGCCCGCCCGTTTTTTCTCGCGGGGGGAGACAGCGAGGATCTTATTCAGGAAGGTATGTTCGGCCTGCTCTCCGCTATCCGCAGCTACGACGGGCAGGGCGGCTCCTCCTTCAAGACCTATGCCGGACACTGCATCAGAAACCGCATTATCTCCGCGGTAAAGACCGCGAGCAGCAAAAAACATATACCGCTAAACGACAGAGTGTCGTTGGAAGATATCCTCTCAGACAAGCTCCAGACCCATGCCGCAGCTTTTCCCGAAGCGTTCAGACGAATTCCCGAGGAACAGGTTCTGGCCAGAGAGAGCGAAAAAGAGTTTTATGCCACCTTTTCACGGTGCTTATCGAAATTTGAAACAGAGATCCTGTATCTTTACCTCGAAGGTCTCTCCTACAGAGAGATCGCCGAGCGTTTGAACAGGGACGAAAAATCCATTGATAACGCCGTGCAGAGGATTCGCCGCAAGCTGGCGAAGCAGCCTGACCTGTGCGATCTCAGCAAGAGCTGAACGCTATATAAGCCGCAAGGCAAGTCATTGAAAAAAGAGAGGGTACAAAATGTTCGAAGACAAAGTATTGGTGTGCAAGGAGTGCGGACAGGAGTTCGTATTCACGGCCGGGGAGCAGGAATTCTATTCCGAGCATAATTTCCAGAACGAGCCCCAGCGCTGCAAGTCCTGCCGTGAAGCTCGCAAGAGCGCGGCCCGCGGCCCCCGCGAGTATTTCACTGCTGTTTGCGCCATGTGCGGCAGCGAGGCGAAGGTCCCGTTCGAGCCCAAGACCGACCGCCCTGTTTACTGCAGCGAGTGCTTCGCCAAGATCAGGGAGCAGCAGGCCAACGCCTGAATCGCCTGATTACAACAACGATTGGGACGCCCGTCGGCGCCCCTTTCGTTTCTTTTTCGTTGTGTGCAGCAGAATATTTAATCTGTTTAATGCCAATTATATTTACCGGAGGTAATACAAATGTTTGAGATCACAAAAGAGACCATGCTTGCCGATATCCTTGAGAACTGCCCGCAGGCAATGCCCGTGTTTCAGGAAATAGGGATGCACTGCATGGGCTGCGCGCTCGCCAGCGGCGAGAACCTTGAGCAGGCCTGCTACGCCCACGAGGTCGACCCGGACGAATTTCTCGAGCACCTTAAGGAATACCTGGAAAACCTCGAATAATTCGTAAAAAAGCCGGTTTTCACCGGCTTTAATTTATATTGTATGGATATTAAGCTTTCTCCGCGTCTCGCGGCGGCCGCCGAAATGACGGCCGGAAAACAAAACATAATAGACGTCGGCTGCGACCACGGCTATCTTTCTATTTATCTCGCGCTGCACGGCGCGGCGAGGGTGACCGCGTCGGACATCCGTCCCGGGCCGCTCGGCTCGGCAAAGCTCAATGCGCAAAGATACGGAGTGGAGGACAGGGTCGTCTTTGAGCTTGCGGACGGGCTCGCCTTTTCGGGCGCCGATACTGCGGATGCCGTGGTTGCCGCCGGCATGGGCGGCGAGACGATCATTTCGATACTCAAAGATGCGCCGTGGGTCAAAGATGATACGCTGCTTGTGCTCCAGCCGCAGTCCAAGGTGGAGGAGCTTTGCGAATGGCTCGCTGAAAACGGCTTTCATTTGACCGACGCGCGGCTGGCGCGCGATTCCGGGCGGCTATATGCGGTCATGTGCGCCGAGGGCGGAGCCGCGGGAGAGCACTCGCCATATCCGGAGGACTTGCTTCTCAAGCGCGGGGATCCGTTGCTGCCGGAGTGGCTGTCGGCGCATATTGCGAGGCTGGCGGCGGCTTTAGACGGCATGGCTCGCTCAGAAACGCCGCGCGCAGAAGAAATAAAACTAAGACGCTCTCTTGAGCGCTTTGAAAGAACAGAGAGGGAGTATAAAGCATGGCAACGGTAAAAGCAATACTCAATTATCTCGACGACCTCGCGCCGGTGGGGCTCAAGATGGACTTCGACAACGTCGGCCTTCTTATCGGCAGAAGCTGCTCGGAGGTCACCCGCGCTGTAACGGCGCTTGATTTAACGCTCAGAGTCATTGTGGAGGCGAAGGAGCTCGGCGCGCAGCTGATTATCTCGCACCACCCGCTGTTCTTTGATCTAAAGCACGTTACGGACGCCGACCCGACCGGACGACGTCTGCTCGCGCTCGCGGAAAACCATATTGCGGCCATTTGTATGCACACAAATCTTGACGCTGCCCAGGGAGGCGTGAACGAATGCCTTGCTGACGCGCTTGGCCTTCAGGTCGTCCGCCCGCTCGATAACGACGAGAACATCAGCCGCCTGTGTCTCTTACCGGAGATTGGCTTTCAGACCTTCATGAAACTTACCTGCGAAAAGCTCGGCGCTGCCGGGTTGAGATATCACGACGCCGGCAGACCGGTCCACCGCGTAGGCATCTGCGGCGGCTCCGGCGGTCAGGACATACTCTCCGCCTATGAGCAGGGCTGCGATACCTTTGTCACGGCTGACGTTAAGCACCATCAGTTTCTCGAAGCCGCGGAGCTCGGCATTAACCTCATCGACGCCGGTCATTTTCCGACCGAGGATGTGGTGATCCGGCCACTCACGGAAAAGGTCGCCGCCGCCTTCCCGGATGTTGAGCTAATCAAATCCGCCGTGTGCTCGCAGCCCGAAAAGTTTTATTTGCCGTAAATACCGTCAGCCCGTCCGCCATTCATGGCGGACGGGCATATTATAGTCCGTGCTCTCATATTATTGACCAGAGTTGACTCAAGGAGGGGCGGAGCATGACAGATCCTTCGATATATCAGGACATTGCCGCGCGCACCGGCGGGGATATATATATCGGCGTCGTCGGGCCGGTGAGAACGGGGAAATCCACGTTTATCAAGCGCTTTATGGAAACGCTGGTAATCCCGAATATTGACGACGCATATATGCGCGAGCGCGCTAAAGACGAGCTGCCTCAGTCCGGCTCCGGCAGGACTATAATGACAGCAGAGCCGAAATTTGTGCCGGAGGAGGCCGTGAATGTAAAGCTCGACCTCGGCGCGGAGTTTTCCGTAAGGCTTATCGACTGTGTAGGCTACTTGGTGGCGGGTGCTGCGGGACAGTTTGAGGACGGCGCGGAGCGCATGGTGACTACCCCGTGGTTTGACGAGGAGGTCACCATGACGAGAGCGGCCGAGGAGGGCACCGAGAAGGTTATTCGCGAACACTCCACCATTGGTCTTGTGATAACAACGGATGGCAGCATCTGCGATATTCCGCGCTCAAGCTATGTTGAGGCGGAGGAACGGGTGGTCAGAGAGCTGCGGGAGATAGGCAAGCCCTTTGCTCTGCTGCTCAATTCCGCGCACCCGGAGAGTGCCGAGGCTCAGGCTCTGCGCGCAGAGCTCGGGGAGAAATACGGCGTGGTATGCATGGCGGTCAACTGCCTGACGATAGATTCGGGCGGCATAGAGGCGGTGCTCGGAGTGGTGCTGCGTGAGTTTCCCGCTGAGAGTCTCGGAATATATCTGCCGCCGTGGTTTGACGTTCTCCCGGCGTCCACTCCGCTCAAAACGGAGCTGTATTCCGCCATCGCAGGCGCAGTGCAGGGCATGGACACGGTAAACGATGCGCTCACGGCGGTCGAGAAGCTGACGGAGTGCGAATATGTTGACGAGTCTAAGGTGGAATCGGCCGACATGAGCACCGGCCGGGTGACGGCGCGGCTGTCGCTGCCCAGAGAGCTTTACTATTCCGCAGTCAGCGCCGAAACAGGCTTTGAGATCCGCAACGACGGTGAACTGATGTCGCTGCTGCTCTCGATGAGCCGGATCAAGGCCGATTATGACAGGGTGAGCGACGCGCTCGACGACGTGCGCGAGAGCGGCTACGGCATCGTGATGCCGACAGCCGAGGAGCTGAGTCTCGAGGAGCCGCAGATAGTCAAGCGCGCAGGGCGTTACGGCGTGCGCCTGAAGGCCTCGGCGCCGTCGATACACATGATCCGGGCAGATGTGGAGACCGAGGTCTCTCCGGCTCTCGGCGGAGAAAAGGCTTCCGAGGAGGTCATGGGCTTACTGCTTCAGGGCTTTGACGGCGATGTGAGCCGCATATGGGATTCGAATATATTCGGCCGCTCGCTCAACGACATTGCCGAGGAGGGGCTGACAGCAAAGATAAAGCGAATGCCGCCGGGTGTCAGGAGCAAGCTGCGCAGCGCCACAGAGCGGATTGTAAACGAGGGCGGCAACAGTCTAATTTACATCATACTTTGATCGCATTCCCGCGTCCTCAGGGCCGCGGGAATTTTGTTGCATTGGCGCTCCGGCGGTAATATAATATAAGAGTCCGTAATAATTCCCGGCCTCAAAGCCGCATAGAATGGGGCAGGGGGGATGGACTTGTTTATTACAATCAATGTGAGGCGCTGTGCGCCGCTTATCGCCGCTCTGGCGCTTATTATTTTGAGCTTCTTTGTTTTGCCGAGCCCGGAATCTGCGGAGACCGTCAGCTCCTCCGCGGAGCGCGAGAGCGTTCTGCTGATCGACGCCGGCCACGGCGGAGAGGACGGAGGCGCCTCCTCGGCGGACGGCCTGCTTGAGAGCGAGGTCAATCTTGAAATAGCTCTTAAGCTCGAGGCGCTGGCCGGACTGTTCGGGATAGAGACGGTTATGACCCGCCGGAGCGATCAGATCGACTACCCGAAGGAGGCCGCTACGACCGCCGCGCGCAAAACCGCCGACCAGAAGGCGAGACTTGCGCTCTTCGCCTCTACGCCCGGCGCCGTGCTTGTGAGCATTCACCAAAACGCTTTCCCCTCGTCCCGTCCGTACGGGCCGCAGGTGCTGTATGCGCGGACTGACGGCAGTCGTGAGCTGGGAGAGCTGGTGCACGAGCTCCTATGCAGAAGCGTTTGCCCGGATAACAGGCGCGTCGCCGCTCCGGCTGATAACTCGATCTTTTTAATGAAGAACGCGCCGCGGACAGCCGTGCTCGTGGAATGCGGCTTTCTTTCCAATCCGGAGGAGGCCTCTCTGCTTTCCGACGGCGAACATCAGAATAAAATAGCCGCCGCGATTCTGTGCGGATATATACAATATACTAAGGAATGTACTTAAAATGAAACAAAAGACAGTGTTTTTTTGCGCCGAATGCGGCAACGAGACCTCAAAATGGGCCGGACAATGCTCAGCCTGCGGCGCCTGGAACTCCATCAAGGAAGCTCCGGCCGCGCCCAAGACCGCTTCGGCGTCCGCCAAGCCGCGCGGCTTCGGCGGGTCTGTTCCTCAGCGCCTCTCGGAGCTTGACGTTCAGGAGGAGATCCGCTTTAGCACCGGCATCGGCGAGCTGGACAGAGTCCTCGGCGGCGGCGCCGTGAGAGGCTCCATTGTGCTTGTCGGCGGCTCGCCGGGCGTCGGAAAGTCAACGCTGCTGCTCCAGCTCTGCGGACTTGTCGGCAAGGACGAGAAGATACTCTATGTCACCGGCGAGGAGAGTCGCCGCCAGCTCAAGATGCGCGCGCAGCGCCTGCACATATCCGACGGCGATATTTTCGTCCTTGCAGAGACCAATCTTGACGAAATTACTCAGGCCATCGATAAACTTGAGCCCATGATAGTTATAATCGATTCGATCCAGACAATGTTCAATCCGGACGTCTCCGCCGCACCCGGAAGTGTCAGTCAGGTGCGCGAGTGCACCATGGCCGTGATGCGTCAGGCCAAGACCGCCGGCTTTACGGCCTTTGTCGTTGGGCATATCAATAAAGAGGGCAGTATCGCCGGGCCCAAGGTGCTTGAGCACATGGTGGACTGCGTGCTGTATTTCGAGGGTGAGCAGAGCATGGCCTACCGCATATTGCGCGCCGCCAAGAACCGCTTTGGCTCCACCAATGAGATCGGTGTTTTTGAGATGTCCGATACCGGGCTGCGCGAGGTCCCGAACCCCTCTGAAACTCTGCTCTCCGGCAGACCGGAGAACACCCCGGGCACCTGCGTAACCTGTGTTATGGAGGGCTCGCGCCCGATACTCGCCGAGGTTCAGGCGCTCGTTGCTCAGGGGGGCTACGGCTCCTCGCCGCGACGCAACTGCAACTCGAACGGCATAGACATGAGCCGCGCCCTGCTGCTCATAGCCGTGCTCGAAAAACGCGGCGGCATGGCGATCTCCGGCTGCGACGCCTTTATCAACGTCGTCGGCGGACTCCAGCTCGACGAGCCCGCGGCGGATCTCGCAACGATCCTCGCCCTCGCATCAAGCCACAGAGATGTGCCAATAAACGCATCAGTTGCCGCAATCGGCGAGGTCGGCCTCTCAGGCGAGGTGCGCTCGGTATCAAACCTCAATCTGCGTCTTTCGGAGATCGCACGCCTCGGCTTCAAGAGCTGTATTCTTCCAGCCCACATAAAAGGGGACGTTCAGACGCCTGAAGGGCTTGAGCTTATCCGCGTAAAGAACGTCCGCGAAGCCATCGTTTACGCGCTGCTGTGAAAGCGATAGAGCTGCCCAATCTTCCCCGGGGGAGGGTAAGCCTGCTCGCGGTGGGGGAGAGATACAGGGAGCGCCTCGAAAA
This sequence comes from uncultured Oscillospiraceae bacterium, assembly GCA_964398305.1. Classification (GTDB taxonomy): domain Bacteria; phylum Bacillota; class Clostridia; order Oscillospirales; family Oscillospiraceae; genus Scatomorpha. Next base: position 9,164 of record CAYNMN010000047.1, read on the forward strand.
GCCTTTATCTTCAACTGTTTCAGAGGTGTTGTGGCTGCCGGATAATTCTCAGGTAGACTCGCGTCTTGCCGGACACGCCGATCTTATGCTGATCCATCTCGGCAGGGGAAGGGTGGTTTGCAGCGAAGTCGGAGACAGTATTGTTAACAATTTAACTAATAGGGGATTTGAAGTAACACGCGCAATTATGGAGCAGCGTCCGGAGTATCCGTTCGACTGCAATCTGAACGGATGCTCTGTTGGAGACCGATTTATACACAGACATGACGTCACGGATCCGGCGGTGCTCAGAGCGCTGCCGCAAAGCACGCGATATATTGATGTAGCCCAGGGATACTCAAAATGCTCGGTCTGCGTGGTAGATGAGCATTCCGTCATAACCTCCGATGCCGGCATCGCAAAAAGCGCGGCTCTGTATGGAATAGAAGCTCTTGAAATAGAACAGGGCTTCATTGAGCTCGCCGGATTTGATAGCGGCTTCATAGGCGGCAGCGCCTTTAAGCTCTCCGAGCATGAGCTGGCGTTCACCGGGAACCTCGACGCCCACCCGGACAGGGACAGGATAATCCGTTTTCTCGCCGGGCGCGGAATAAGCCCCGTATTCCTCACGGAGCGTCCCATATTCGATATAGGCTCCGCCATACCCCTTCTCGAGCAATAAACCTCCCCTACATTCGGCAAAATCTTTATTTTGCCGAATTATTGGTAAATGTGCCAATGGACAGGAGACTCCACTCCCCTGTATAATAGCCATGGCAAAGGCGGTGATCTTATGGACTACAGGACCGAAGCGCCAAAGCTTCTGCGTGACTTTCTTACATATCACGAGACAATCAAGGGTCATTCAAAAAAAACCGTTGATGAATACTTTCTCGACCTGCGCAATTTCTTTCGCTACATTAAAATAGAGCGCGGACTTGTGCCTCGCTCCTCCGAGCTGGACGACATTTCCATTATGGACGTCGATCTGGACTTTGTCCGCGCCGTGACGCTCACGGAGGTATACGACTATATGGCGTATCTCTCGCGCGACAGAGTGAAGCATGAGAACAGCCGCGAGCCGGGGTATGGTCTGGCGGTGTCGTCCCGGGCCCGCAAGATCGCGACGATACGCAGCTTCTATAAATATCTCACAGTTAAGGCGAAGCTGATAGAGGAAAACCCCATCGCGGATATCGACAGCCCGAAGATCCCAGGCACCCTCCCCCGCTATCTCACGCTTGAGGAGAGCAAGCGGCTGCTGTCGGCAGTGGACGGCATCAACCGCAACCGCGATTACTGTATCCTCTGTCTGTTTCTCAACTGCGGTCTGCGTATATCGGAGCTCGTAGGTCTTAACTTGCAGGATGTGCGCGAAGACAGTCTCCGCGTGGTTGGCAAGGGATCGAAGGAGCGCATAGTCTATTTAAACGACGCCTGCATTGAGGCCGTTCAGGCTTACTTGCCGGATCGGGCGCGAATGGTGGACAAGAGCTGCGCGGCGCTGTTTGTTTCTACGCGCAGGAAGCGAATGAGCGTAGACAGCGTGCAGGTCGTAGTCAAGCGCAGCCTGCTCAAGGCCGGACTCGACCCGAGCAAGTATTCCGCCCATAAGCTGCGGCATACGGCGGCTACGCTGATGCTCCAGAATGGCGTGGATGTAAGGACGCTGCAGGAGGTTCTGGGCCACGAGCATCTGAACACGACGCAGATATATACCCATGTGGACAACGCGGAGCTTCGCACGGCGGCGGCCGCCAACCCATTAGGAAGCTTTTCTCCCGAAAATAAAACAAAAAGCTGAAACTATTTTCTCGACTGTGCGTCAGATAATTGTCAATAATTATTTTTTAGGAGAAAAAGATATGAAGCTGTCCAAGCCCTCTTCCCTACTCATCATCCTCGCGCTCGTTTTCGCTCTGCTCGCCGGCTGCGGCGGCACCCCGGCCACGGGTGACGACGAGGGCGCCGGCTCCGTTATCGGCGATATTGCAGAAACACAGACGCCCGATGCGACGCCCGAGCCCACCGTTGAGCCCACTCATGAGCCCGCGACGGAGGACACCCCCTCCCCTACGCCTTCCGCTCCCCTCTCCCCTGCCCCGACCTCCACTCCCGCGACGGAGACTCCCCCGGCTTCCGAAACGACGCCGGAGCCGACTCCGGATGATGGCGGAAGCGTTGATCTTCAAGCCTTTTTTGACAATATGAACTTGTCTTATGACCTTTCGAGCCTGTCGGAGCTTGACAGCGAGTCGCTCGACGTCTACTATTCCGGACTTACCGCCGTTGCGACGAAGCAGCTCATAGCCAAGGCGCCGATGATCTCCCTCTCCACTGCCGAGATCGTGCTCGTTGAGTGCGAGAAATCCGAGGACGTCGAAACGGTCAAGAGCATCCTTGCCGCGCGAAAGCAGGCGCAGGTAGACGGCGGAGCATGGTATCCTGAGTCCATTGCCATCTGGGAGAACGCCGTTATCACCTCGTCCGGAAACTATGTTATGCTCATCTGTCACGAGCATGCGGCGGACATATACGCGAGCTTTGTTTCTCTTTTTGCCAGATAAAACCGTCTGAGCACAATCCGACGATACCGGAGGAAACGCCCTTATGGTCTTTTCCAGCATCCTTTTCATGTTCATATATCTGCCGGTGGTGCTTGCGGTCTACTACATCGCACCAGTTAAGTGGCGCAATCCGGTGCTTTTTATCGCCAACCTTGTGTTTTACGGCTGGGGAGAGCCTGTCTATATCTTCCTGATGCTGTTCTCCATCACGGTCAACTACGTCAACGGAATACTCATAGACAAGCACCGCGCCGATGATAAAAAGGCCAAGGCGATACTGGCGCTCAACGTCGTGATAAATCTCGCTCTGCTGGGCTTCTTTAAGTATTATGACCTCATAGTCGGCACGCTCTCGCTCCTGCCGTTTATCGACATCGCCCCGCTGGGACTGACGCTGCCGATAGGCATATCCTTCTATACCTTCCAGACCATGTCCTACCCCATAGACGTATACAGGGGCGACGCCTCCGTGCAGAAGAACTATATCAGCTTCGGCACCTTTGTTGCCCTTTTCCCACAGCTTATTGCGGGCCCCATCGTTCGATACAAGGACGTGGCCACGCAGCTTGATTACAGGCCCAAGAGCATAGACCAGTTCGCCTCCGGCGTGCAGCGGTTCGTGATAGGTCTCGGCAAAAAGACGCTGATCGCCAACAGCCTTGGCTCACTCTGGGACGTTTATTCCTCCATGGGCGCGTCGGAGCTCACGTTCCTCGGCTCGTGGCTCGGCATCGCAGCCTTCTCGCTGCAGCTCTACTTTGATTTTTCCGGCTACTCCGATATGGCCATTGGCCTCGGACGTATGCTTGGCTTTGAATTTAAGGAGAACTTCAACTATCCGTATATCTCCCAAAGCATAACGGAGTTCTGGCGGCGGTGGCACATTAGTCTCGGCACATGGTTTCGCGACTATGTGTATATCCCCCTCGGCGGCAACCGCTGCGGCATAAAACGTCAGCTCTTCAATATTTGCGTCGTCTGGGCGCTCACGGGCATATGGCACGGCGCAAACTGGACCTTCATGCTCTGGGGTCTGTATTATGCGCTGTTCCTCGTGCTGGAAAAGGTTTTTCTGCTTAAATCCATGGAGAAATGGCCGCCGATCTTCAGACACATATATACTCTTGTCATAGTGATGACCGGCTGGGTCATATTCCAGCTCGATTCACTCGCTGAGGTCGGCGTGTATGTCAGCGCGATGTTCGGCTTCGGCAAGGCCGGCGGCAGCACATCTGCCGACATATACTACCTGAGCACCTACGCGCTGACCTTCATCGTCGCTATTTTCGCCTGCACCCCTGCCGGCAAGAGCATATTCGCAAAGCTGCCGGAGCGCGTTCGCGCAGTCGCCGCGCCGGTGCTTATCGTGCTCGTTCTTGTTGTTTCCACCGCCTATATGGTGGACGCGACCTATAGCCCCTTCCTGTACTTCAGATTTTAGGAGTAGCGTATGTCTAAAAAATCGCTCTGGATACAGGCGCTTTTGTTCACGGCCTTCATCGCCGTGTTCTTTGCGCTCAATCTAATATTGCCGGACAAGGACTTCTCCGAGCAGGAAAACCGCTATCTGCAGACGAGGCCGGAATTCTCCGTGTCCGCGCTCGTCTCCGGGGATTATACGTCGGACTTCGAGACATACACCACCGACCAGTTCACTCTGCGGGACCTCTGGATAACGCTCAAGGCGCGCTGTGAGCTGCTGCTCGGCAAGGGTGAGAATAACGGAGTGTATCTCTGCAAAGGCGAGACACTGATAGAGGCCTACGACGCGCCGGACAGCGATAAGCTCGACACGGCCATGGGTTATGTGGACGCGCTTAACGACAATCTTGACGTACCGGTCTATTTTGCGCTGATACCCGGGAAGTCCGAGCTCTGCTCCTCCCTCCTGCCGTCAAACGCCCCCAACGACAGCCAGACCGATACGATAGACTACTGCTATGCCAATACCTCCGCCAACACGGTCGACGTTCTTTCTGCGCTCTCGGCGCATGCGGATGAGTACATCTTCTACCGCACCGACCACCATTGGACGTCCCGCGGCGCGTATTACGCCTACACGGCGCTGATGGAGTCCATGGGCATGGACGTCCGCGGCGAGGAGACCTACGACGTCGCCACGGTATCTGAGCAGTTCCTCGGCACGACGTTTTCAAGCTCCGGCTTCTCATGGGTGGCGCCGGACAGCATCGAGACCTGGGTAGCTGCGCCGGAGGGCCTGCATATCACGAATTATCCGAGCGGCTCGCCTGTGGACGGAATGCTCTATGACTTCTCCAAGCTCGAGGTCAAGGACAAGTATTCTATGTTCCTCGGCGGCAACAGTCCGCTCCAGCAGATCAGCACGGGCGTCGAGGATGCTCCGAGGCTGCTCATAGTTCGCGATTCTTATGCCGACTCGCTCGCCCCCTTCCTGCTCGACAGCTTTTCCGAGATCGATCTGCTCGATCTGCGCTACTACAAGGCCAGTCTCGCGAAGTATGTGTCTGAAAACGACATTGACATGGTACTCGTCTGCTACAGCGTTACGAACTTCACCTCCGACGGCAACCTCTTCCTGCTCGGCAGATAAAAGAGAATATGAAACAGCGGCTGTCGGGCGATCCGGCAGCCGCTGTTGTTTTTTTTATTCCCACTCGCCAAGGTAACTCTGGTTCTAAACAATACTGTTTAGGTGGTTTGATTCTTATTTGCTCATTTTGATACCAATTATCCAACGTATACGGTGTTGCAGGACTCCTGTTATCAAAAGAATATCAAGCGCGTGTTATCAATGGTCGCATTGTTTTGGCGTCGCCGAGGGTTTGCGTGTGTTT
>CAYNMN010000048.1:0-14525 GCA_964398305.1 uncultured Oscillospiraceae bacterium
GAAGCCGACGAGCACGTTCTTGCCGAGACTGATCTCGCCGTCGCTCGTGGAGGGGCCGTCGGCGATCACGTCGCCGGCCGTCACTCTGTCTCCCGGCGCGACCACGGGGCGCTGGTTGAAGCAGGTGCCCTGGTTTGAGCGGGAGAATTTGATGAGCTTGTAGTCCTTGAGCGCGCCGTCGTCATAGCGGATCGACACGCATGTGGCGCTCACGGAGGCGATGACGCCCTCGCCCTCGGCGAGGATCGTGACGCCGGAGTCCACGGCGCATTTATGCTCGATGCCGGTGGCGACTATGGGCGCCTCGGTGGTGAGCAGAGGCACGGCCTGACGCTGCATGTTCGCGCCCATCAGAGCGCGGTTCGCGTCGTCGTTCTCGAGGAAGGGTATCATGGCCGTGGCTATGGAGATCATCATACGCGGAGAGACGTCCACATAATCCACGCGCTTCTTATCGACCTCGATGATCTCATCGCGGTGGCGGCAGACGATACGCTCGTTTACGAGGCAGCCGTTCTCATCCACGGGCTCCGTGGCCTGCGCGATAATGTAGCGATCCTCGACGTCGGCGGTCATATACTCGACCTCGTCGGTTATTTTGGAGGTCTTGGGGTCGACCTTGCGGTAGGGCGCGACGATGAAGCCGTATTTGTTCACGCGGGCAAAGGAGGCGATATAGCTGATAAGGCCGATGTTCGGGCCCTCGGGGGTCTCTATCGGGCACATGCGGCCATAGTGGCTGTAGTGCACGTCTCGAACGTCGAAGTTCGCGCGCTCTCTGGACAGACCGCCGGGGCCGAGCGCGGACATACGGCGCTTATGCGTCAGCTCCGCGAGCGGGTTGGTCTGATCCATGAACTGGCTGAGCGGAGAGGAACCGAAGAATTCCTTAATCGCCGCCGTCACGGGCCGGATATTGATAAGGCTCTGGGGCGTGACTATCTCAAGATCCTGAAGCGTCATGCGCTCGCGGATAACGCGCTCCATGCGGGAAAAGCCGATGCGGAACTGGTTCTGGAGCAGCTCGCCCACGCTGCGAACGCGGCGGTTGCCGAGATGGTCGATATCGTCCGGGCTGCCGATGCCGTGGGCAAGGCAGCAGAGGTAGTTGACCGCGGCATACATATCGTCGACGATTATATGCTTGGGGATGAGCACCTCGATATTCTCGCGCACGGCGTCCTTGAGAGCGTCGCCCTCATACTTCGCCATGAGATCGAGAAGGATTATCGAGCGCACCTTTTCATCCACGCCCAGAGCCTCGAGCTCCTCCTCGCTCCAGTCCACAAAGTGGCGGATATCCACCATGCCGTTCGTGAACACGCGCACCTCGCCGTCCCTGTCCTGGGCCTTGAGCCAGACCTCGGTGATGCCGTTATCCTCGAACTCAAGAGCCTTCTCGCGGGTGATAACCTCGCCGGCGTCGGCGATTATTTCGCCTGTGAACGGATCGGCGACGGGACGGGTGAGCTCATGACCCATGACGCGCATGGCAAGAGCCATCTTTTTATTGAACTTATAGCGGCCGACGCTGAAGAGATCGTAGCGGCGGCGGTCGAAAAAGAGACTGTCCAGCAGGGTCTCGGAGCTGTCCACCGTGGGGGGATCGCCCGGGCGCAGCTTGCGGTATATCTCGAGCAGGGAGTCCTCGCGCGTGGCGAAGCCGTCGCGGTCGAGAGTGGTGACGATGCGCTCGTCGCCGCCGAAGATCTCCTTGATGGCCTCGTTGGTCACGCAGCCGGAGACGCGGTCGGGCAGGCAGGTGAGCCAGGTATACGGCTTGTCCGGGTCGTAGCGGCCCATGGCCTTTAGGAACAGGGTAACCGGGAGCTTGCGGTTTTTATCTATGCGGACATAGAAAACGTCGTTGTTGTCGGTTTCAAACTCCAGCCAGGCGCCGTGATAAGGGATTATTGTGGTGCCGTATGTGGACATGAGAGCCTTGTCCGTCTTTTTATCGAAATACATGCCGGGGGATCTGACTATCTGCGAAACGATGACGCGCTCCGCGCCGTTGATGACAAAGGTGCCGCTGGGGGTCATGAGCGGGAAATCGCCCATGAATATCTCCTGCTCCTTGATCTCCTCAGTCTCCTTGTTGCGCAGACGGACGGAGACCTTGATGGGCGCGGCGTAGGTGGCGTCCCTCGCCTTGTACTCCTCAATGTCGTACTTGGGCTGCTCCTTCATGGAGTAGTCCACAAAGCTCAGCTCAAGATTCCCGGAATAGTCTGTGACAGAATCGACGTCGCGGAACACCTCGCGCAGTCCCGTCTCCAGAAACCACTTGTAGGAGTTTTTCTGGACCTCCAGAAGATTCGGCATCTCCTGTATCTCCTGGCTGCGGGCAAAGCTCTTTCTCAGCGTCTTGCCGTAATACACATCCTTTGGCATCAATACACGCTCCTTACTGCATAGTGAACACCCGGCTGGGTTGTCAACAATTTGGCGGCTGATGTAAATCGGGTCTTGCTTTTTCCCGGCGCTCTTGGTAAAATGATGTTGCGATAAGAGTGGGGGTAAAGCCCCTCCCGAAGACATAGCAAGATATTCTATCATTGAATATGGCGCTGTGTCAAGAGCTATTTTGTTAAAATAAAGCAATTTCTGCCGGAAGTATTTGTTCCGGCTTTTTTGTTTTTTGGAGGACGAGATGGACGTAAGAGTTACCGCAATACTGATCCTCGAGGCCGCCGCCGCGCTCGGCCTGCTCTATGCCTCCGGCTTGCTCCGCCGCCCGTGGCAGGTCGTCGTATCCGCGCTGCTGATCGCGGCGGCGTTCGGGGCGCGCTGGCTCTGTCTGAACCACGAGACCTTGGATTATGTAAACTTCCTTGCGGTGTGGGTGCAGCGCTTCAGGGACGGCGGCGGCTTTGCTGCGCTCGGCGAGTCCTTCGGGAACTACAACCTCCCCTATCTGTATTTTCTCGCGGCGTTCTCCTATTCGAGCATCAACGATCTCTATTTAATAAAGCTGCTGTCGATATTATTCGATATCGTGCTCGCCTTTGGCGCGATGAAGCTCGTATCGCTTTTTTCTCGCGACAGCGGAAGGCAGCTTATTGCGTTCTTCGCCGTGCTGCTGTGGCCCACCGTGATACTCAACGGCGCCTACTGGGGACAGTGCGACAGCATCTACGCCGCCTTTGCCGTGCTTGGTGTGTGGCTGGGTCTCGACAGACGTCCGGCCGCGGCCATGATCTGCATGGCGCTCTCCTTCGCCTTCAAGCTGCAGGCCGTGTTCATTCTGCCGTTCATGGTCGTGCTGCTCATAGCGGGGCGTGTGAAGCTCCGGCACTTTCTGCTCTTTCCGCTGACCTATATAGCGGCGATACTCCCGGCCGTGCTGCTCGGCCGTCCGCTGCTCGATACGCTCACGCTCTACTTCGATCAGCTCGGGAGCGCCGGGAGCGGGCTCAACTACAACTCCCCATCCGTTTTCGGCTTTATCCGCGGCAGCGTGGAAAACGCCTCGCTGCTCTCCACGGCCGGACTGATAGCGGCCTTCGCGCTGATGCTCGCGGTCTTTCTGCTCGTCGCCTCGCGGAAGGGCGCGGCGAGCTCGCAGGCCCTGCTCGGCGCGGCGCTGCTGCTCTGCATAGGCATCCCCTATCTGCTGCCGCATATGCACGACCGCTACTTCTTCATAGCCGACGTGCTCACGATATGCTTTGCCGCAGTAAACCCGTGGTATGCGGCGCTGCCGCTGCTGGTGGGCTTCGCCTCGTTCAACTCGTATTACGCATATCTCAAGGGCGCGTTTCTGCTCTATACCGACGCGGGCGCGGCGGCGATGCTGCTGGCGCTGCTCATAGTGTTCTTCTTCACGGCGCGGCAGCTCTACGGCGCCGAGGAATAGGGTGCGCATACAAGACGGCACGGTGCGATTTTGCTTGTCACCGTGCCGTCGCTGTGTTAATATGGACAGGTTATGGATAAAACTTTTAAAACACGATACATAAAGGCGCGCAAGCGGGTGATCGAGTCCGATTTTGCGCGTCTCAATCCGATGCAGCGCGAGGCCGTCCTTGCCACCGAGGGGCCCCTGCTCATACTCGCCGGGGCCGGCAGCGGCAAGACCACCGTGCTGATAAACCGCATAGCGAACCTCCTCAAATACGGCCGAGCGTCGGACAGCGACGAGCTGCCCGATGGCGCGAGCGAGGCGGATCTCGCCGTGCTCGAGGCCGGGCCCTCTCCCAAGGCGCAGACACTCTCCGCCCTCGATCCCGTGGAGCCGTGGCGCGTGATTGCCATCACCTTCACCAACAAGGCGGCGGACGAGCTGAAAAACAGGCTCTCCGCCATGCTCGGCGAGGGCGCGGAGGAGATTTGGGCGCGCACCTTCCACTCCGCCTGCGTGCGCATACTCCGGCGCGACGCGGAACGTCTCGGCTATCCGAGCGACTTCACCATATACGACTCCGCCGACGCGCAGTCGGTGATGAAGAGCATCCTGCGCGAGTTTAATCTCGACGACAAGGTCTATCCCGTGCGCAGCGTGCTCGCTCGCTTCGACCAGGCGCGCAACGAGCTGCTCACCCCCGCCGAATTCTCCAAGCGCGTCGAGGGCAGCGGCGACCCGCGCGAGCGCAAGCTCGCAGAGCTATACGCCGCCTACTCCAAGCGGCTCTTTGCGGCCGGAGCGATGGACTTCGACGATCTGCTTTACAACACCGTGCGGCTTTTCCGCGAGTGCCCGGACGTGCTCGCGCGCTGGCAGCGCCAGTTCAAATATGTGCTCATAGACGAGTATCAGGACACGAACAACCTCCAGTATCTCATAGCCTCCATGCTGGCCGGCGGCTGGGGCAACATCTGCGTAGTCGGCGACGACGATCAGAGCATCTATAAATTCCGCGGCGCGACGATCGAAAACATCCTCTCCTTCGAAAAGGAGTTCAAGGGCTGCCGCACCATACGCCTTGAGCAGAATTACCGCTCCACGGGGCACATCCTCGCCGCGGCCAACGCCGTGATCGCCCACAACACCGAGCGCAAGGGCAAGACGCTCTGGACCGACGCGGGCGACGGCGATAAGCTCACGCTCTACACCGCGCAGAACGAGGACGACGAGGCGCAGTACGTGGCCGCGAAGATTATGGAGGACTATGGCAGGGGCGGCAATTTCCGCGACTGCGCCGTGCTCTACCGCATGAACGCACAGTCCAACAGGCTGGAGTTTGCCTTCAAGCGCAACGCCATACCTTATAAGATAGTGGGCGGAATGCGCTTCTTCGACCGCTCCGAGATAAAGGACATGCTCGCCTATCTCTGCGTGATCCAGTCCGGCACGGACGATCTGCGCCTGCTGCGGATCATCAACAGTCCCGCGCGCGGCATCGGCTCCAAGACCGTGGAGACCGCCCAGGCCATAGCCGCGGCCGAGGGCAGACCGCTCGGCGAGATAATAGCTCGCGCGAACGAATATGACGAGCTGCGCCGCGCCGCGCCGAAGCTCATAGGATTTTCGGACATGCTCTCCGCCCTGCGCTCTCTCGCCGATAGCGAGGGCGTGGACGCGCTCTATGACGAGCTGGTGGAAAAGACCGGCTATATCCGCGCGCTTGAGGAGAAGAAGTCCGACGAAAACCTCTCGCGCATAGAGAACGTGCGCGAGCTCAAAACGAATATAATGGGCTATATCAAGGAGACGGGCGACGCCACGCTCTCCGGCTTCCTCGACGAGGTAGCCCTATACACCGATATGGACAGCTATGACCGCGACGCCGACTGCGCCGTGATGATGACCATGCACTCGGCCAAGGGGCTGGAGTTCGACAACGTGTTCATCGTGGGCATGGAGGACGGACTCTTCCCGGGCCTGCGCTCGATCGGAGACCCGGAGGAGATGGAGGAGGAGCGCCGGCTGTGCTATGTGGCGCTCACCCGCGCGCGCAAGCGCCTGTATCTCACCTGCGCCAACCAGCGCATGATCTTCGGGCGTACGACCATGAACCGCCCGTCGTGCTTCACCGGGGAAATACCCCCGGAGCACCTCGACTGCGGCGGGTTCATCCGCAAGCCGCGCCCGCTGTTCAACGACTTTCCCGACCCACCGAGGAAGCCGAGCTATCCCGTCCGTGCCCCGTCGCACGCCGCCGCTCCCAAGGCGGAGCCGCCTGAATACGCCGTCGGCGACCGTGTGGCGCACACGGCCTTCGGCCGCGGCGTGGTGACCAAGCTCACTCCCATGGGCGGAGACGCGCTCATGGAGGTCAGCTTTGACGAGCACGGGACAAAGCGCCTCATGCTGCGCGCCGCAAGTCTCCATATGAAGAAAGAATGATTTTTAATGGATAAAAAGCACGCCGCCCTCGGCAGGCTCGCGCTCCTCGGCGCGACGCTTATCTGGGGCTCATCCTTCGTGATACTCAAAACCACACTTGATACCGTCCCGGTGCTCTGGCTGCTCGCTCTGCGCTTTACGGGCGCCGCGATAGTCATGGCGCTCATCGGCCTCAGGCAGCTTCGGAGCATCGACCGTCAGTGTCTGAAATACGGCGTGGGTCTCGGCATAACGCTCTATCTCGCATACGTTTTTCAGACCTTCGGGCTCCAATACACGACGCCCGGCAAAAACGCCTTCCTCACGGCGACCTACTGCGTGATAGTGCCGTTTCTGCGCTGGCTGCTGTATAAAAACCGGCCGGAATGGCGCAACATCGCCGCGGCGCTGATATGCATCGTCGGCATGGGGCTCGTGTCGCTCACGGGCGGCTTTACAGTCGGCGCGGGCGACGCTCTCACGATGTGCTGCGGTCTCTTCTACGCTTTGCAGATAATCATCGTGGCCCGCGCGGTGGAAAAATACAGCATAATCTCCCTGAGCGCGCTCGAGTTCGGCGTGGCCGCCGTGCTCTGCTGGATAACCGCGCCCTTTTCCGCGCCCTTCCCGACGGCTGTGCCGACCTCGGCCTGGCTCTCCGTCGCCTACCTGTGTTTGATGTGCACCTGCGCGTGCTTCGCGCTGCAGGCCTACGGCCAGCGCTATACCCCGCCCGAGCCGACGGCCATCATTCTAACGCTCGAATCCGTGTTCGGCGCGACGCTCTCCGTTATCTATTACGGCGAGGTGCTCTCGGCCCGCGTGCTCGTCGGCTTCGCGCTGATCTTCGTCTCCGTGCTCATCTCGGAGGTGCAGCTCCCGCTCCCCCGCCGAGCGGCTCGGAGCGGCGTTGAGCAGGACTAAAAGCAAACAAAAAGAGGCGCGCCCCGCAGGGATTCCTATCCCGGCAGGGCGCGCTCTTGCTTTGACGTCTTGATCTCTATGCGTCGAGACCCTTTGTCCACATATAGGTATAGGCCTGAGCCCAGGAGCCGAAGGTCTCCGTTTTCACCATCTCGCGCAGCTCGTCGCGGCTGTACCAGCAGGCGGTTATCTCCTCGCCCGTCGCCGTTTGCCCGGCTATCTCGCCCGAGGCAATGCCGAAAACGCACACGCACTGCTCGTTGGAGAGCCCGACGGCGCAGTAGCTCGCGGGCATAACGTCGCGTATCTCCACAAGGTCGAGCCCCGTCTCCTCCCTGAGCTCGCGCACGGCTGTCTGCTCGGGGGTCTCGCCGGGGTCAATGAGGCCCGCCGGCAGGCCGAAGATATGCCTGTCGAGCTCGAGCCGGAACTCGCGTATGAGCAGCAGATGCTCGCGCGAGGCGTCGGTGACGATGATGATGACGGCGTCCGTGCGCGGGTGTCTGAGCTTCTCCTCTGTGTCTATGCCGCCGTCGCGCGAGAACATCTCATAGACCTTCGTGTGCCCGTGAGGCGTCTCATAGCTGACGTCGTAGCGGTTCAGGTAGCGCCCGCAGTTGGTTTTTTCTATTCCCTTGAAGATCATTTGAGCTTGAATACCACCGTTCTGTGTCCCGGCTGGCGGCGCTCTATCTCCAGCGTGTCGGAGTCGAGATACTCAACGTCGCCGCAGAGGGCGGCATAATCCTCCACGCCGGCAATATCCGCAAGGCCGAAGCTCCCGCTTTTGTAGTGCATGGGAATGGTGACGGCGGCGTTCAGCTCGTCGGCGAGCCTCTTCGCCTGCTGCGCGTCGATGGTATATTTCCCGCCGACGGGGAGCATGAGCACATCGAGTCTGCCGAGGATGTGCTTCTGCCCGGTGGTAAGGTCGCAGCCGATGTCGCCGAGGTGCGCGACGCGGATGCCGTCCACCTGCACGACGCTAATGCGGTTCTCGCCGCGCTTCGCGCCCTTCTCGCCGTCATGCCAGGTGTAGAGCGTTTCGACCTGGATCTCCGAGGAGGTGGAGCCGGAGAGCGCGACAAGCCCCTCGGCATTGTGGTCGGAGTGACCGTGGCTGCATATCACGACGTCCGCCGTGAGTCCCTTGGGCAGCTCAAGACCGGGCACGCTGCCGTTCGAATAGGGGTCGAACACCACGCTGCCGGAGCCGGATTCTATTTTGAAGCAGGAATGGCCATACCATTTTATGCGCATAACGATCTCCCTTTCAACGCTTTATATATTGTTATAATAACACAGGAAAGTTGACCTTTCAAGGCGCAGGTGCTATATTGTGTAGCGGGTGATTTGATGAAAAAGAGCAGTACGGCCATACTTATAACGATAGGCATAGTAACGGCGGCGGCGGTGTTCATCCTGCTGCTGTTCATCACGAACGGATCCGGCGCGAAAAAGGCCCCTGAGGCCACCGTCGCGCCCAGCGCCGAGTCAACTCCGACCCCGACCCCCACGCCTACGCCTACGCCCGCTCCGACGCCCGAGCCGACGCCGGAGTATCCCGACATCGACGTGACAGCGTGGGAATATAAGCTCGCCAACTACGCCCATAACATCGGCGAGTATGCGCCGGAGCTTGAGGAGATAGAAAACGGGCAGGATTTCGATACCCGCGCCGCAGACGCCCTGCGCAAGTTCATACAGGCCGCGAGGGACGAGGGGCTGAACGTCGTATTCGCCTCCGGCTACCGCGACTATGCCACGCAGGAATACCTGTATAATAAAAAGGTCGCCGAATACGGCGAGGAGACCGCAAAAACCATCGTCTCGCCCCCCGGCACCAGCGAGCATCAGATCGGTCTCGCCGCGGATATAACCGACCAGTATTACCAGTACAAGAACGAGAGCCTTGAGAACACGGAGCTCTTCCAGTGGATGAGCGCGCACTGCCAGGAGTACGGCTTCATAGTGCGCTACCCCAAGGACAAGACCGACGTCACGGGCGTGATGTATGAGCCCTGGCACTTCCGCTATGTGGGCGTGGAGGCCGCGACATATATTATGGAGCACGAGCTGTGTCTTGAGGAATTCCTTGAGCTGTACGGAGTGGAATAAGCGAAAAGCAAGGAGACAGAAAGCAATGCTGCACATCAGTATAGACATAAACGAAGTGGATTATGAGGCCTTTCTTGACTTCGCCCTGCCCCTCGTCGGGGACAAGCTCGAGGGCTCGGCGGGCAAGCTGCTCGCTGGCGGAGGCGGAATGGCAAAATCCCTGCTCCGGCACATGCCCGACGGGAAGAAGGACGCCGTCGCCGCGGACTTCATAAACAAATACGGCGACCGTCTCATTCCCCCCGCCGAGGACTTTGCCCGGAAGCAGGGTGTAAGGCTGAGAGTATCACATATAAGCGCCAAGCCCTGAACGCTCAGCTCTTTTCCTCGCGCTCCTTCAGCTCTGTAACATCCGTGATCACGCCGATGACCCGCGGCACCTCGCCCTCCTCCGGCAGGCGCACGGCTCTGAGATGCCGCCAGCCCACGGAGCAGTCGGTTTCCAGCACGCGATAGACGTGATCGACGACCTCGTCGGTCTCAACGGCCCTGCGTATGCTCGCGCGCACGCCCTCGCGCTCCTCGGGAGCCACGAGCTCCCAGATATGCTCGAAGCTTTCGCCCACGTCGGCGCGGCTGCGGTTGAAGGAGTTCATGAAGCTCGGGCTGACATAGGTGACCTTTATATCGTCGGCTACCTCGGCGAGCACGATCCCGCCGTCGATATGCTCGAGCAGCATCCTCAGACTGACGGCGCTGTGCGTCAAGCCGTCGCCCGCCGCGGCGTCCGCGACCTCTCCGCCGGAAAGACAGTAATTGTTCTTTCCCGCGTTTTTTGCTTTATACAGCGCGGCATCCGCCTCGGCATAGAGCGCCTCGAAGGTCTTGTTCGCGTCCTTGCAGACGACCACGCCCACGCTGCCGGAGATCTCTACCTGTTCGCCATCGTCGCCGGCAGGAAGGCTGCGCGAGAGCGATTCGAGCAGCTCCTGAGCCTTGCGGCGGATGAGCGCATCCGACGCGGCGCCCTTCATGAGCACAAGGAACTCGTCACCGCCGACCCGGCCGATGATATCCGTTGAACGGAAGGTCTTTTTTACGGTCTCGGCCGTGACGATCAGCACCTTGTCCCCGGTCTGGTGTCCGAGCGTGTCGTTGACGTGCTTGAAGTTGTCAAGGTCGATCATGAAGAGCGCGTGGTCGCCGACTATGCCCTCCATGCTCAGGAAGCGCGTCATCTCGCGCATCGTGGCGTCATGATTGAGCAGCCCGGTCATGGAATCCGTCCTCGCCGCCGTCTCAAGCTCGAGCACGAGCTTCTTCTGCTCCGTTATGTCTGTCAGATAGAAGAACGCCATCAGATCGCCGGTGTCCGGCTCGCGCAGGAGGTGGGACTCGTAGTGCATCCAGCGCTCTCCCCCGTCAGGAGAGCTGCGGCGGTAATCGAAGGCCACGGGGTCGGCGGTCTTATTCGCTCTCTGCTCAAGCGCCTCGATGCTCAGGGACGTGAAGTACGACTTCGCCGCCTCGTCGCCCTCGGCCTGCTCGGCGCTCAGTCGCGCGAACTCCTCGAAGCTCACATCCCTGAATCGCTCCTGCGAGAGCACGTCGCACGAGCGGACGTCCACCTGCGTGCGGCGGGTAATGTTATACATAGCGGAGGCATAGAAGTTCGGCTCCATCGCCTTGCGGTAATTCAGCTCGCGGCGGTACATTCTGGCGAGCTGCTGCTCTCCGCGCTTCTGCTCGGTGATATCCACGGCGACGCCGCTGATCGAGCCGTTGCCGCCCTTCTTCTCCACAACGCCGCTCATCATCAGATATTTGAGCTTTCCCGTGCCGTCGATGACGCGCATATCCCACGAGGCATACGCCCCGCCGGCCTCAAGCACCGCGGACATACGGGCGCGCACCTCGTCGAGATCCGCGGGGTGTATCACCCGCGCGCAGTGGTCGCCCGTCTTCTCGCGCAGCTCCTGCTTTGTATAGCCGAGGATCTGATAGAACCTGTCGTTGCCGTATACAAGGGTCAGCCCCTCGTCGAGCGCCATGGTGAACGCGCCGCCGGCCTCCATCGAGCGATAGAGCTCGAGCTGCTGCCTGTACCGGCGCTGGTTGAACACGATAAAATACATCAGCCCCAGCGCCGCGATGATGATGACGCCCACCATCGTATAGCCGACCCGGGCAAGCTGCGAGGCCTCTCTGTCGGCCGTGCTGTCGGTGACCACCGCGAACACTCTCCAGTCGTTCACCGGCAGCTCGCTGTATACGGCGCTGCGGGTCTGGCCGGAATATTCATAGGTCAGCACGCCCTGATTGCCCCTGGCAAAATCCTCCGCGACCTGAGCGACCGTCGCCCCGTATTGCATGTCGGTCCTGCGGAGCATGGCAAGGATATTTGTGCCGTCAAGACCGAGATAGTTTTTGCTGTCAGCGGCGGCAATGATCTCGCCGCTCGCGTCGCAGATGAGCGTGTAGCCCTCGCCCTCCCCGCCGTCGGAAAGGGTCATCGCGAAAAGGTCGCCGTCGAAGCAGCCGACCAGCACGCCCGCCACGGAGCCTCCGGCATATACCGGCACCGACATGGCCATGCCCTCGCTTCCAGTCACGCGGTTGCCGGGGATCTTTTCTATCGCCCGCTCACCCTCGAGCGAGTGCGCGAAATAACCCCTGTCCGATATGTTCAGATCCGAGCCGTCGGAGGAATACGCGGCGCCGGCGGCGTCGGAATAGATAAGCCGCGTGAACCCCCACGCTTGCACGGCGGCGTTCATGCGGCTTATTGCCTCTTCCCTGCCGGAATATACGTCTATCGTTCCGGCCACGGCCTCGAGCAGCTCCCATTTGCCGTCCATAACGGCGACGAGCTCCCCGGCCTTGCCGGCGGCCTCGTTCCCGAGCAGCTCATACGTGGCGTCCCTGGCAAGCTCCACGGCACGGCGCTGGAAAAACACGGCGCTCACGCCCGCGATGAGAACAAGCGCAAGCGATATCGCGGCGACGATAAAGGTGTTTACACGCTTTAACCCCGTCGTTTTCATGCCTCAGATCCCGCCCTTCTGTTCGGCTATTTTTTTCTTCCAGCAGCGATGGCACATGGCTATGTAGCTGTCGTTGCCGCCGAGAAACACCTGGTCGCCCTGGGTTATGACGCGCCCGTTTTCATCTATTCTCGCATTTACCGTGGCCTTGTGTCCGCACTCGCAGACCGTTTTGATCTCGGTTATCGAATCGGCAAGCTCCATGAGCCGCTTTGAGCCCGGGAACATATGCGTGAGAAAGTCCGTTCTGAGCCCGAAGCACATGACCGGAAGATTCCGCTCATCCACCAGATCCCGCAGCTGGTCTATCTGCGCGGGGGTGAAGAACTGGGACTCGTCGGCGATTATAACGTCGCTCTCTCCGGCGGCGTCGTATTTTTCCCTGATGCTGTCGTCCGGACAGATCACCTCGGCATGGCGCTCAAGACCGATGCGCGAGCGCACCACGTCCGCGCCGTCGCGATTGTCCACGCTCGGCTTGATGAGCCACACGCGCATGCCGAGCTCCTCATAGTTGAACTGGGCTATCAGCGCCTGAGCCGATTTGGACGAGCCCATCGCGCCGTATTTGAAATAGAGCTTAGCCATTGCCGTCCTCCGCCTCCGCATTTATATGGGCGTTTATCCGCTCTATGAGCATATCGAGCGCGACGAGATTGTGTCCGCCCTCGGGTATGATGATATCCGCGTTGCGCTTGGAGGGCTCGACATACATCTCGTGCATGGGCTTTACGGTGTTGAGATACTGATCGACCACCGATTCGAGACTGCGGCCCCTGTCGCGCACGTCGCGGACTATACGCCGGAGTATGCGCACGTCGGCGTCGGTATCGACGAATATCTTGATGTCGAGCATACGGCAGAGCTCAAGGTTCTGGAAAAGCAGTATGCCCTCCACAAGTATCACCGGCGAGGGCTCGATATGCACGGTCTTGTCCGAGCGGTTGTGCACGGAATAGTCATAGACCGGGCAGTCCACGCTCCTCCCCGCACGAAGCGCCTCAAGGTCGCGTATGAGCATATCGGTATCGAAGGCGTCCGGGCAGTCATAGTTGAGCTTCGTGCGCTGCTCATATGTCAGCTCGTCATGCGCCTTATAGTAGTTGTCGTGGTACACCACCGCCACCCGGCCGCCGAAGCGCCGCTGAAGATGCCGGGTTATCGTGGTCTTTCCGCTGCCGGTGCCCCCGGCAATGCCAATAGTCATCACTCCAGCCATAGTGTCCTCCCACAAGATATCATGACCTATGCTTGAATATTGTACCACATATTGACGTATGTTGCAATTTGACTTTTACAGTTTTTAGGGTATAATTTTTGCAACGGAACAATTTTTTTCAATACAGGAGGAACCGATATGCCCACTCCCCACAACAGCGCCCAGATGGGCGATTTCGCCCCGACAGTTCTGATGCCCGGCGATCCCCTGCGCTCGAAGTTCATTGCCGAGACCTTCCTCACGGAGCCGAGGCTCGTAAACAACGTGCGCGGAGTCCAGGGCTACACCGGTCTCTGGAAGGGCGCGCGCGTATCCGTTATGGCAAGCGGCATGGGTATACCGTCCATAGGGATATACAGCCATGAGCTCTACACGCAGTACGGCGTGGAGAACATCATCCGCGTCGGCTCCGCCGGCGGACTCTCCGAGGAACTCAGACTCATGGACGTCGTAGCGGCGCTCGGCGCCTGCACGGACTCCGGCTTTGCCCATCAGTACGGCCTGCTCGGCACCTTCGCCCCCACCGCGAGCTGGCCGCTGCTAAAGACCGCAATGGCCTGCGCCTCGGCTCTCGGCGTAGATATGAAGGCCGGCAACGTCCTGTCCTCGGACAACTTTTACAACGACGGGAGCGACGGCCCCGACCAGTGGAAAAAGATGGGCGTGCTCGCCGTTGAGATGGAGGCCGCGGGGCTCTATATGACCGCCGCGAGGGACGGCAAGCGCGCGCTTGCGATCTGCACGATCTCCGACCACCTCTACCGCCCGGAGGAGCTCACTCCCGAGGAGCGCCAGACCTCCTTCTCGCAGATGATAAGCATAGCGCTCGACACCGCCAAGGCCATGTACGATTGATTGACATAACTAATTTGTGCCAAAGACGCGTCCGTAAAAGCTTGATTGCTACAAAGGAAAGTGATATAATCCTTGCGGCGCGGAAAACCGCGCCGCAAGCCAAAGAAATTGAATGGAGGATATTGAAAACATGAAGAAACTTCTTGCACTTACCCTT
>CAYNMN010000049.1:0-14487 GCA_964398305.1 uncultured Oscillospiraceae bacterium
GCCGCCGACCGTGAGCGGAATGAATATCTGCGACGCCGCGCGGCGCAGGATGTCCGTGAAGATGCCGCGCCCCTCGGCGGAGGCGGTGATGTCATAGAACACCAGCTCGTCCGCGCCCTCGGCGTTGTAGAAGGCCGCGAGCTCCACCGGGTCGTCCACGTCGCGTATGCCGGTGAAGTTTTTGCCCTTCACCACTCGCCCGTCGCGGACATCCAGACAGGGGATTATTCGTTTGGTATGCACTGCGCGCCTCCTGTTCTTACGGCATCGGCGAGGTCCACCGCGCCGGAGTAATATGCCTTGCCGATTATCAGCGCCGCCGCGCCGGTCTCCCTCACGCGGCGCACGTCCTCCGCGCAGCCCACGCCGCCGGAGGCGACGATGCTCGCGTCCACGCTCCTTACGAGCCGCTCAATCGCGGCAAGCGGCGGGCCGGAGAGCGTGCCGTCGGTGTCGATATCGGTGTAAATGAGCGTCCCAACGCCGAGAGCGGCCATGCTTTTCGCAAATTCGTCGGCTCTGAGATCGCTGCCGCGCTCCCAGCCGTGGGTCATGACCAGCCCGTTCCTCGCGTCCACGCCGACGGCCACGCGCGCGCCGTATTTTTCCACGGCGGCGGCGACAAGGTCGGGGTCGCTCACGGCGGCGGAGCCGATTACGAAGCGCCGCACGCCCATCGCGTCTGCGGCGTCGAGGTCGGCCATGCTCCGCAAGCCCCCGCCGAGCTCCACGGCGAGACCGCTGCTTTTGCAGACCGAGGCGATGATGTCCGCGTTCGCGCGCACGCCGGAGCGCGCGCCGTCGAGATCCACCATGTGCAGCATCACGGCGCCGGAGCGGGCGAAGTCGGCGGCGACGGCGAGCGGATCGTCCGCGACCTGACCGGCGGTGGCGAAGTCGCCCCTGACGAGGCGCACGCAGCGCCCGTCCTTTAGGTCTATTGCGGGCAGTATCAGCATTTTCCGCCCTCCCCGAGCGCGCAGAAGGCCCGCAGGATGCCGAGCCCCGTCTCGCCGCTCTTTTCGGGGTGGAACTGCGTGCCGAATACGCTGCCGTTCTGCACGACGCCCGTCACGTCCACGCCGTATTCGCTCGTCGCGGCGATATATCTCGCGTCGCACGCGGCGTAGAACGAGTGGACGTAGTAGACAAAGCCGCCCTGCTTTGTGTTCGCAAGTATCGGGCAATCGCTCCGCGCAATGTCGAGACTGTTCCAGCCTATCTGCGGCACCTTGAGAGAGCTGCCGCGCGCCCTGAGCGCGTCGGAGAGCGAAACCACGTCGCCGGGGATGAGCCCGAGTCCGGCGTGCTCGCCGAACTCCAGCCCGCGCGTGAAAAGGAGCTGCATTCCCAGACAGATGCCGAGGAAGGGCTTGCCGCGCCCCGCCTCCTCGAGCAGCGTGGGGACAAGTCCCGTCTCGCGCAGCTTGTCGGCCGCGTCGCCGAAGGCGCCCACGCCGGGGAGGATTATCCGCTCCGCGCTTTTGAGCTGCCGCGCGTCGCTTGTTATCACGCTCTCGGCGCCGATGGCGGCAAGAGAGCAGGAGAGGGAAAAGAGATTTCCGACCCCGTAATCCACTATTGCCGTCATAGGTCGAGCAGCCCCTTCGTGGAGGGCGCCTCGCCCGCCGCGCGCGGGTCGGGGGAGCAGGCCTCGTCGAGCGCGTGCGCGAGCGCCTTGAACGCCGCCTCGATGATGTGATGGCTGTTCACGCCCGCAAGCTGCCGCAGGTGGATGCCTGCGCCGAGCGTGCGCGCGAGCGCCTGCATGAACTCCGCGACGAGCTCCGTGTCAAAGTCGAATACCCTCTGCGAGGGGGTGGCGATGTCGCTGCCGTACCATGCCCGTCCGCCGATGTCCACGGCGGCGAGGACGAGCGCGTCGTCCATCGGGATGACGGCGCTGCCGTAGCGCTTCACTCCGAGTCTTTCGCCCAGCGCCTCGCGGAAGGCGCTGCCGAGCGCCATCGCGCAGTCCTCCACCGTGTGGTGATAGCCGGTCTTTACGTCGCCGGCGCAGCTTATTTCCAGATCGAAGCGTCCGTGGCGGGCGAAGAGCTCGAGCATGTGGTCGAGAAAGCCGCAGCCGGTTTCCACGGTGTATTTGCCGCTGCCGTCCACATTGAGGGCGACCCTGATATCGGTCTCGTTGGAGCGTCGGGAATATTGCGCTTTTCTCATGCTTTCGCCTCCAGTATTTCTTTTGTGGCGCCGAGGAGGGCGTCCATCTGCCCGTCCGTGCCGACGGTTATGCGCACGCAGTCGATTATCCTGGGCGTGTCCCAGTGCCGGACAAGTATGCCGCGCTCCTTTAGCGCGAGGTAATACTCTCCGCCGCCAAGCCCCCTCGGGCACTGGGCGAAGATGAAGTTCGCGCGGCTCTCGGTGGTTTTGAAGCCCAGAGAGCGCAGAGCCTCGGACGCTCTCTCCCGCGTCGCCGCGATCCTTGCCGAGCAGTCGCGGTAATAGTCCGCGTCGCGCAGGGCCGCCGTGCCGGCGAGCAGGGTCAGGCGGTTGAGGTTATACGGGTTGAAGCTGAACTTGATCTTGTTTATGTCGGCAATTATCTCCGGCGACGAGAGCGCGTAGCCCAGTCTCGCCCCCGCGAGGCAGAAGGACTTTGAAAACGTGCCGACGATGAGCAGGTTGTCGTATTTTTTCAGCAGCGGGACACAGCTCGTGCCCCCGAAGGCGCAGTAGGCCTCGTCCACGATCACGAGCCTGTCGCGGTTTGCGGAGAGCAGGCGCTCGATCTCGGAGAGGGGCAGGCACAGCCCAGTCGGCGCGTTGGGGTTGGCGATGATCACCGTGCCGCGCTTGTCGGCGTAATCGTCGACGCTAATGCTCCAGTCGGAGCGCAGCGGCACTATGTCCGCCGCAACGCCGAAGAGCTCGGCATAGACGGGGTAGAAGCCGTAGCTGAGATCGGGGAACGCCGCGCCGTTCGGACACAGGGCCATGAAGCAGAAGGCGAGCACCTCGTCGCTGCCGTTGCCGGCAAAGACCTGCGAGCGGTCGAGCGAGAAGTATTCGCTCATCGCGCCGCAGAGGTCGGAGGCGGCGGGGTCGCTGTACAGCCGCAGCCGCTCCACCTCGTCCGCGTTTATCGCCGCCATGACGCCCCGTGAGGGCGGGTAGGGGTTCTCGTTGGTGTTGAGCTTCACCCAACCGCGCGCGTCCCTGGGCTGTTCGCCGGGGGTATAGGCCTCGAGCTCGTTGAGCCGGGGCAGCAGGAAGCGGCTCATTTTATCTCACCGCGGCGCGAGAGCACGCTCCTTGCGTGACCCTCGAGCCCCTCGCGGCGGGCAAAGCGGACTATGTCGTCCGCCACGCTCGCGAGCGCTCCGGAGGAATAATATATGTAGCTTGAGCGCTTCACGAAATCGTCCACGCCGAGCGGCGATGAGAAGCGCGCCGTGCCGCCGGTGGGGAGAGTGTGGTTCGTGCCGGCGAAGTAGTCGCCGAGCGCCTCGGGGGCGCTGCGGCCGAGGAATATGCTGCCGGCGTTCACGACCTCGGGGAGATATTCAAAGGGCTCGTCCACGCAGAGCTCAAGGTGCTCCGGCGCGATGGCGTTGGAGATAGCCACGGCCTCGTGAATGTCGCCCGTGACAATTATCCTGCCATAGTCGCGGAAGGCGGCGGTCGCAATCTCGCGTCTCGGAAGTATGGCGAGCTGGCGCTCGATCTCGGCGTCCACCCTCCGGGCGAACGCGCTGTCGTCGCACACGAGCACGGGCACGGAGCGCTCGCCGTGCTCGGCCTGGGATATGAGGTCGGCGGCGACGCAGCCGGGGTCGGACTTCGCGTCGGCTATCACGAGGATCTCGCTCGGCCCGGCGATCATGTCGATGTCGACGGCGCCGAACACCTGCTTCTTCGCCACCGCGACGAAGATGTTGCCGGGGCCGACGATCTTATCGACGCCATTTACGCTCTCGGTGCCGTAGGCGAGGGCGCCTATCGCCTGCGCCCCGCCCATCTTATAGATGGTGTCTATGCCGGCGACATGGGCGGCGGCAAGTATCTCGGGGCGGGCCCTGCCGTCCCTTCCGGGCGGCGTCGCCATCACAACGTCCGGCACGCCCGCGAGCTTCGCGGGGACGGCGTTCATCAGCAGGCTGCTGGGGTAGGCCGCGGTGCCGCCGGGGATATAGAGCCCCACGCGCGCGAGCGGCGTTATCTTCTGGCCGAGCACCATGCCCTCCGCGCGGGTGTATTCAAAGCCCTCGCGCAGCTGGCGGCGGTGGAAGTCCTCTATGTTGTCCCTCGCTCTTTTGAGCGTGTCCATAAACTCCGTCGGCTCGCTCGCCACGGCCTCCGCTATCTCCTCCGCGGAGACAGACAGGGAGTCGGGGCGCGCGCCGTCAAAGCGCTCGGTATAGCGCGCCACGGCCTCGTCGCCGTTCTCGCGCACATCCGCGAGTATGGCGGCCACCGCCTTTTCCACCTTTTCGTCTGTCTGCTCCGCCGCGCGGGAAAAGAGCTTCACGGCGTCTGTGCCTCTCGCCTCGATAATCTGTGTCATTTTCCTGCCTCCAGACGGGCGCGGATGTCCTCTATCCTCGCCGCTTTGAATTTACTGCTCGCCTTGTTGGCGATGAGCCGCGCCGACACCGGCGCTATCTCCTCGAGCACGCACAGGTCGTTTTCCCGCAGCGTGCCGCCCGTTTCAACAATGTCCACGATGACGTCGGACAGGCCGATCACCGGCGCGATCTCAATGCTGCCGCTTAGACGGATGATGTCCGCAAGGCGGCTCTTGCTCTCAAGCCAGCGCGAGGCGGTGTTGGAGTATTTCGTCGCCACGCGCAGCGGCGCGTCGGGGTCGGGGCGGAGATCCGCCTTGCCGGCGCAGACCATGCGGCACTTGCCGATGCCGAGATCGAGCAGCTCATAGACCTCCGGGCTGTGCTCGCGCAGCACGTCGCTGCCGGCGACGCCTATGTCCGCCGCGCCGCGCTCTACATATACCGGCACATCCGAGGGCTTGACGAGCAGATAACGCAGCTTCTTTCCCGGACAGTCGAACACGAGCGAGCGCGAGTTCTCCGTCAGCGCGGGACATTCGAAGCCGAGCCCGGCAAAAAGTCCGTAGGCCGCGCTGCCGAGACGCCCCTTCGGGAGCGCCACAGTGAGCATATCGTCGCCGCCGGAGGCCGCCTCGTTCCCCGTGAGTCCGCTCAGATATGCCGCAAAGCCGATAGCCGGCTGCGAGCGGCCCATGCGCCGCATGAGCCCGTCGTAGCGTCCGCCGGAGAGCACCGCGCTGGGCGCGGAGTCTATGTAGCCGTTGAAGATCACGCCGTTGTAGTAGTCGAGCACGCCGCCCACCGAGAGGTCGAGCCGCAGATGCGAGTCCGCCTCGCCGCCGCCTATGGCCGCGTAAAGCGCTTCGAGCTCGCCTACGGCCGCGCGCAGCTCGTCCGTGCAGGCGAGCCTTCCCGCGGCGGCGAGAGTTTCGGGGAAGGGGCCGGAGAGTCGGCACAGCTCCATGAGAGCGTCGGCCTTTTCCCCGGCGATCTCCGCAAGCTCCGAGGGGCTCTTGCGCGAGAGCGCGTCGAGCGCCGCGCCGGCCGCCGCGTCGTCAAGCCCGACGTCACGCATCCACGCGGCGGCAAAGCCGACGTGCCCTACGTCCAGCAGGTAGTCGCCGCCCATCTCCGCAAGGCTCCGCAGAGCAAGGCGCAGCACCTCGGCCTCCCCCGCGCCGTCCTCGCCGCCGATATACTCCAGCCCCGCCTGGCGGATCTCGCGCAGCTCGCCGCTGCCCGGCTCCGTGCGGAACACATTTTCGCAGTAATAGAGCCGCCGAGCTCCGCCGCCGGGGGGAGTGTTCTTTATTATGCTCAGCGTGACGTCGGGCTTTAGCGCCATCAGCCGCCCGCGCGGGTCGGTGAAGGTAACTATGCCGTCGCTCTTCAGAAAGCTCCTGTTGCCGTAGTAGGTGTCGTAGGGCTCAAACCGGTCGCTGCTGTACTTTTCGTAGCCCGCCTTGGAATAGAGCCTTCTCAGCCGGAGCGTCAGCCGCTCCGCGCCCGAGAGAAATCCGAGATCGTCCATTTGCTTCTCCGTTTTCTTCATTATGATAACTAATTAGCATATTATCACATTACCCTATTAAAGTAAAGTGGGAGAAACGTAAAAATTCCGGCTCACGGGCGCGGCCGTTTGTGGATAATACTATATTAGGCTCAAAACGTACAGCACCAGCCCGTAAACAACACTCGCGCCTACGCCGTAGACGATCACGGGCCCGGCGATTACGAACATCTTCGCGGCCGTGCCGGTTATGAGCCCCTCCGTCTTGAACTCAAGGGCGGGGGAAACGACGGCGTTGGCGAAGCCGGTTATCGGCACGAGCGTACCGGCTCCGGCGAACTTCGCCGCGTCGTCATATACGCCCAGCCCCGTGAGCAGCGCGCCGAGGAAGATGAGCGACATCGAAGCCGCCGCGCCCGCATCCTTTTCGGAAAGGCCGAGCGCCGCGCCGCCCGACAGCAGCGCCTGCCCGGCGCAGCAGATGAGCCCGCCCACGAGAAAGGCGCGCAGCATATCGCCCCATATCGGGGAGGGCGGGGATCTTTCCGCGACGTATTTTGCGTATTGCTCCCTGGTCATTTTCATAAAAAAGCACCTCCGCGGTATTATCTGCGGAGGCGCCGAAAATATTAACTTTTCAGTCTATATCGACGGAGAGATTGTCGATCCCGTGCTCGTCGAACTCGGCGAGGTATTCGTCCATGCGGTCTGTCAGCTCGGTGAAGTCCTCGGGGTCGGTGTCCTCAAGGTGCATATCGCGCCGGGCCATCTCCTCGGCGAGAATATCAAAGAATACGGCGTCCTCATAGTCGGCGATTGCGTCGTGTATTCCGCCCTCCTCATATTCCTTGGAGGGAAAGACGTGGCCGTACCAGCTTTGGTAGAGCTTGCTCAAGCCGTTTTTGGAGCAGAGGGCAAAAAGCTTTTCCTGCAGCTCGTCATAATCCGCAAAGCGATCCTCGCCCCTTGTAGAGTTGAGCACCCAGTTGCCTATATAGACCATGTCCAGCAGCCTGCGAAATTCCTTGTTGGTAAGCTCGATATTCATATCCCGGCACACCTCCTCGCGTCCGTATCGGGGGATACTGATTGATATGCTGTATTATAGCACGACCACACAAAAATTCTACACAAAAATTACAAGGAATCATCAGACGGTGTTGGCTTATTATACAATCGGCGTCCCGCCCGAAATGCCCAGATACCGCCGCGGCGCGGCGCACAAAAAAAGTGGTGTTAATCAGACGGCAAGGAAAGACAATGACTGACGGAGATAATATACTGGACTACAAATAGTGTTAACCAGACGACAACAGCTGTTTTGGAATGGGGGGATAAGTTTGGTTGTTTTGCAGGGGGAGGAAAAGCGCGCAATGTGCGGCGAGCTTGCGCGGCATCTGCCGAAGCTGCGGGAGATCATGAAGCTCTCGCAGGGGGAGCTTGCGGAGCTCTGCGGTATTTCGCGCACGAGGATATGACACGGACATCTTCACTGAACCAACAATGAAGGGCAAACTTGGCGTAAATGCCATGAAAGCAGATCATCACCTATACGACCATATTCTGTATGATTCCACCAACGAGCGGGATTTTGCAACAGAGCTTGATACGCGAACCGAGGTGGCAGTCTATGTAAAACTGCCGAACGGATTCTATATCTCCACACCGGTTGGTAAATACAATCCTGACTGGGCAATTGCGTTCAAAGAAGGCAGTGTCAAGCATATCTATTTTGTCGCAGAGACAAAAGGCTCTATGAATTCTATGCAGCTTCGTATGGTTGAGGAGGCAAAAATACACTGTGCCAGGGAGCACTTCAAAGCCATTAGCTCTGACAGCATAGTGTATGATGTGGTGGATAGTTACGAGAGTTTGTTGAACAGGGTTATGAGATAAGCGAATTGCAGAAAAAGGGACATGCCGTCATTGTTCAAAGGCTGCAAATTGATTTAAAAACCCATGATGGATAATGTGACACATTCGCGGTCTGAACGGAGCGGAGCTTGTAGACCTGATCCTGAAGAATTGCGAAAGACTGAGTGAAAAGTATCAGAGGCTGATACCGCTGAAGATGGTATATATTCCTGCGGCTCCGGACCGGGCATAGAGCCCGCGGGCATTTAATTCCGCATATAAGTAGGACGACACACCATGCCGCTGCATTTTATACAATCGGATATCGTTGACGTCAGTGCCGACGCGATCGTGAGCTGCGGGAACAGCGCCATGACCGACGAGGGCGGGGTGAGCGGCTGCATATACCGGGCCGCGGGCAGCGCCGTTGCGGACGAGTGCGCGAGGATCGGCGGCTGTGCCCCGGGCGACGCGGTGGCGACCTCCGCCGGAGAGCTCAAGGCAAGGTATATCATCCACACCGTTGGCCCGATCTGGGACGGCGGGCGCTCAGGCGAGGAGTTCGTCCTGCGTCAGTGCTATAAGCGCGTCCTCGCCAAGGCCGCGGAGCTCGGCTGTGCCTCCGTCGCCATGCCGCTCATCGCCTCCGGGCGGTACGGGTATCCCCGGGAGCTCGCAAAGCGCGTCGCCTCCGAGGAGATCAGCGCGTTCCTCGAAGCTCACGGCGACATGGAGATCACGATGGTGCTGAGCGGCGAGGCCGGGCATATCAGCCGCGTGAGGGCGTCCAACGCCGACCTGTCCACGTTCATCGCGAGAAACTTTATAGAGCCCGCGAGTGCCGACGAGCATGAGCCGTACTACGACCGGGACAGGACACGGTTCAGCATCTCGCCGCCGGGCGCCGGGCTCTACAAGACGCTCGACGAGATGCTCGCCGCGCGCAGTAAGCCGTTCAGGGATATGCTCCGCGATCTCATGACCGAGGCGCAGGTGTCGGACGCCGAGCTGTACAACAAGGCGGGCGTCTCGCGCCAGACCTTCAACAAGATATGGAACCAGGCCGGCTACAAGCCGAGCAAGAACACCGCCCTGTCGCTTGCCATCGGTTTGGAGCTCAACTACGACCAGACGCTCGACCTGCTCGGCACGCTGGGCTACACGCTCTCGCACAGCGTGCAGTTCGACATGATCGTGGAGTACTTCATAAGGCGCGGCTGCTACGATCTCTTCGACATCAACTATTCCCTCGACGATTACGGCGAGCCGCCGCTCGGCCTTGTATGAGGCTCTCCGCCCGCGCGTAAAATATAATAATGTATCCCTCGATCGGTCAAACGGTCGGGGGATGTTTTTTGTCAATCGCGGATTGACCACGGTGTGCAGGGAGTGAAGTATCCTATGATCACAGCGGTAGAGCGCAGCTCCCGCAGCAATAAAAACGGAGGATGCTATTATGAACGAAAACCTGACAGAGCTTGTGTTCATACTCGACCGCAGCGGATCTATGTGCGGCATGGAGGAGGACACCATCGGCGGCTTCAACTCGATGCTCGACAAGCAGAAGAAGGAGCCGGGCGACGCGCTGGTCACCACGGTGCTCTTCGACAACGAGTACGAGACCCTGCACGACAGAGCGCCGCTGCAGTGCGTGAGAGCGATGACGGCGAACGACTACTCGGCGCGGGGCAGCACGGCGCTGCTCGACGCGGTCGGCAGAGCGATCTCCCTCATCCGGATCGCCCAGAAGCACACGCCGGAGGCCGAGCGCCCCGGCAAGACGGTCGTGGTCATCATCACGGACGGCTATGAGAATTCGAGCCGCGAGTACAGCATCGAGCAGGTGCGCGAAATGATCTCAAAGCAGACCGGGTTGGGCTGGGAGTTCCTGTTCCTCGGCGCGAACATGGACGCCGTGCAGGCCGCCGGCAGGATGAACATCCGCGCCGACAGAGCCGCGACCTACCGGCCCGACGGCGCCGGCACCCGCGCCAACTACGACGCCGTGGACATGGCCATCCGCTACTCCCGAGCCGGACGCCACTTCTCCGACGAGTGGAGGGCGCCGGTCGACGAGCGCAACAACAGGGACTATTAAAACTCGGCGCCCGTTTGAGCTCAAGCAGCGCGAGCTCTGCGCCCTTAGGTTCCCTCGCGTATTCCCTGAACATAGTGAAGGGAATACGCTGAGGGACCTTAGGAGGCGGTGACGTATCGGCAAACACGGCGCCGGGAACATTCACCGAGCTTTGCACGTCGGTAGTATCCCGCCTGAGCTCAAGAAAAAAGTGTCAATCGCGGATTGACCCGGGCGAGGGACGGATTTGGTACATTATGAATAGAAGCTGCAAAAACGACGGCTCGAAAGAAAGGGAGGACTGCTATGGATGCTTACGGGAAAACGAAATTCAACACCTGCCTTGACGAATTCGAAAGAACACTGACCGACCTGCGCAGGTGCGGGTCGCTCACAGAGAAGGATCTCCGCATACTCTGCCGCCGGGTTGAGGAGATGCGCCGGGCCGGCAACGACAGCCCGGACATGACAGGTCGGAGCCGGCTGCGCCCGTGAGCCTGCGCCCTTAGGTCCCCTCGCGTATTCCCTGAACATAGTGAAGGGAATACGCCGAGGGACCTTAGGAGGCGGTGCCGTGCCGACAAACAAGGCGCCGGGAACATTTACCGACCTCTGCACGTCGGTAGTATTCCGTCCGCGATCCGAAACAAGAAAAAGTGTCAATCGCGGATTGACCATGACCGTAAACGGATACGGTATGATACGTTTATAAGGTGAGCTACGCGAATCTTAGAAACAGAAGATGAGCTATTGCGAACCTTTTTAGCTGAGGCCAAGTAGCCGGTCCGTGGCGTCGATGAGTCGCCGGACCGCGTCGCCGGGAGCCATAAACTCCGGCGTGCAGGCCAAGGCCAGGCAACCGGTAGGGTAGATGAAGTTTCCCGAGGCCGCATAAAGTCCGCCCGGACGCGTAAGACCCCTTGTCCGGAACGTGAAGTGAGCCTGCTGAGGACGGATACCGTCGGACAGTCCGAAAAGCCGGGACACAGTCCCCGCCGGAGGGTCAGCCGACTCAATTCCTTCGCCGCTCATCAGCGTGGACGCGGCCGACAAATAATCTCCGCTTGACGGCGCTCCGGCCGACAGCGGTACATATAGACCGACGACATTCGCTGCGGATAATGAAAGGAGTGCTGCACACATGACAATTACAATTAAAGACGGAGAGCGCGGGGTGTTGACGAGGGACGGGTGCTTCCTCAAACTACTCACACCCGGAAGACACAGCGGCGACGACGACTGCGAGGTCGAGGTCGTCAAAGCCACCCCCGGAGAGAGATACAACTCTCTCCACCCTGTCGAGCCGCTGCTCGGCGACCCCGAAGCCTCGAAACAACTGACGACCGTGGATGTGGCGCCCAACGAACTCGTGTTCGTGTCACACTACGGAGCCGCCAGACTCGCCCTCTCCACCGGGCACTATGTGCTCTGGACACTGGGCCGCGACCTGGATGTCGAACGCGTCGACATCACCGACCCCCTCGTGGACGAGGAGACGCTTTTGCGCCTCACCCCCGCCCTCGCGAAAAGCCTACTCAACTGGGAAAGCGTCGCCGAATACGAACAGGGACTGCTGTTCGTGAACGGCGTACTCGCAAAAACCCTCGACCCGGGGCGCTACGCCCTGTGGGCCAACTCCCTCGCCGACTACGAAGTCAAAACCGTCGACCTGCGCCTTCAGCAACTCGACGTGAGCGGCCAGGAGCTCCTGACCGCCGACAAGGTCACGGTCCGCCTGAATGTCGTCTGCACATTCAAAGTGACCGACACCCTCCGCGCCGCGACCGGGTTCTCCAACCACGCGGAGCAACTGCGCACACTTGTCCAACTCGCACTGAGACGCGCCGTGTGCGCTCTCACACTCGACGAGCTCCTTGCGAGCCGTGAGGATGTCGCCGAGGGCATCCTCTACGAACTAAAGACCCGTGAAGCCGAATACGCCGTGACATTCACGGACTCGGGAGTGAAGGACGTAATCCTTCCCGGCGAAATAAGGGACATAATGAACTCGGTCCTACTCGCCGAAAAACGCGCACAGGCAAACGTAATCGTCCGCCGAGACGAGGCCGCTTCCATGCGGAACAAACTCAATTCAGCGCGATTACTCGAAGAAAACCCGACACTAATGCGCCTGACCGAACTGGAGTCCATTGAGAGAATCTGCGAGCACGTGGGGTCCCTCAGCGTGGGCGGTAGCGAAAACCTATTGGGCGAGCTTGCGAAGCTCGCGGGCAAGAGCTGACGCTCTGCCCGGAGTTCGGGGGCGAACACCTCGCCCCCCGGAAATCGCACACATTTGTCCTTGACACACGAATTGTTCACACCGCATAATGGATAAAAGGGAGGCTGTGCATATGAAAGGCGCAATACTCGGAGACATAGTCGGCTCAGTCTATGAGCGACACAACACAAAGAGCAAGGCGTTTCCTCTGTTCTCGCCCGTGGGTCGCTTCACGGACGACACGGTGCTGACGTGCGCCGTGGCGAAGGCGTTAATGAGCGACGACGCCGACGTCGACCTTCTCGAAGAGCTGACCTACCGGCTGCAGCAGTTCGGGCTGCTCTACCCGCACGCGGGGTACGGCGGAGCCTTCAAGCGGTGGTTCCGCTCCGACTACCCGCAGCCGTACAACTCCTGGGGCAACGGCGCGCCTATGCGCTGCTCGCCGGCCGGCTTCGTTGCCGGCAGCGCGGAGAAGGCCTACGCGCTCGGCGAGGCCACGGCGGAGCCCACACACAACCACCCGGAGGGGCTTAAGGCCGCGGGGCTCACGGCGGAGCTCGTCTGGCGAGCCCGCCACGGCGAGAGCCGGGAGACTCTGCGCGAGAGGGCGTTTGAGCTCTATGAGCTGCCCGCGCTCGACGAGGTGCGCCCGACCTACCGCTTCCACGTCTCCAGTCAGGAGACAATGCCCGTCGCCCTCGCCGCGTTCTTCGAGAGCACGGACTTTGAGGACGCAATACGCAACGCGATCTCCGTCGGCGGAGACAGCGACACCATCGGCGCCATCACCGGCGCAATAGCCGAGGCGTACTACGGCGTGCCGGACGAGCTCTGGCGGAAGGCGACACTCTACCTCGACGACTACCTGCTGAAAATCGTTACCGAGTTCTATGCCTTCGCCGAGGCGCGGAGCTGAACGGGTTCATTCAAACCGGACTATAAGGAGGGCAAAAATGAAGGGTGCAATAATAGGCGACATCGTGGGCTCGATCTACGAGTTCGACAATCTGCGTCAGAAGGACTTCCCGTTCTTCGGGAAGAAGTGCAAGTTCACCGACGACAGCGTGATGACCTGCGCTGTGGCCGAGGCGCTCATGAACGCAGACAGGACCGACGGCGACCTTTTCGAGGGGCTTGTTGAGAGCATGCAGGAGCTCGGCAACGCTTATCCGTACCGCGGGTATGGGCTGCGCTTCGGCGACTGGCTGGACTCCGACGACCCGCAGCCGTACAACTCCTGGGGCAACGGCGCGCCTATGCGCTGCTCACCGGCCGGGTTCATTGCCGGCAGCGCGGAGAAGGCCTACGCGCTCGGCGAGGCCACGGCGGAGCCCACACACAACCACCCGGAGGGGCTTAAGGCCGCGGGGCTCACGGCGGAGCTCGTCTGGCGAGCCCGCCACGGCGAGAGCCGGGAGACTCTGCGCGAGAGGGCGTTTGAGCTCTATGAGCTGCCCGCGCTCGACGAGGTGCGCCCGACCTACCGCTTCCACGTCTCCAGTCAGGAGACAATGCCCGTCGCCCTCGCCGCGTTCTTCGAGAGCACGGACTTTGAGGACGCAATACGCAACGCGATCTCCGTCGGCGGAGACAGCGACACCATCGGCGCCATCACCGGCGCAATAGCCGAGGCGTACTACGGCGTGCCGGACGAGCTCTGGCAGGAGGCGGCGCTCTACCTCGACGCCCGCCTGCTGAAAATAGTCAGCGACTTCTACGCCTTCGCCGAGACGAAGGCGTAAGACAACAAAGGAGGCATTATGGATCGGGATTCGTGTGCCATAGCAAAACAACGCTACATAGACTTTTCGACTGAAGAGAATCGGAGGCTGTTTTTCGAAACGATCCGTTTGTGCGCGGAAGACAGGACCTGGATCCACTCCCGTGGGAGAGATGATTCCGGCCGGACTGCGTTGTGTGTTGTGATTACTGATGAAGGCGTGTTCGGAGCGCTTTTTACCTCTATCGAGAATGCGGTAAGGATACCAAGGCAGGTTCAGGAGCAGTATCCGGCTGTCATATGCTCGCCCATAAACCATGTGATAGACGCGGTAATGGAATATGGTCTTAAGGGGATTGTCTTTGACCCATACAGCGCGCAGCCTATCTTCATTGAAAGAAATAATTTGAAAGCAATACTCCAATACTAAACGTATTCCGGGTCAGCGAGGATTGTTTAGGGAAAACAAATCAGAGAGGAAGAGTGATAATTGGATAACGTTACAACATTGACCACAGCACTGATCGACAAGCTCAACGAGGATGTAAGAAACGGGCTTTACGAGCACGG
>CAYNMN010000050.1:0-14241 GCA_964398305.1 uncultured Oscillospiraceae bacterium
TTGTTCGCCGAGAAGCGGGCGATGAAGGCCTGGAGCTCCTCGATCTTCTGCGACGCCTTCTTGTTTTGGTCCTTTATGAGCCGCTGCATCAGCTGGCTGGACTCATACCAGAAGTCGTAGTTGCCGATATACATTCTTATCTTGCCGTAGTCGATGTCGACTATGTGCGTGCAGATGTTGTTGAGGAAGTAGCGGTCGTGGCTCACTACGAGCACTGTGCCCTCATAGTCCATCAGAAAGTCCTCGAGCCATACGACGCTCTGGAGATCGAGGTTGTTGGTGGGCTCGTCGAGCAGGATAATGTCGGGCTTGCCGAAAAGCGCCTGGGCGAGGAGTACCTTGACCTTTATTCGCGGGTCGATCGCCGCCATCAGCTCGCCCTGGAGCGCGGCGTCCACCCCCAGACCCTGCAATATGCGCGAGGCGTCCGACTCTGCCTCCCAGCCGCCCATCTCGGCATACTTTTCCTCAAGCTCCGAGGCGCGCAGACCGTCGGCGTCCGTCATATCGTCCTTCATGTATATGGCGTCCTTCTCGATGCCGATGTTATAAAGCTCAAGATTGCCCATGATGACCGTGTCGAGCACGGTGTGATCGTCATAGAGAGTCTGGTTTTGCTTGAGAACGGACATGCGCGCCTTGGCGTCAATATGCACCTCGCCGCTGCTCTGCTCCACCTCGCCCGAAAGTATCCGCAGGAAGGTGGATTTTCCGGCGCCGTTCGCGCCTATTATGCCGTAGCAGTTGCCGGCGGTGAACTGGAGGTCGGCGTTCTGGAACAGCACCTGTCCGCCGTAGCGCAGGCCGAGGTTTTCAACAGTGATCATCTGGTAATTTCTCCTAAATCCATTAATGTTATGGAACTATTCTACCACATTCCGCGTCTTTGTGATATAGTGATTTAGATGAAAATGCGATTGACGATCAATTCCATAGGCCATCTGCTGGTGGACGCCGTGTGCGCCGCAGCGCTCTTCGGCCCGGTCGCGGAGTCCGGGGAGCTCGGCCGGGCGCTGCTGCTCTATAATACGCTTGCGTTCACTACCCAGTGCGCCGTGGGGCTGCTGACGGATATGCTGCCCCGACATGAGAGGCTTGCCGGCGCGGCGCTCGCCGTTGCGGCTATGGGGCTCCTGCTGCCGCTGCCGCCCCTTGCGCGGGTGATCGCGGTGGGGCTCGGGAACAGCGTCTACCATGTCGCCGCCGGCACCGTGACCATAAAGGACGGCATGGGGAAGGCGGCGCCGCTCGGCGTGTTCGTGGCGCCCGGCGCCATCGGCCTCGCGCTCGGGACGTTTTACAGCGCCGCCGGTACATATTTCGCCCTTGCCGCGCTCGTTCTCGCCGCCGCGCAGATGCTTGCGCTGCGGGAAGGGGAGTGGCAGCGCCCCAAGGCGCGCAGAGTGCCGTGGCTCGCTGTGGCGGCGCTGCTCGCCGCCGTCGCCGTGCGCGCGATAGGCGGCAGCGCCGTGACCTATCCGTGGAAGAGCGGCGCGGCGCTTACTCTGCTCGCCGTGCTGTTCGTGTTTGCGGGCAAGACCGCCGGCGGCTTCATCTGCGACGCGCTGGGCGCAAGGCGCTCGGCATGGCTCTCCCTGCCGGCTGCCGCCGTGCTCGCGGCGCTCTGCTCCGCGTGGCTCGTTCCGTCGCTCGCGGGACAGCTCCTTTTGAACCTTACCATGCCGGTAACGCTCTGGCTGCTCTGCCGCTCGATGCCGGACTCACCGGGGCTCGCCTTCGGTCTCGCGGCCTCCGCGCTCTGGCCGGGGACGCTTCTGGGCGGGCTGATCTCGCTCACGGGCGTGGCCGCCTCGGCGCTCACGGCCCTCTGCTTCCTCTTCGGCCTCGCGGCCATCATATATGCCGACAAGAAGATCAAGGAGGTTTCGCCATGAAAAAGCTCTCAGCCATGCTTCTCAGCGCTTCGCTCGCCCTCGCGCTTGCCGTCCCGGCTCTCGCGGACGTCGCGATCGACCCGGAGCCCACCGTGAGCGCGCCGCTCATCTGGCCGTGGATAGTCCTCGGCGCGGCGGTGATCGCAGTCGTTGTCATTATTTTTGCCGTCCGCAAAAAGAAGAAAGGAGCAAAGGCTGATGAAAAAAGCGCTTAAGACCCTCGCTCTTGCATTGACAACCGCACTCGGCCTTGTGATACCGGCCTTTGCCGATGTGGCAACGGGCCCGATGTACGCTATGATCATCGGCGTGCCCGTGGCGATAATAGCCATTGCCGTTATCGTAATCGTGCTTGTCGTCAAGGCCGTGCGCCGCAAAAAGAGCGCGGACGAGAACAAGAAGTGAGCCTCGCCGTCGCCTGCGGGCTGACCGTGGCTATCGAGACCGCCTTTCTTGCCCTCTGCGGCAAGCGCACGGCGGCGTTCCTCGTCGTATGCGTGTGCGTCAATATCGCCACGAACCTCTCGCTCAACCTCGCTCTGCCGTATCTCTCGGGGGTAGTTGACATAACATGGTTTGTCTATGTCCTCGAGGCGGCGGTGGTCGCCGTTGAGTACCTCACATACGCTCTGCTGGAGGGCCGCTCGGCGCGGCTGTTCCTGCTTACCCTCGCCGCGAATACCCTGTCCTACGGCGCGGGACTGCTCATCTATGGACATGTTTGAAAAGGAATAGCATGAAAAGAATACTCGCGATAATACTCTGCCTCGCTCTGCTCGTAACCAGCGCGCTCGCCTTCGGCAGCGGCACGGGCGCCGCGGTCTATACCAACACCACCACCTATGCCGACGGCCTTACATACCGCAACGACATCTCCCGCAACTCCGCCGGCTCGCTTGTTGAGACCTTCACGCTCTCAGACAGCGCGCTAAACGGCGTCTATCCCATCGTCGTCGCCTGCGACACGATCTACGGCGGCATGACGATAACCAACGCCGTCAAATATGCCGAGAGCCTCGGCTACAACGTCGTTGCGGCGGTGAATGCCGACTTCGGTTACTGGGACACGCGTATCTCCTGCGGCATGGTCGTGGAGAACGGCGTTTACAAGTCCTCGCCGGAGGGCAACAACGCCATCGCGTTTTCGGACGGCAAGACAGTCGTGTCGTATATGCCCGAGGTCAATATAACCATAAAAAACGACACGACCGGAGAGAGCCTTTCCACCACGCATCTCAACAAGAGCCGCACGGGCGCCGGGCTGTATCTCTATTCCGAATACTTCTCCACGGTTTCCACCCGCACCTCGGGCGACGGCTGGTTTGTGCGCATGAAGGTCACGCAGGGCGAGCTCGCGCTCTCCGGCAGCGTGACGCTCACGGTGGAGGAGCTCATCGACGATAAAGAGGCCGTCAGGATAGGGGAGGGCTACATCGTTCTCACGGCGTCGGATGCGGCCGCTCTCGGCGCAGCTTATGAGAGCTTTTCGATTGGCGACAGCATAACGATCATGACGAGCTGCTCCGATGATACGCTTGTAGGAATGGATTGGGTCTCAGGCTGCGGGAACATAATCGTCAGGGACTCCGAAATTTACAGGAGCGAGTATTGGGACAGCTCCATCACCCCCGCAAATCCTCGCACGGCCATCGGCGTGAAGGCCGACGGCACGCTCGTTTATTACGTCATGGACGGGCGCACGAGCGCCTCCGCAGGCAGCACGCTGCGTCAGCTCGCGGACGATCTCATCTCCATGGGCTGCGTCACGGCGGTAAATATGGACGGCGGCGGCTCCACGGCCCTTGCGCTTAGAGTTCCGGGCGAGAGCGGGCTCAAGGTCGTAAACGTTCCCTCGGACGGCTCGCTGCGCTCGGTCTGCTCCTACATAATGCTCGTCACAGATACGGCGTCCACAGGCGCCGCGAAGCGCCTCTTCCTCGGTGAGGACGGCGCCGTGGTGCTCGCCGGCAGCTCCATGAGCATCAGCGCCGCGGCGACGGACGCCGGACTGCACAGCGTTTCCACGGGAAACTTCACGGCGACGGCCTCGCGCGGCAGCGTCTCCGGCACTGTCTACACCGCTCCGGGCAGTGCGGGCACGGATACGGTCACGCTCTCATCAGGGGTAGCGAGCGGCACGGGAACGATACACGTCGTTTCAAGGCCGGACAGCATAAGCGTATATAATAAGGCCACCGGAACGTCCGTCTCCTTGCTCTCACTCTCACAGGGCGAGAGCGTGAGTCTCGCGGCGTCGGCCAAGTACCTCTCCAGAAGCGTGAACACCGCCGGTGTGAACTATCAGTACAGCGTCAGCGGGGATATCGGAGCTGTCACGGAGGACGGCGTTTTCACGGCCTCCGGCGCTCCGGGAGCGGAGGGAACGATAACCGTTTCCCTCGCCGGAGTTACGAAAAAGATCGCCGTGAGCGTCGATTTCGAGTTCCCGGACGTTATCGCTCACTGGTCGCGCGAGTATGTAAAGACGCTCTATGACAAGGGTGTTGTGACGGGCGTGACAGATACGAGCTTCGCGCCGGATTCCGCCATGCGCCGCTGCGACTTCCTTGTGATGCTCTGGTGCGCCGCCGGCAAGCCGGAATATGCGGGCGAGAGCGCGTTCGCGGACGTTGCGGACGACGCCTACTATGCGCAGGCCGTCAACTGGGCCGCGTCCGCGGGCATAGCGCAGGGCTCGAACGGATATTTCAGCCCCCTCGATACGCTCACGCGCGAGCAGGGCTTCACCTTCCTTTACCGCGCTCTCTCGGCGCTCGGCGTGCAGTATACCGACGGCGAGGCGTCGTCGCTCTCGGCCTTCACAGACGCCGCCGAGGTTTCTGACTGGGCAGCCACGGCCGCCGCAACGCTTGTTAAGATGGGCGTTGTGCAGGGCAGCGGCGGAGCTCTCACTCCCGGAGCGGGGCTCACACGCTCGCAGATGGCCAAGCTCCTCTGCGCAGCCGTGTACGGCGGACTGAAATAACAATGAATAAACGAACGAGCGGCGGAGTTTTCTCCGCCGCTCGTTCGTTTATGCCGGATTATACGCTCATTTCATGCATTCCGCGGCCGCGGCGATAGTCTTATCGGCCACGGGCAGGAACTGTGCGTTGACCTTCTCGCCCTCAATGCGCAGGGTCATGGCGAACACGTCGTCCGTAATGTGGGCGGCGTTTTCAAGTATCACCTGCTCCGCCGAGAGCATGGCGCCGCGGCAAAGCTCCGTGCCGGCCGTGAGATTCACCAGCGCCCCGGCAGGGCAGTCGGCGGCGAGAGCGGCGAACATCTCGATGGCGCGCGCGGCGGTGTACATTACCTCCGTCTGCGGCTGGCAGGCGAGACGAAGCGCGGCCTCAAAGTGCTCGCCGTCTCTCTCGCTCTCCGGCTCGGACATGAGCTTGAGCAGGGGACGGAGCATTTTGCCGTCCTCCACAGCCTGTCTCATGCAGTAGCCGCGCATGGCCTCAAGCGCCTCGCGCGTTTTGTCCGGCGCGGGAGCGCAGGCTCTCATGCCCAGCGAAATACCGAGCGCGGCGGTATACGCGGCGGCGGCTCCGGGGCCGGGGACCTCCACGCCCTCCGAGAGCTCCTTTGAAAAGAGCTCCAGCGTTTTGTCGGCAAGCTTGTCGGTTAGTTTTTCCATTTTCTCCACCCTTTCAGAGATTTATATTAGATGATCCTTTACAAAAGGAATAACTGACAATATCTTCCATCCCACAAGGCTCAGCGCGATGACCGCCGCCGTCTCCACAGGTACTTCAATGAGCGGAGTGAAGAGCAGAACGTCAAATCCGATCTGCCGGAATACCATT
This sequence comes from uncultured Oscillospiraceae bacterium, assembly GCA_964398305.1. Lineage (GTDB taxonomy): Bacteria > Bacillota > Clostridia > Oscillospirales > Oscillospiraceae > Scatomorpha. The sequence continues at coordinate 5,711 of CAYNMN010000050.1, forward strand.
ATGAAGAAGTGATGGATGAGATAGACGCAGAAGCTGGCCCTGGTGAGCTTTGCTATTAGCGGCGAGGAGCTGCGCTCAAGGCACAGGATGCGAACGAAGCCGAAGAGACCCGCAGCGCAGAGCGCGGGGCCGGGGCTCATGCCCTCGAGAAAGCCGAGCTCGACCTCGCCGGTGAGCATCGAGGCGGCGACTGTCCCGCCGAAGGTGACGACAAGGCCGATGCCGAACATCCACACATATCCCGCGAGGTGCCGTCTGTCCGGCTCGCGCGAGTACATCACGCGCCCGAGCAGCGCATAGCCGAGCGCAGCCCAGACCATGTCAATCCGCATCGAGGGGATCAGCCCGCCGAACCACGACAGGGGGTAGTAGTTGATAAGCAGCGGCAGCGCGATGCCGAGAGCGAGCCAAATGCCGATGGCGTAGTTCTGCTCCTTCTCGGAGCTCGCGCGCACGAACACGCGCAGCACGGGCAGGCAGACATACAGGAGCAGCAGCATCTGCAAATAGTAGAGGTGCAGGTGATGGTTCATGCGCAGCGTCTGAATGAAGGAGTTGAGCAGGCCGTTGGGCTCCCACCAACCACTCAGGACGTATTGCCCGACTATCGTGAAAATGTAGTACGCCCAAGACCAGAAAAGCAGGATCCACAGCACTCGCAGAAAGTATTTCTTGTATATGTGTCCGATAGTGAGCTCTTTGCCGGGATCGAGCATCATTGCGCCAGTGCACATGAAGAACACCGGCACGGCGAAGCGGGCGAGGGAATCCCAGAATGTGCAGACGAGCCAGTTGAAGCTGCCGAGCGCGAAGGACGTGACGCCCTGCGCGCTGATGTGGATGACTACGACGCCGACAGTGGCGATCAGCTTTAGGATATCCGGCGCGAGGTCGCGCCGCGCGCGAGGCTGTGTGATGTTTTCCAACTTCAAATCTCCTTGTCGGAGCAGATCAGCCCCATAATGATCCAAAGGATAGGCACGACGAGACAAAGCCCCAGTCCGAAAAAGCTCTGAGCGAGATAACAGACGAGAGCGCAGCCGAGCGCCGGAATGAGCGGATCGGCGCGACGTTTTTGGATTGCCCGGACAAGCGAGCAGACAACCACCGAAAGATAGGCCGCGAGCCCGAGTGCGCCGATGTTGACGAGGTAGCCGAGAAACTCGTTGTGGGCATTGTCCACGCGGGAGGAGAGGGTAACGCCCGACGCCTCCACATATCTCGAAAAGCCCAGCGACGTGCGCAGACTCAAGGTGTCCGGCCCTCCGCCGAGCAGCGGACGCTCGCCGACGAGCGAGAGCGTCTCGCGCCATATAAGCACGCGGGACGAGCCGAAGCTGTCCTCAATAGTCCCGTGGAGCATCTGCGAGAGCTCCCCCAGCGTCCCGGAGGAGCCGGGCCGGAAATATACGGCGCAGAGTCCCGTCGCAACGGCAAGGACGGAGCAGAGCGCGAGAGCGCGGCTAAGACGCCTCCTTCCCCGCGCCGAGGCGAGGTACGGCGCGCCGACCAGAACGGCGAATACGAGCGCCAGAGCGCCCGAGGCGACGCCGGAGACGAGCAGTATCGCAAGACAGGCCGCAGCGGGGATGAACAGGAGCAGATCGCGCCGCTCGCCGCTCATAACCGGCACGGCGATGAACAGCGGTATGCATAGGCTGAAATATGCCGCGAGCACGTCCACATTGCCGATGGTACCGAGGAACGCGCCGGAATAGTACACGCCGGCGTCGTAATAATCGTAGCCCTCCGGAAAGAGCCCCAGGGCGTTGACCCGCATGAGCTGCAGCGCGGCGACCGCGCAGCACAGCAGGCTTGAGACGGCCAGAGCATAGATATATTCCTTCTTCGGCCTTGCAAAGGCAGAGACGCCGAGGAAAATGCAGCCATAGAGCAGCAGGGTGACGAGCCCGTCGTAGCGGCTCGCGCCGATGATCGTCGCAGAGCCGTAGGGCGAAAGCACAGCCGAGAGCGCCGCCGCGCCCATGAAGGCGAGAGCGCAGATCCGGCAGAGCGGCGGACGGGTGAGAGAGCGCCTGCCGACGAGGAGCGATACGGCCAGAAGCAGCAGCCACAGTCCCGTTGCGGCGGCGAAGAAGATAAACTTCCAGAAGGTGAGTGACGCGTATCCCTTAAAGCCCGTCCACAGGGGAAAGACGAGCAGCATAAGCATTATATATTTATCGGTCAGCCAATCAGGTTTTAGCTTCATTGTATTATTTTAGCATGTTTGGCTCTTGCGCGCAACAGCGGGAATGTGGTTTAATGGCGGTGGTGATAAAAATGTTTTTTGATACTCACGCGCATTATGACTCCGGCGCCTTCAACGCGGACAGGGACGAGCTGCTCGCATCCATGCCCTCACGGGGCGTCGGCAATATAATAGACCCCGGCTGCGACGAGGCCTCCTCCCGCGCCGCCGTTGCGCTTGCGGAGAAATACGGCTTCGTATATGCCGCCGTCGGCTGGCAGCCTGAGGAGTGGGAGAGCTGGACGGACGCGGGCATTGACGTTGTGCGTTCTCTCGCCGGGCATGAAAAGGTCGTTGCGATAGGGGAGATAGGTCTCGATTATTACTGGGACAGAGAGCACAAGGACATTCAAAAGCGGATGTTCTCAGCCCAGCTCTCGCTCGCACGCGAGCTTGACCTGCCCGTCATTGTCCACGACCGCGAGGCGCACGGCGACTGTCTGGACATGGTGCGCGCTGTCCCCGAGGTGGGGGGAGTGTTCCATTGCTTCTCCGGCTCGGCGGAGATGGCGCTGCAGCTCACAGGCATGGGCTGGTATCTCGGCTTCGACGGGCCGATAACCTATAAAAACAACGCGAAGGCCGCCGAGGTGCTGGCGGTCTGCCCGCCGGAGCGCATTTTGCTCGAGACAGACAGCCCGTATCTCACGCCTGTGCCGTATCGGGGCAAGCGCAATGATTCCTCGCTCCTGCCGTATATCGCGGCGCGGGTCGCGGAGCTCACGGGCATGACGGCGGAGAGCGTCGAGCGCATCACGCATGAAAACGCGTGTCGTCTGTTCGGGATAAAATAGTTTAAGGCGGTCGGAAACGACCGCCTCTTTTGTGTCAATATGTTCTCAGCTCATTGCGGATTAGCGCGCCGACGGCGTCGGCAAAGCGCCGCTGATCCCTAATATAGGCGAGCTCGCGGCCGTAGATCCGCTTTGCGTCGGGGATCTCGGCGTCGCGCCCCGTATAGACGCAGAGCACCGGAACGCCCGCGCGCATCCCGCGCCGCACGGCGAGGGCGGTGTCCTTAACGCCCGTGTCGCCGAGATAGTCGCGTATTGCGCCGCCGGTGCGTATGCCCTGAGTGTCGTTGGGCAAGCCGTCTGTGAGAACGATGAGGATCTTGTGAGCTCCGGAGCCGTCCGCGAGCATATCCATGACCGCCGAGACCGCGAGCCCGTCGCGGTTGCAGCCGGAGGCGCAGTAACCGAACACCGCCTGATTTCCGCGCGCGTCGGAATAGTCGCGCAGTACGCGCAGCACGGTGTACTCCTCCTCAGAGCAGTAGGAGGAAATCCTCACCGGCACGCGGCAGCGCGTGAAGCTCTCCGCTATAATATACGCCTGTGCGGAAATGACCTCCTCCCGTCCCTTCTGAGAGGCGGAGGAGTCAAGCATTATGTCAACCGTCAGATCGTCCGGGTCGTCGTTGAAGCGGCGCACGAAGATGCGCTCATCCTCAAGCTCGTTGTACCGCCAGACGAGCGGTGCGTCGAGCGAGCCGCTGCGCGCGACGTGAGAGGGCGGGTCGAGACTGATGAGCAGCGCGTTTTTAAGCAGGTTTGTGAGAGCGTTTACGGCGAGCGTGTTGCGCTGAATATCCGCCTGCCACGCCGCGAGATTGGCCTTGCGCTGCCTTTCGGCGGCGGCGCGGAATTTGCCGGCGTCGGAGAGCGGACGCACCGCCTCGCCGTGCTCGCCGCGGGTATAGAGCAGCCGGCAGCCGTTGTGTATGCCGGTGCAAAGGCGCTTTTGGGCGGCGGCAGTCTCGCTCTCCGAGAGCGACGGGTCGCCGTAGCAGCCGAGCACCGTGCGCCGCCGGGCCTCGGCCGAGCGTCCGGGGAGCTTCATGAGCTTGTTGAGCGCTGCGCTGCGCTTGCGGTCGGCCGAGTCAAATTCAAGACCCATGGAGGCGTCGGTGAAGCTGTCGCTTCCGAATTTGAGGAAGGACTGTCTGCGGCTTTTTTTCGTCCATGCGGCCAGCGCCATTCCGGCAGAGAAGTATTCTTTGATTATCCCGTCCATGCGCGCGATTACGGCGTCGGCGTCCATGTCGGCGGTGAACTCAATGTCGCCGAGCAGGGAGGAGGCCGTGCCGCCGAGCTTAGGCTCCTCGCCGAGAGCGCGGCGAAAGTGACCGATACGCACCTCGGAGAGCGTATAGAACGAGTGCCCCTCGTCCATGGCTGCGGCGTCGAGCTCGCGGGGGTCGAGCGACGCGAGAAAGCGTCCGGCGTAAGCCCGGCGCAGCGTATCGAGCACGGGGCGCTCGTCGCGTCCGCGCAGATAGGCGAGGTTTTCAAGACCCAGCCACATAAGATCCTCAAAGAGCTCGCGCCCCGCCGTCAGCTCGAGCCTGTCGAAGTACGCCTGGAGCTTCGGGTAGTCGAGATATCTGTGCACGGCGCCGATGATATAGTTGAAGTAAAGGTCGGCGCGGCCCTTCTCGTCATAGGCCTTCACCTCGCTGTCGAAGGAGTAGTCCCCGGCGGAGTTCCATATTATATTTTCCGCGCGGGAGCGCTCGGCGTTGGTGATGTCCATGTCACTCGAAGATGTCCGCGCCGGTCAGCCCCTCGCTTATGCGCAGACGCACCATGTCCTCCACGAGCCCGCGCTCGAAGGGGTCGAAGGTCTTGTTCGTGAGCCCGAGACGCAGCGCGCGCAGAGCGCCCAGACCGTGCTCCATCAGGTGAACGGCCGCGAGCAGGCCGCGCAGATCGAGAGCCTTGGCGGATATCTCGGCGCTGTCGGCCTTCTTCTGTATGTCCTCAAAGAGACTCGCGAACTGCTCGATATACTCCGCCCTGAGCGCCGGAAACTCGCGCCGCAGCAGGCGACGGAGGTTTTCGGCCGATATAGGCGGCATTTCGATGACCATAAAGCGCGAGGCGAGAGCCTCGTTTAGCTCGCGCGTGCCGGCATAGCCGTAGTTCATCGTTGCTATGAAGCGCGCGGCGCTGTCCATGTCTATTCTGTCATAGCCCGGCACATCGATGCTGCGCCGGAAGTCGAGCGTAGCATGCAGCACGGCAAGGGACTCGTTCTTTGCCATATTGATCTCGTCGAGCACGCCGAAGCCGCCGCGCGCGGCGCATTCATACACCGGCCCGCGCCGCAGGACGACCCTGCCGTCGCGCAGGGTGTCCGTGCCTATCAGCGAGGAAGCGTCGGTGTTGACGTGCATGGATATATCCCAGCACGGACGCCCGAACACGCTCGCAAGATTTTCGGCGAGCACGTTCTTGCCGGTGGCCTTGGGGCCGGAGAGCAGGAGGTTTTCGCCGCAGAGCAGCGCGGCTATCGCGTCCTCCCAGACCTCGCGGCCATAGTACATATATCGTGGTCTGGGTATGCGCTCCTGCAGCTCCGGCGGCGTCGGATGCTCCGCGCGGAACGCCGCGATCTCGTCAATGAGCTTCTCGCTCACGCCCTCCCGCTTCAATTCGTCAAGCATTATAGGATCTCCTCTGCTGATATTTCACGTTCATTATCTTCTGTTTTTTGCCTTTGTCAAGAGCATAACATTGAATTGACTTGACCTTCGTGTTAATATTGACCCATATACTTTTCGGAGGCATTGATATGAATTATACCGTCCCCGTCCTGTCGATAGTATTCATCGGCATAGCGATGCTCATGGGCATCGCCATACCCGTTGTGCTCTTTATCGTATTCCGGAAAAAATACAAATGCGACGTCGTGCCCTTCTTCATCGGCTGCGCTGTGATGCTTGTATTCGCCTTTATCCTCGAGGGACTTGCGCACAAGCTGATACTCGGCTCCGCCGCGGGTGCGGCGATACAGGGGAACGTCTGGCTCTACGCGCTATATGGCGGGTTCATGGCCGGACTCTTTGAGGAGACCGGCCGGCTCGTGGCGTTTAAGACCGTTTTGAAGAAATATCGCGGCAACGACCGCAACGCTTTGATGTACGGCGCGGGGCACGGCGGCTTTGAGGCCTTCTATCTGCTGGTCGTAGGACTGCTCAACTATTTTGTGTATGCCGTAATGCTCAACAGCGGCAGCGCCGCCGCGCTGCTTGAGGGGCTGGACTCCGACGCCGCAGCGACGCTTGAGGGTGTTTTTGCCTCGATCGCGGCAATGCCGCCGGCGACCTTCCTATTGAGCGTTGTGGAGCGCGGTGCGGCCGTGTTGCTGCAGCTCTCGCTCTCGGTGCTCGTGTGGTTTGCCGCCAAGAGGGGAGGGCGCTCGATGTGGCTGTTTGCCCTCGCAATACTGCTCCACCTCGCGGTGGACGGGATCGCCGTGATCCTTTCCGCGTTTATTTCTCAGGTAATGATAATCGAAGCGATAATCTGGGCGATGGCGATACTCTGCGCTCTGCTTGCGCGCTCGGTATGGAAGCGGATGGCCGTCCGGGAGAGCGCAAATGGCTGAGCAAAACGGAGCCGTGTTGCGCGCGATAGCGCACATCCGCACGGATTTTCCTTCGAAATTCGGCATCCCGCGCCAGAGCGGCGTTGTGGCGGAGCTTCCGGGGCTTGTGGTGTTTGAACCGGAATACTCCTCGCCTGACGCTCTGCGGGGAATAGAAGCCTTCTCCCACCTGTGGCTCATCTGGGGCTTTTCTGAGAACGTCGACGCCGGCTGGTCGCCCACCGTGCGCCCGCCGCGTCTCGGCGGCAATGAGCGCCGGGGAGTTTTTGCCACACGCTCGCCCTTCCGACCGAACGGGCTCGGGCTTTCATGCGTGAAGCTTGAGAGCGTGGAGAACGGCTCGCTGCGCGTGAGCGGCGTGGATATGCTCGACGCTACGCCGATATACGACGTCAAGCCGTATGTCCCGTACTGCGACTGCAAGCCGGAGGCGACACAGGGCTTTACCTCGGCCCGGTGGGAGCGCTCGCTCAAGGTAGCGATACCCGCGGAGCTTGCGGCAAGGCTGCCGGAGGATAAGCTCGCCGCGCTGACGGGCGTGCTCGCGAACGACCCGCGTCCGGCGTATCAGGACGATCCCGAAAGGGAATACGGCTTCGGCTTCGCGGGAGCGGAAATCCGCTTCAAGGTCAGCGAGGGCGTGCTGACCGTGACTGACGTTGGTTAGAGCGATTTCCGCATAACTTAACAGATATTACCAGATGTAACCGCCGACCCGAAAAAAGTCCTTCGGGTCGGCGATTATTTACAATTTCCCGATTGAAATGCGCAGGCCGAACACTATAATAAGCATATATCCATATATGTTGGAGGATACCATGAAACGCGCAAAGCTCAAAAAGGCATTAGGTATAATACTCATCCCGCTGTGTATCGCCGCGCTGCTCACCTCGGCGCTGGAGCTGGGAAGAGCTCTCGGCTCAAGCAGCGAGGCCGCTGCCGAGCGCGAGAGCACGCTCGGCGACGTCGCACAGCTCGAGGAGGATGAAGCCGCGCTCGATTCGCGCGCGGCGCAATATGAGGAGGACGTCGCCGCCCTGAAGGATGCGCGGCTCGAATACGCCATGACCATTGCCGCCGTAGCGCAGGGCAGGGCGGCTCTCGCAGCGGGCGAGGCGGGGCTCTCTTCGGGCTACGGGGCGTATTACTCCGGCGTGCAGACCTATAACGAGAGCTATGCGCAGTATGAGGCCGGCGCCGCCGCGCTTGCCGAGAACAGCGAGGCCTATGAGGCGGGCAAATCCCAGCTCGAATCGAGCGAGGGCGCGTATAACGCCGCTAAGAATTTTACGGACGCCTATGAGAGCAGCGGCCTGAACCTTATCATTACCGGCGCGGTTTCCGACGCGCTTAAGGACAACGTCATTTCCCCGTATGAGCAGGGGCGTGAGCAGCTCGCGCAGTATGAGCAGGGCGTCACACAGCTTGGGGAGGCGCAGACGGCGCTGGCCGACGGCAAGGCGGCGCTTGACAGCGCGGGCTACCAGCTCGCCGCCGGAGCATCGAGTCTCGCCGCGGGCGAGGAGGAGATCGCCGGATACGAGGCCTCGATGGGGGATCAGGAAGCGACCATCGCGTCATTGAGTGCCGCAGTTGCGGAGTATGAGACGATAGGGGACGAGGCGGACGCTCTCAGCTCGTCTCTCAAAAGCGACGAGGATGTGCGCGCCTATGTCGATTCCGGCTATTCCGTCGCCGCAGCCGCCCGCCTTGCGACAGCCGACGATGAGTCTGCGGCACACAGCGCTCTGCTGTGGCAGATAATCAGGAGCGCCGTCCTTGCCTGCGCGGGCCTTGCTGCCGCGATCATGTCCGTCGCTTTACTCCGTCGCGCGAAGCCGGAGGTGGCTCATGCCGCCTTTTCCGGCGGGAGCTATGTGAAATAAGA
>CAYNMN010000051.1:0-13720 GCA_964398305.1 uncultured Oscillospiraceae bacterium
AGAGGTCACCTTCGATATCGACGCCAACGGCATCGTCAACGTCAGCGCCAAGGATCTGGGCACCAGCAAGGAGCAGCATATCACGATAACCGCATCCTCCAACCTCTCCAAGGACGACATCGACAAGGCCGTTAAGGAGGCCGAGCAGTACGCGGCCGAGGATAAGGCCCGCAAGGATGAGGTCGATACCCGCAACGCCGGCGACCAGATGGTCTATCAGACCGAAAAGACCCTCGCCGAGATGGGCGACAAGCTCGACGCCGGCGACAAGGCCGAGGTCGAGACCAAGCTCGGCTCGCTCAAGACAGCGCTGCAGGGCAGCGACACGGCGGCCATCAAGTCCGCCACCGAGGAGCTCACCCAGGCGTTCTATAAGGTCAGCGAGAAGATGTATCAGCAGACGGGCGCCCAGCCCGGAGCCGGCCCCGAGGGCGCGGGCTGCGATCCCAACTGCGGCGGCGACTGCGGCGGTCAGGGCGGAGACCAGGGCGGCTATCAGGACGCCGACTACACCGTTGTCGATGACGACGACAAAAAATAAAAGTAAAACTTAACAGCGTATGGGCGGGGAGCTCCCCCGCCCGCTGCGCTGTTTTTGAGGGACGTTTATGGCAGAAAAACGTGATTATTATGAAGTCCTCGGTCTGAAAAAGGGCTGCAGCGAGGACGACATCAAAAAAGCATACAGAAAGCTCGCCAAGGAGAATCACCCCGACCTGCACCCCGGCGACAAGGAGTGCGAGGCCAGATTCAAGGAGGTCAACGAGGCCGCGCAGATACTCGGCGACCCCGACAAGCGCGCGAAGTACGACCAGTTAGGTCACGCGGCCTTCGACCCCAGTCAGGGCTACGGCGGAGCGGGCTTCGATCCCTCCGGCTTCGGGGGCTTCGGCGGCTTTGGCGATATATTCGGCGACCTGGGCGACATTTTTGGCTTCGGTGGAGGCGGCGCGCAGCGCGCCGGCCCGCGCAAGGGCGAGAGCGTCCGCGCGGTCGTCACTATCTCCTTTGAGGAGGCGGCCTTCGGCTGCACGAAGGACGCGTCTGTCTCGCGCATAGAGCAGTGTCCCGACTGCCACGGCACGGGCTGTGTCGACGGCACGACTCCGGAGGTCTGCCCCGACTGCCGCGGCACGGGCTCGGTGCGCACGACCCAGCGCACGCCCTTCGGCATGGTGCAGTCGAGCGGCCCCTGCCCCAAGTGCGGCGGCACGGGCAAGATCATCCACCAGCCCTGTCAGAAATGTCGGGGCAAGGGCAACATACGCCGTAACACGCGAGTTAGCGTGACCATCCCCGCCGGCATAGACGACGGGCAGACCATCTCCATCCGCGGCAAGGGCAATGCGGGACGCGACGGCGGCCCGGCGGGCGATCTGCTCGTCACGGTCTCCGTGCTCGAGCACCCGGTGTTCGAGCGCGACGGCGCGTCGGTCATGTCCAGCGCGGTCGTGACCTATACCCAGGCGGCTCTCGGCGCGGAGATCGAGGTGCAGACGCTTGACGGCAAGGTGAAGCTCACCATACCCGAGGGCACTCAGCCCGGCACGGTGTTCCGTCTGCGCGGCAAGGGCATACCCTTCCTGCGCGGCAGCGGCCGGGGCGACCAGTTCGTTACAGTCAAGGTCGCCGTGCCCAAGAGCCTCACCGCGCGCCAGCGCGAGGCGCTCAAGGCCTATGCCGCCGCGATGGACGAGGATATGTCCGAGCCCGCCGGCAGCTTCGGCAGAAAAAAGAAATAACGATCAGCGCGCCGCGGTTCATCTGCGGCGCGCTGTTTGTTTTGCCTTAAAATATCCGCGGAACGGTCAAGACCGTTCCCTACGGCTAATTTTATTGTTGAATAATCATCACCAACGTCGGTGGGCAACCGCACACCCCAAGACGAATACGTAGGGAACGGTCTTGACCGTTCCGTTCGTGCGTTATTTCAGCAGCAGCGGCTGGAGCTGACGCCCGTCGAGCGCGGCCTCCACCGCGTCCTCGATGAGCGAAAAGTCCGCCGCGAGCGAGTTCGGCTTGCCCTGCGGATCATCCTGACCGAAGGGCACAAAATAGTAGTTCTTGCGGTTGAGCAGCGCCGCTATGCTGCCCGCGCCGCCGGCGAGCGCGTCGTTTGTGGACAGCGCTATGACGACCGGCCGCCCGTTTCTCAAATGCGCCTTGGCCGCCATTGTTACGGCGGTATCCGTGATGCCGTGGGCGAGCTTGCCGAGGGTGTTGCCGGTGCAGGGCGCTATCACCAGCGCGTCGAAGAGCTTGCCGGGGCCCACGCGCTCCGCCGCCGTTATGCTGCGGATAACGCTCCTGCCCGTGACCTCCTCGAGCCGCGCGATAAAATCCTCCGCCCTGCCGAAGCGGCTGTCTGTGGCGGCGGCGGTCTCGCTCATGAGCGCAGTGAGCTCGCACTCGCCCGAGAGCCGCCGCGCCGCGTCTATGACCTTCTCGTATGTACAGTACGAGCCGCACAGCGCCAGACCGATTTTAAGTCCCGTCTTCACTTTCCAGCTCCTTGATGATATTATACACGGCCTCCTTCACGGCGCGCGCCGCCGTGTCCGGCGCGTACCTGCCCGGCAGACTCATAGCCGGCACGACCCGCGCTCCGAGCATCCGAGCCGCATCAAGATCCACGCCGCCGGGACGCGAGGCGAGATCGACGACCAGCGCGTCGGGCGAGAGCTCCTCCAGAAGCTGCGCTGTGAGCATGAGCGCCGGCACGGTGTTCACGACCACGTCGAAGGCGCCGAGCGCGCCCTCCATGCGCCGGCTGTCGAGCGCCGCCATGCCCTCCGAGCGCGTCCACGCCATATCCCCCTCGCGGCGGGAGGCGACGGTCACCTCCGCGCCGAGCGCGTTGAGTCTCGGCGCTATCGCGCGGCCGAGCCGCCCGCGTCCGATCACGAGCACGCGGCTGCCGCAGAGCGTGAAGGACGTTTCGCCGATAATGACGGCGAGCGCGCCCTCGGCGGTCGCAGTGGCGTTGGCGGCGAGCAGCTCCTCGCGCCGGAAGTAGTCGCAGAGCACCGCTCCGCGCTTTGCCGCCATGCCGTAGGCCGCGGCGTCGGGCATTCCGGCGCAGGCCGTCTGTCCGAAGGCGAGCGCGCCGAGCGCCTCGCCGAGACAGTGCGTGCGCGACGCGAGCGGCGCGTTGAGATAGCCCTTCTTTATGCTCAGCGGCAGCGGCAGCACCACGCAGTCCGCGCCCTCTGCCGCCTCCGCGGCCGTGTCGTGGTGACGTATCTCCTCCGGCAGCGCCGCCACCTCAAGCGCGAAGACGCGCACCTCGTGTCCGTCCTCCGCAAGCTGCGCGGCCAGCCGCGCCTGTCTTTCGTCTCCGCCCATGACGGCGAATACCATGAGCCCACGCCCCTTTCCCTCCATCCTATGGGGGGACGGGCCCTTTCGTGATAAGGATTGAAAAAGTAACTGGCGGATAGTATAATAAATAATATGGATAATTCTAAAAGACACGGCGTTCTTCGCCTGATCCTGTATTTCGCCGCGGCCGCGCTCTGCGCGCTCGCCGTCTGCTATTCCGGAGCCGTCCCGACGCAGAGCGCGATCGCCGGGCTCACGGGGGCGAACGCCTCGCGCGCTTTTTCGGCGCTCGCCTATATCTATTTCGCGTTCGATGAAGCGGGGCTTATGGGCTGCGCGGTGTTTGCCGCCGCGCTGATCCTTTTCCGCTTCGCCTATGGCGGCGCGCGCGCCGGCGCCGGCGTGCCCATAGCGGTGCTCGCGCTCATATTCGCCGTGAATATGCTCACGGGGCTTTCGATGAACGCCTACGGCGATCTGCGGCTCATGCTCGGGAGCGCGGCGCAGATACCCGTTGCCCTCGTCGTGCTGCTCGGCTATGCGCTGCTGTTCCATGCCGCGCTGACCCTCGCCTATTCCCGCGTCCTCCGCGCTCTCGATATGCCGGAGCGCGAGACCGGCGACGGTATCGGCGGGCGGATATGGCTGACCCTTGCGGTGATACTTGTGTGCTGGCTGCCGTATATCGCGGCGTATTACCCCGGCAGCGTGTCCTATGACGCCACCAACCAGCTAAATATGTTCTTCGGCGTGGAGACATGGTATAATAACCACCCCGTGTTTTCCACAGTGCTGATTGGCTCCTGCGTCGCCGTCGGGCGATGGCTCGGGAGCGACAATGTCGGCCTTTATATCTATGTCCTGCTCCAGACCCTCGCGCTCGCCTTCGCCTGTGCTTACTCTCTGCGCTGCATGGCGCGCTGGCGCGCGCCCGTATGGTTGCGGTGGCTCGCGCTCGCCTTCTTCGCGCTCGTGCCGGTCTGGCCGTTTTTTGCCCAGTGGGTGGTCAAGGACACGATGTATATCGCCTTCGCGCTCATCTTCGCCTGTCGGGCGATGGAGCTGTGCCTTTATCCCGAAAAAGCGGAGCGCGTCGGCCCCATGCTCGGCCTTGCGGCGCTGGGGCTGCTCTGCTCGCTCCTGCGGAAAAACGGCATACTGCTCGCGCTGCCGACCCTTATCGCGCTTTTCTTCGCCCTTCGCGGGAAGCGCCGGAGACTCGGTATGCTCGCCGCTCTCGCGGCTGTGGCGGCGCTCTTCAGTCTGTGGAGCTGGGTGATGGTGCCCGCCATGGGCATAGGCGGCGAGAGCAAGGCCGATCCGCTCTCCGTCCCGCTGCAGCAGACGGCGCGGTTCGTGCGCGACTATGGCGACGAGGTCATGCCCTCCGAGCGCGACGCTATCGAGGCCGTGCTAAAGGACGGCGGCTACGACGCGCTGGCCGAGACCTACGATCCGAGCCTCTCGGACGGGGTTAAAAACCTTTTCAGCAACGACACCACTCCCGCCGAGCTGCGCGCGTATCTCAGAGCGTGGCTCGCCATGTCGCTCCGGCATCCGCTCTGCGCGCTGGAGGCGACGGTCGCGAATACCTACGCCTATATCTGCCCGGACGCGGACAGATCGACGCTGCTGTTCTTCGGCAACTGGATCGAGGCCGACCCCAACGTCGCCACCGGGTATTTTGACTTCACCTACCCGGACTCCACGGCGGGCGAGCGCGCCGCGCTCTATTATCTCGACCATCTGGCGATGAACCTCCCGCCGAGCTGGCTTGCTTACAGTCAGGGCAGCTTTGCGTGGCTGCTGCTCGCGCTGTGCTTCCTCGTATGCGTGCGCAGACGCCCCGCTCTGCTCGCGGGCATGACTCCGGCGATAGCGACGTTTTTAATGTGCCTGATGTCCTCGGTCAACGGGGAATACAGATATTTCATGCCGGTGATAGCGGCCTCGCCAATGATGCTGGCGGGCGTTATGCACGGCTTGCGAAACAGGAAGGAGAAGAAAACATGAGCTACGCAGACGAGGTATTCATCAAGAACTGCCGCGACATCCTCGACAACGGAGTATGGGACACCGAGCTTGAGGTGCGCCCCCGCTGGGAGGACGACGGCGCTCCGGCGCACACGGTCAAGAAATTCGGCATAGTCAACCGCTACGACCTGCGGGGCGAGTTCCCGATACTCACGCTCCGCCGCACCTACTGGAAGAGCGCCATCGACGAGCTGCTGTGGATATGGCAGAAGAAATCCAACGACATCCACGAGCTCGGCAGCCGCGTCTGGGACCAGTGGGCGGACGAAAACGGCTCCATCGGCAAGGCCTACGGCTATCAGCTCGGCGTGAAGCACATCTACCCCGAGGGCGAGTTCGACCAGGTGGACAGGGTGCTCTGGGAGCTGAAAAACACCCCCGCGAGCCGCCGCATTCTCACGAACATCTTCAATTTTGAGGATCTGCACGAGATGGCGCTCTACCCCTGCGCGTATTCGATGACCTTCAACGTCTCCGGCAACACGCTCAACGCCATACTCAACCAGCGCTCTCAGGATATGCTCGCGGCGAACAACTGGAACGTCTGCCAGTACGCCGCGCTCACCTACATGATGGCGCAGGTCTCCGGCCTTGAGGCGGGCGAGCTCGTGCACGTCATCGCCGACGCGCATATATACGACCGCCATGTGCCGGTAATTGAGCAGATAATCAAAAACGAGCCCAAGGCGGCGCCGAAGCTCGTCATCGACCCCGACGTAAAGGACTTCTACGGCTTCACGAAGAACAGCTTCTCCCTGCCCGGCTATGAGTTCAGCGAATTCACCGGCAAGATCCCCATTGCCGTATGAACACGATAGTCGCTGTATATTCCGACTGGGGCATCGGCTCCGGCGGCACTCAGCCGATCGTTCTCGCGGCGGACAGGCGGCACTTCGCGCAGCTCACCCGCGGCGCGGCGGTAATCGTCGGGCGCAAGACGCTTGAGGACTTCCCCGGCGGCGGGCCGCTCGGCGGGCGCGAGAATATCGTCATCTCCCGCGCGGATATTAGGATCGACGGCGCGCTCGTCGTCCACTCGCCAGAGGAGGCGGTTGGGGCGGCGGCAAAGTACGACAATGTGTTCGTGCTCGGCGGAGCGAGCATTTTTATCCAGATGCTCCCCCACACGGACAGGATATTCGTCACAAAAATTGATCTCGCTCCCCACTCGGACAGCTTCTTCCCGAACCTTGACAGAAACGTGGACTGGCGCTGCACGGACGGGGGCGAGGCGCTTGAGGAGGACGGCGTGGGCTATCGCTTCTGCGTCTATGAGCGGGTATGAAGAGCAATCTCGTGCTTACGGGCATGTCCGGCGCGGGCAAGAGCACGCTCGGCGTGCTGCTCGCCAAGGCGCTCGGTCTCGACTTTGTGGACACGGACATCGAGATACAAAACCGCGAGGGGCGGCTGCTGCAGGAGATCATCGACGCCGACGGGGTGGAGCCCTTTCTTGAGATCGAAGAGCGCATAGTCTCCTCGCTCCGGATCCGCGGCAGCGTGGTCGCCACGGGCGGCAGCGTCGTGTACTCGGAAAAGATAATGTCCGCTCTCTCGGCGGACGGGCGGATCATCTACCTGAGCGTTCCGTTTGACGAGCTGATGGGGCGGCTGAAGGACATCACGACGCGCGGCATCGTCATAAAAAACGGCAGCACCCTGCGCGACGTCTACGATGAGCGCCTGCCGCTCTATGAGAAATATGCCGACCTCGTGTTCGACTGCTCCGGCAAGGGCATAGAGCAGTGTGTCGCCGGGCTTGTCGCCGCGGCGGGGGATTAACGGCAAGGTAGAATAACACAGGGGACGGTTTGTTAACCGTCCCCTGTGTTTGTTTATCCGTCGTCCTTATTCTTTTCGTCGTCCTCGCCGTCGCTGTCCCAGACGTCGCCGTCCTTTTTGCGGCGGAGCTTGGGAATGCTGATCTTCGGCAGGGTGATGCTCTGTCTGGCGCTGTCGGCATATTCGAGTATCAGCAGCTCCACCGCCTCGGAGAGGGTCGCGCGGTCGGAGGGATCGTCGAGCAGGTTGCCGGCGATGCCCGCGGCCTGACGCAGCTTGTGCGCGCTGAGCTCCGAGAGCGTCTTTGCGCCTGTGGAGGTGAGCGCGTCGAAGATGGCGTCCACCGTGCGGCTGCGGGTCTCGGGGTCGAGATCGGCGGCCCAGCTCTGGATGGCGCGGCTGAATATCCGGCTGCGCAGAGCCCGCTCCTCGCAGCGGACAAAGCGCGGCCCCTCGACCTCCCAGGTGTAGCCGTTGTGCGCGGAGATGCCGGTCTCGCTGCTGCGGACGATGGAGTATTCCTCCTCGTGGCACATCAGCATGCCGACCATCGAATACTGCGGCACGAGCGTCGTGACGACCGGGCGTATGCGCTCATACTCCGGCGTGCCGCGCACGGACTCGCGGAAGCCCGGCCCGTCGTTGTTGTAAACGCCGAGAATGCGCTTCTGGAGCTCGGGCGGCGCCTCCATCGCGGCGTAGACCGCGAGATTGCCGCCCTTGGAGTGTCCGCCCACGCGCAGACAACCGGGGAAGAGCCAGCCCTCGCGCTGGAGATAGTTTTCGGCGTCGGTCTGCGCGGGCACGGCCTCGGACACGCTCATGTTGAAATTCTCGCGCCAGGCGATGATCGTGTCGTCCGTGCCGCGGAAGCTCACAAAGCGCTCACCGTTCGGCAGTATCAGCGTGAGAGCCGAAAACTGCTCCTCCGCCGCCCAGTCGATGTGGTTTATGTAGTCCGCGAAGCGCACGTCCCCAAAGCGCTTTGTCCCGACGAGAACCTTGAGCATTTCCACCGTGCCGGCGGCGACCAGCGGGCCGAGGTTGCTGTCGTCCTCGCCGCGCAGCGCGATATATTTCTCCAGCGCCTCGGCGACGGGTATCTCGCCGTCCTCCGGGACGATGTCCGTGAAATTGAGCGCCACGGGCTTGCACATCACGAGATTATCGACCTCGTTGAAGGGGTCGAGCTCAAGCGTGAGATCGCCGCGCCAGCGGAGGTAGTCGGTGATGTTCGCCATGGCTCAGTCCTCGTCGGGACGGTTCGCGTGGCCCTGCTGCTTCATCCAGATCTTCATTATCAGCGTGTGGGGCAGGTGCTTGACGAGGAATACCTGACGCCGCACCTGACGGCCGAGCACGGAGACGTCCTTGCCCTTTTTGTAGTCCCTGAGCGCCTGGTCGATGACCTCGTCCGGCCCCCAGGTCACGTCGTAGTAGGTCACGGCGCCGTTGTCCGTAACGGCGTGGTCGAAGAACTCCGTGCGTACCCAGCCGGGGCAGACCGCCATAACGCTGATGCCGCGGGGCTGCAGCTCCACGTTCAGCGCGCGGGAGAAGCTGAGTATGAAGGCCTTGGAGGCGCCGTACATGCACTGATAGGGCACGGGCTGAAAGGCCGAGAGCGAGTCGAGGTTGAAGATGCGGCCGCCCCGCTTCATATACGGCAGACTCAGGTAGGTCATCGAAACGACGGCCTTGTCGTTTAGATCGATCACCGCGAGATTATCGTCGAGCGGGCGCTCCGTGAACAGCGCGAAGCGGCCGAAGCCCGCCACGTTGCAGAGCGTCGCTATCTCCGGCTTCTCGGCTTCGAGCAGAGCCTTGTATTTTTCGAAGCTCTCCTTCTCAAAAAGATCCCACGGCAGCACGCGCACAGGCGTGCGGAGCGTTGCGGCGAGCTCCTCAAGCCGCTCCTTGCGGCGGGCGATTACCCACAGCTCGTCGAGCTGCTCCTCCTTGTCGATGGCGATGGCGAACTCCCGCCCCATGCCGGACGAGGCGCCGGTTATTACCGCTATCCTCATAATAATACTCCCCTTTATATAATGGTGTAACGCTTCAAAACTGCCTCCGCGCAGCGCATACCGTCCACGGCGGCGGAGGTGATGCCGCCCGCCCAGCCCGCGCCCTCGCCGCAGGGGTATAGCCCCCGCAGCGCCGACTGCATATCCGCGTCCCTCGGTATGCGAACGGGCGAGGAGGAGCGCGTTTCCGGCGCCGAGAGCACCGCGTCCGGGTCGTCAAAGCCGCGCAGACGCCTTCCCAGCAGCGGCAGCGCCGCGCGCATGGTGCGCGTGAGCTTCTCCGGCAGCACCGCGCCTATATCGCCCCAGACCACGCCCGGGCGATAGCTCGGCTGCACGCGCCCCGCGCGCTTCGAGGGTCTTTGCGCGAGGAAGTCGCCCACGCGCTGGGAGGTGGCAAAGTATCGCCCGCCCGCCGCGGAGAACGCCGCGCGCTCTATCTCGCGCTGCCAGTACATTCCGCCGAGAGCGCCCTCATAGGGGAAGTCCTCGGGTCTGAGCGTAACAAGCAGGGCGCTGTTCGCGTTCACGCCGTCGCGCCGCGAATAGCTCATGCCGTTGGTGACGACGCCGCCCGGCTCGGACGCCGCGGCGAACACCTCGCCGCCGGGGCACATACAGAAGGTGTAGGCGCTGCTCCCGTCCGGCAGGTGGGCGGAGAGTGAATAGTCCGCCGGCGGCAGGACGCCCCGCGCCGCTCCGTACTGCGCCAGATCGATATCCGATTGCAGGTGCTCTATCCGCGCGCCCATCGAAAAGGCCTTGGGCGTCATGGGTATGCCCGAATCGCGCAGCATTTCAAAGGTGTCTCTCGCGCTGTGGCCAACGGCGAGGATGAGCGCGGAGCAGGGCAGGACATATTCGCCCTCCGCCGAGCTCACGCGCGCGCCCGTGAGGACGCCGCCGCTCGATTCGAGCGCGCAGAGCTTATGACAAAAGCGCAGCTCTCCGCCGAGGTCTGTGACCCGCCGGCGGATGCTCTGCACCACATCTATCAGTATATCGGTGCCCACATGGGGCTTTGCGTCGTAGGTGACGCTCTCAGGCGCGCCGTGCGCCGCGAACTGGGCGAGCACCCAGCTTATGCGCGCGTCGTGGGTGCCGGTGTTGAGCTTGCCGTCGGAAAACGTGCCCGCGCCGCCCTCGCCGAACTGGACGTTGCACTCGGTGTCGAGCTGTCCTCCGGCGCGGAAGCTCTCGATCCTCTCCCGTCGGGTCAGGGCGTCCGGCCCGCGCTCAAGGACTATCGGCCGCGCTCCGGCCTCGGCGAGCACGAGCGAGGCGAACATCCCCGCCGGGCCGAAGCCCACCACCACCGGCCGCTCGCCTGTCGGGCGCGCCTGCGGTATCGAATATGTCTCCTCAGCCTCCGGCGCGTCGCCGCGCAGACGCAGGGCGACGGAGCAGGTCCAGTGTATGTTGCCCTTGTGCCGCGCGTCGAGCGACCTGCGCGTTATGCGCCAGCTCTCGATCTCGGACGGGCTGACTCCGAGCTGCCCGGCGGCGAGCTCGCCGAGCAGGCGCTCGTCGCCGTCAGGCGGAAGGCTCAGACCGCGAACCTCTCTCATCCGCCGAGTCTCCCGGCAAGTCTGCCGCTCGCCCACGCCCACTGGAGGTTATAGCCGCCGCAGTCGCCGTCCACATCGAGCACCTCGCCGCAGGCGAAAAGGTGGGGCACCATGCGCGAGCAGAGGGTGTCGGCATTGAATTCGGAGGTGTCCACGCCGCCGACCGTGACCTGCGCGAGAGAGAAGCCCTCCGTGCCGCGCACGGTGAGCGTGAAGTTCTTCACCACCGCCGTGAGTCTGTGGCGCTCGGCGTCGTCGAGCTCGCAGAGCTTTTTTGCGGCGTCGATGCCCGCGTATTTGACGATCATGCGGCCGAGCCGGTTATGCACCGTGCCGGTGAGCAGCTCGCCTGCGGCAAGCTCCGGCGCCGCTTTGATGCGCTCGCCGAGGAGGTTATAGACCTCGCCGCTGTCATAGCCGCGCAGGAAGTCGAGCACAAGCGTCATCTCCGCCTTCCCGGCCGTGCTCACGGCGCGGGAAAGGTCGAAGGCCGCGGGGCCGGACACGCCGTTATCAGTAAAGAGAATCTCGCCCGCGCTCTCGCCCGAGCAGACGCCCCCGCGCATGAGCGCAAGGCCGGCGTCGGCCTTTATGCCCTTCAGCGAGCGGGGATATTCGGGATCCGTGACTATCTGCACAAGCGCGGGATAGAGCGGCGTGCGCGTGTGGCCCATCGACTCAAGCAGCTCGTAGCCGTCCGGCACGCCGCCGAGCTTTTCGCCGGCCACGCCGCCGCAGGCGACGATCACATCGTCGGCCTTTATCTCGTCCTCATCGGTTTTCAGCACGAAGCCGAGCCCCTTGCGCTTGATGCCGCGCACCTGCCTCGCGTCAAGCAGCTCCACGCCGGCGGCCTCGAGCGCATAGCGCAGCACATCCACAACGGAGTTGGCGCTGTTGGAGAGCGGATAGACCCGCCCGTCGGGCTCCTCGACCGTCAGCAGGCCGATGGAGCGGAAATAAGCTCTCACCTCACGGGGCGGAAACGCGCTCATCGCCGGGGCGGTGAAGCTCGCCGGCGCGTCGTGGTAAGCGGCGCTCGCGGCGTTCATGTTGGTGAGATTGCAGCGGCCGTTGCCGGTGCTCATCAGCTTGCGCCCGGCTCTGGCCTGGCGCTCGAGCAGCAGCACGCGGTTATCGCTCTTTTCCGCCGCCGTCAGCGCCGCGAGCATGCCCGATGCTCCCGCGCCTATCACCGCAACAATGTTCATTCGCGATCCTCCTGTGAAGTCAATAATCAGTCTTGTTAATTATACCCACAGGCGGGGGATTTTGCAATATCAATCGTCCTGAGAAAACGCGCGCAGCAGCGCCGGGGCGCTGAAGCTGAGATGCCGGCGCAGCCGGGCGCGCGCCCGCTTGAGCGTGCGGCTCACCGTGCTCTCCGTCACGCCGAGCCTCTGCCCCACGTCGCTCATGCTCATCTGCCCGAGATAATACAGCCGCGCCATCTCCCGCTGGCGGGGAGTCAGTGCGGTCTCAAGCGCGAACGCCACCGCTCGCACCCTTGTGTCCGCCGGGTCGCGGGTCAGCAGCGCCAGCCGCCGCAGGGTCTCATACTCCGCCTCGCGCTCCATTTCAGGGCCGCTCCTTTCGGTCGTAGTAGTGCGCGAGATAGTTGGAGGTCGCGATCAGCTCCCGCGCCATCGCCGAAACGAGCGTGATCCTGCGGCGCAGTATAAGGCGCTCGGTCTCGCTCATCGGCAGCTTCTCGCCGCGCCTCAGCTCGCGGGCCGCGGCGCGGCATTTTTCTCCTGTTTCGCGGTATTCCGCCGCAAGGGACTCAAGACTCATACAAATCTCCCCGTATATAATTATTTAATGTTGACAAAACTGATTCGTTTTGTTATTATAATCGTCGCCGGTTGTGATGGTCAGTGGCCGTGCTGGTGTAGCTCAGTCGGTAGAGCAGCTGATTTGTAATCAGCAGGTCGGGGGTTCAAATCCGTCCACCAGCTCCACCGCGCCAATTGAATATGGGGGTGTTCCCGAGTGGCCAAAGGGGACAGACTGTAAATCTGCTGGCAATGCCTACGGTGGTTCGAATCCACCCGCCCCCACCAGCAAAAGTACCGTTGCGTAGCATCGGAACTTTTTCAATTAAGCGCGCCATTCGGCGCATGAAGACGGCGCTTTGCGCCTAATGAAGGAATGAAGACGCTTTGCTAATGAAGGAATGAAGACGCTTTGCTAATGAAGGAATGAAGTCGCTTCGCTAATGAAGGAATGAAGTTGCTCGCTTCGCTCGACAATTGAGAACGTGGGCGCGCTTAGCTTCATGTTGAGCGCAGCGAAACACTTCGTTAGGCGCAAAGCGCCGACTTCATTTCTTCGTTTCCGTTGATTTTACTGTTGAGTTTCGATATAATTCAATCGAGGCGGTGATGTGTATGCGCGATGATAAGCTCTCTGTACAATCCATGGATTTCGCTGTTTCCGTTATTGATCTTGTCAGATTTCTAAAGGATAAACGCGAGACCATTATCTCCAACCAGATTGGCCGTTCAGGTACCTCTATCGGCGCGAATATCCGCGAGGCGCAGTATGCGCACAGCAAAGCGGACTTTATCGCCAAGCTGCAAATTGCCTTGAAGGAAGCCAACGAAACCGATTATTGGCTTGAGCTTCTTTATAAAACTGATTACATCAGCGAGGAAACCCATAAAGCTCTCAATGCTGCCTGTACAAGTCTGCGTGTGATGTTGATCGCCTCCCTGAAAACAGCGAAGGGGAGCGGCGTCTGAACCTTGGATTCTGTGCGCAAATAAAAATATGTATGGGCCGCCGTTCTCGGCGGCTCTTTTGCCCCTCACCGCCCTGCGAGCTCGCCCGCGTCGCGCACGTCCAGACCCATGCGCCGCGCCTTCTCCGCGCGCGTCAGCTCCGAGAGCAGCGCGTCAAAGCAGTCCTCGCAGACGAAGTCCGGCACCCCGTCGTACTCCCACGAATAGATCTCCTCCCACGAATGAAACTCGCAGCCGCACTCCG
>CAYNMN010000052.1:0-13426 GCA_964398305.1 uncultured Oscillospiraceae bacterium
CACGGAACGGTCAAGACCGTTCCCTACGTATTCGATTGGGGGGTGCGGGGAATCCTGTGGAAAGATCCTGAGCGCCCCCGTTGTCATCCTGAGCGAAGCGAAGGATCTTGTGCGGGCGACCACACAGGGTCGCCCCTACGTCAAAGATTTATACCACCACAAATGGTTCTTGCCGAACAAAACAAATTTTCCGTAGGGAACGGTCTTGACCATTCCGCGGGTACGAATACCATCAACGTCGGTTTTTATCCGACCACGGAACGGTTTCGGCCGTTCCCTGCTTTTTATTTGTTTTCCATGACGCGCAGACGCAGCTCATGGTCGCTCACCCGCTCGCGGGTCTCGTCGTACTTCACGGCGAGACCCGCGATGTTTTTCTCCAGCGCGTCCACGCTTGAGGCGAGGCGCGTTATCGTGGAGTTGAGCGCGAGCAGCGGTCTCACCGCCGCCGCCACAAGCCCCGCGAGAACGGTGAGCACGGTAACGACTGTCCATTCCATAGCTACGCCTCCGACCCCGCGCTGCGCTCGAGCGCGTCCCAGGTGAGCGCCGCGTCCTCCACGGCCGCCCAGCTCGCATACCAGCTCTCAAGCTCGGCCCAGGTGATGTAAATTATGAGATACTCCACCGCGAGATGGCAGGGGACGATCGCCTCGATGCGCGCCTTTAGCCGGTCGAGATCGGCGAGCATCCCGCGGTTGTCGGGGAAGCTCACCTCAACGGTGTAATGCGTGGCCGTCTCGCGCGCGAGGGCGGACAGCCCGCAGGCCGCGAGAGTGCCGTTGATGCCGTCGGGCGTGAAGCTCCGCCCATCCGTGCGGAGCATGGCCGCGACCGCCGCGCGCCTGTCGGCGAGCGTGATGTAGCACGGGCGGTAGGGCAGTATGCTCTCCCACGCGCCGAGACCGGAGACCCCGGCGGTTACCGGTATGGCCTCCTTCTCGTCGCTCTCGAGCGCGGCGGCGAGGTCGTCCATCGCCGAGCCGAGCGCGTTCAGCTCCGCTGCGCCGAAGCCGCTGTCGAGCTCATAGAGCCGCAGGGGGCGCAGCAGCGCCCTCATGTTTTCCGCATAGCCCATCAGCTCATCTCCGTAACCGTGAGCGTGCCGAGCACGGGCAGCTCGTCGGCGTCCGTCGCGGCGTCGGCGGCGGGGGCGGTCAGCGAGTAGTTCGCGACGCCCTCCACGCCCCAGATCACCGCGCCGAGCTTTGCTCTGAGCACGTCCCGCCCCAGCAGAGCGCCGTTGAAATAAGCGGTTATCGCCGCGGTCACGGCCGCGCCCACGTCCTCGTAGTTATAGCCCTCCGCGCACTCCACGGCCGCCGCCACGTTCGTCGTGAGCAGCGTCGGCGCGTAAACCTCAATGTCCACGCAGAGCTCGCGGGTGGCGTCAAGAGCAGCCTGCACCGCCGCGATCAGCGTCGCCGAGGGCGCGCCGCCGTCGGCGGATATCACGACGTCCACGGTGCCGAGCCCGCGCGTCTGCGGCAGCACGGCGACCGCCGCCACGCCGTCCACCGCGAGCGCCTGCGCCTCGTAATATGCGGCGTTCGCGCCGTTGGGCAGGGTCTTATAGCTCCTGAGCACCCTCTCGCGCAGCTCGGCGTCGCTCTCGGCGGCGGCGCCTCCGGAGAAGGCCGCGGCGTTGGTGCAGCCCTCCACGCCCGTGGGCGCGTGGGGCAGGCAGACGACGCTGCCCGCGGGTACGTTGCCCGATACGCCCGCCGCGTCCGCCTCGGCGGCGACGTCGCAGTAGGTCGCGCCCGCCGCTATCGTGCCGGCGGCGGTGGTGGTGAAGCATATCTGCGCCGCCGTCATGCACGCAACGCCCGCGGCAATCGCGAGATCGGTCGCTCGCGCCTCGCTGATACGGAAGCGCACGACGCCTGTGGCCTTCTTTGCCGCACCGCGGGTGAGCGCACGCAGCGCGGCGTGGTAATCGAGGTAGCCGCCCTCCGCCGTCTGCGGGAAGCTCTGGCGCAGCACAAAATCCGCCTGCGCCCAGAGACATTCGAGCTGCGCCGCCGCCGCGTGCAGGCGAAGCGCCATGTCGCCGCCGTCGCTCAGCGAGAGACCGCAGCTCGTCTCCCAGTCCGATTTCATCTCGGCGTATATCTCGTCAGTTGTTTTCATATCCGCCCTCCATCATAGTTCAACGCTCACCTCGAGCGTGTCGTCCTCCGCCGAGAGCGTCACGAGCAGCGTCAGCACGCCGTTTGCCACGCGCGCCGTAACATCCTCGACCGCCACGCCCTCCTCGTCGGAGAGCGCCTCGGCTACATATTGCCGCGCCTGCGACGCGAGCCCGTCCGGCCGCTCGCCCGTCAGGGCGTAGAGCCGGCTGCCGTAATTCGGCCACGGGGCGTAGCCGCCGCGCCGCGCTGTGAGCTTCATGGCGACCCTCTGCGCGAGCTCCTCCGCGCCCGTTACGGCGGCAAGGCCGCCGGCGCTGCTCGCGGAGTAGGCGCCGTTTGTCAGCTTGAGTTCCATTTTTCCTCCTATCACGGCTCAACGGCGACGCTTGCGCCGTTGAGTCTGAGCGTCCCGACGACGGACACGTCGCCCGTCAGGACTATGGAGCCGTCGTTTTTCAGCCAGACCGCCGCTCCGGTGCGCGAGCGGAGAAGGAGCTCCCCGCTCGCCATTCCGGCCGGGTAGTCGCTCTCGCACACGCCCGCCAGCGCCGCCGCGCCGTCCGCGCAGTCCACGCACAGCGCCGTCTGTCCCGCAACGGGCTTCCACAGCACGCCGCCGGGCGCGATCACCGTCAGCCCCCGGCTCTCGCCCTCGCCCACCGCGGCGGCGAGAGCGCCGCCTATGGAGACCTCCGCGAGCTGCGCGGGGCTCCTGTTCTCCGCGCCGGAGACCGCCGCCTTTTCAGAAAGCCACATCGTCCTTTTCCTCCATCTCAAGTATAGTCACGACGCCCGCGCCGTCGCCCCGGCAGCGCGAGCGGCGCACGGTGAAGCGCCCGTTTATGCCCAGGGGCGAATCGGTGAGCGTCACGGTGTCGAGCGCGAAGGCCGCGAAGGGCTCGGCGAGCGTGAGAGTGCAGACCCTCGCGCCGCGCCCGCTGCGCTCGATCTGCCACGCGCCGGTGTAGCGCATCGCGTCGCAGAGCGTATGGCGCGGGACGTTCACCACCCGCCGGCAGCAGCCTCCGCGCGCCTTGAACGCCGCGTTTTCCACGGTCTCCGATACGCGCGAGGCCCTGTTTTTCACGAGGACCTCGGATATTACGCCGTAGCGCGTGTCGGTGAAGCTCTGCTCGGCGGCCTTGAGAGCGCTGAACGCGCGCTCCTCGCCGCTTGAGCCGTCGAGCAGGAGCGTGCCGGCTCTGTCAAAGAGCGGGCGGACGTCCCCGCAGAACACGCAGAACTCCTCCAGCACGCTCCACGCGCTCGCGCCGGAGCTCACCGAGAGACGCGAGGCCGTGGACATCGCGCCCCGGCGCACGTCCGTTATCCCCCACGGATAGACGTGCTTGCCGAGAATGAAGTCGAGCCCCGCGCCGTAGTATTCGGCGGCCTCGGCCTCGTTGTCGAGCAGCAGCGCCTGCAGCGAGCGACCGTTTATGCCGAGCGTCCGCCCGGCGGGGGCGGCGAGCGCCCTCCACTCGTCCACAACGCCGGTGAACACCGTCTCGCCCCCGTGCTCCGCGCGGAAGCGGCAGGCGGAGCTCAGAGCCTCGAGCAGCCCCTTGTCATAGAGACACTCCACGGCAAAGCTGTCCGCCGCCTCGCCGTCGCCGTGGGCGACGTCCCAGGCGAGGAGCGTGGGGAGCGCGGTCTCGTTTCCGTTTCTGTCGATAATATAGCCTTCCACCTGTCCCGCCCCCTCACCTTATCCGCAGCCGGTCGCCGGCGGCGAGGTTGTTCGGGTTTTTGAGCCGGGTGTTCAGTCTGATGAGCGCCGGCACGGTGACGCCGCAGAGCGCCGAGATGCTCCATATCGTCTCCCCGGCGGCGACGGTGTGCCATCTCTTTTCGGAGACCGCGCCGACGCCGGCGGCGTTGTTGCTGCTCGCGGTGGAGATCGTGGAGCACTCCCAGAACTCAAAGGAATAGGCGACATAGTCCTCCGTCGGCTCCTGCGTGAGCGAGAGCTCCACGAACCACGCCATCGAGGTCTGCCATACGGGGTGCGTGAGCACGCCGGGGCTGTCCTCATAGAACACCATGGCGAGCTTTTTGAACTCGTCGTAGGCGCCCTCGCCGCAAAACTCGCCCTCGCCCCGCAGCACGCGGTAGTCGAGCCCCATGTCCTGCATAAGACTGCGCCCGCCGGGCACCTTGCGGCTGACCACCGTGCGGCGGAAGTCGATCGAATAGCTGCGGGGGTTGTGCGGCCAGATATAGTTTTTGAATCTCATCGGTGAAAGCGTCATGGCTTATCCCCCCCTTCAATATCTCTCGTAGGCGGCGTCGTAGCGCCGGCTGTCGCGCCTGATGAGCTCGGAGATCGCCTCCGCGTCCGGCATGGACGCCGCGGCCTCCATAGAGCGCGTGGGGTCGGAAACGGCGTCGGGCAGGGCGCGGCGGAGCGTCGCCCACGCCGTCTTGCGCGCCGCCGCCCCGGTCGCGGACGTCTGCGCCGCAGAGCTTTTGCCGTCGGGCGCGCCGACGGGAAAGCGCGCGGCCTCCGCCGTCTCCGGCGCGGAGGAGGGCTCCGCCGCGCCTCTCTCCGTCTCGCGGGAGGCGATGAATGTTGCGCTCCCGTGCCCGCTCTCCGCCGTTTTATGGTCCGCAGCCGGCCCGGCAGCGCGGGACGTGCCGCCCAGCTCCGCGAGCAGCTCGGCGGCGAGGGAGTTCCTTTCCGCGTCCGTCAGAGCGGCGGCAAGATTGAAAAAGCTCTCCATCAGCCGCCTCCTTTGAGCGTGAGGAACCGCCCTTCGTCGAAGGCGGCGTTGCCGCCGCCCCCGACCGTCTCCCGCGCGTCGAGTACCATGTTCGCCGCCGCCCATAGACAGTCGGCGTCGGAGAGCCTCGTGTCGGGCGCGAGACGGAAGCGCTCGATCACGCGCCAGCGCAGACGCGACATGGCGTCCGCTGCCGCCGCCTCGATAAGCGGCCGCGCCGTCATACGGCGGTCTCCACTCTCTTTTTGGCCGCGAGAGTCACCTTCTCGGCGATCATCTCGCCGAGCTCGCCGGACTCGGCTATCTCCGACCACTGGCAGCCGGTGTAGACTATGCGCCGGTCGGGCTTGACGATGACGAGCGAAAAGTTCTCGAGCGCGTGGAAGTCGATGCCGTCGGAGATCGCGTCGTCGGTGGCGTAGAGCCGCGTGAGCTCCACGCGGTACTTGAGCTGACCGGTGAGCGTCGCTATGGGCTCCGCCTCGCCGAAGGCCTCAACCACCTTCTCCGAGCGGGACGAGAGCGCCCGGTAGCCCTGCACCACGGCGATCCTTTTGCCCTCCGCCTCAAGATAGATGTCGCTGCTGGTGGGAAATCCTGTTACAGACATTGCGCCGCCTCCTTAAACAGTGATGTAGGCCGTGAGCTCGATGCGGTTGAGCCCGTGGGCCACGGTGAACTCGAAGCCGACCACGCAGACCGTGGGATCGCTCCCGTCGGCGGCCGCGGTCACGTCGCCGTAGCCGTCGATCACGGCGGCGGCGAGCTTGGCCTCAAGCTCGATGACGACCTGCGTGCGGATGGCGCCGCGGGTCTGCGCGGTGTTCTTTGTCCGTGTGAAGCGCCTTCGCAGACTGTCGCGCACCGTCGTTATCACGTCGT
Source organism: uncultured Oscillospiraceae bacterium (assembly GCA_964398305.1). Classification (GTDB taxonomy): domain Bacteria; phylum Bacillota; class Clostridia; order Oscillospirales; family Oscillospiraceae; genus Scatomorpha. The sequence continues at coordinate 5,741 of CAYNMN010000052.1, forward strand.
CGGCAATCAGCACCGTGCCGAGCTCGCGCCAGGTCGGGTCGGCGACGCCGCCGGTGGCGGCGCGGGTTGTGACGGCGCGCACCACGCTCACCGTGCCGGAGAGCGTTTCGACGGGCGTGACCCCGCCCTGCACGAGCGTGGTGATCTGCGCGTCCGTGAAGAGCGCGGAGACGGCGCCGACGCCGGACAGCTCCGCCCCGTTGAAGGGGCGCGCGGGGTCGGGCTCGGCGGCGACCACGGCGGCCACCGCCGCTGCCACGGAGCCGGGGACGCCGTCGGTCTCCACGCCCGAAACGAGCACCATGCGCTCGCAGTTCATGGCGGCGGCCTTTGCCGTCAGCTCCGCCACGGAGCCGGAGGCCTCGACGAAGCCCACGCGGTATTTGCACAGCTCCGAGCCCGCGCCCTCTATGGCGCTTTCAAGCTCCGCGTGCACGGCCGCGGCCCGCGAATCGCAGACCATATAGCGCACGGCGCTGTCCGCCATGAGCACGGCGAAGGCGGCGGCGTAGTCGCTCGCGGAGGGCGTGCCGCCTATGGAGACGGGCACGGCCACCACCTCGGGCGCGCCGTTTCTGAGCAGCAGCCTGACGAGCTTCGCCATGTTGCTCTCCGCGCCGAAGGCCGTCGCGGCGGCGGCGTAGCTTGTGAGCGTGACGGCTGTGAGCGCCGTGCCGCTCGCGGCTATGGCCGCTATGCCCACGGCGGGGCTGCCGCCGCCGGCCGTGAGCGGGCTCGTGACCTGATAGGACGAGTAGACGCCCGGTCTTTCATTAACACTCATTTATGAGATCGCTCCTCTCAATACAAAATCGGTGAATTCTCCGGCGTCGGCGTTTTCCGAGCGGGTGAGGAAGGCGCGGCAGGCGAGAGAGACGCGGCACAGAAACATTCCGGTCTCGCCGTCAAGATCCGTCTCGCCGCATTTGAGCTCCTTCACCCTCAGCCCCGACGGGAGCGTCGGCAGCGCGGCGGCAATTAGCGCGAAGGCGTTTACGCAGCCGGCGGCGCCGTTCGCGCCGTCGTCGGGTGAATAGACGTCAAGAGCGAGCACGCTCTCCATTCGCATACCGTAAACCTCGCTCACCGCGCCGTTTCCGTCGGTCTGCTCGCCCATATAGTCGCCGCAGCCGGCGGAGAGCAGCGTGTTCGAGCGCAGCCCCACGCAGACCACCGGCCCGCTCGCGCGGTCGAGCGCCGCCGCGGGGAACTCGCGCACGGCTGTGAGCCCCTGCGCTGTGAGCGCCGCCGCCACGGCGTCAAGCACGGCGTCGGTCATTGTCCGCCCCCCTTTAGGCGCAGCACGCCCTCCCAATGGGTGACTACCCCGCCCACGCTCACGCTCTCGGCGCGCAGCAGCTCATAGAGTCTCCCGCCGGAGGATACGGTCACGCCCGTCTCGCCGGAGACCAGCGCGCCGGGGCCGATTATCAGCAGATAGCGCTCGTCGTCCACGCGCCCGGGTCGCGCCGCGAAGCCGTATTTTTTTGTGTCCTCGGGGTCGAGGGGCTGTATGTAGCCCCTCGCGCTCCGACCCGACGGCAGCTGCGCGGAGCGCACCGTCATATCGCGTCCGCAGCGCGCGGCGGCGGCATAGTAGTCCGTCATCCGCGCACCCCCTTAAAGGCGAAGCCGCCGTCCTTTATGTAGGCGGCCATCATCGTCTCGGCCTCGCGCCGCAGTCCTGCGGCGGCGCCGCGCAGACCGCCGGGCGTCCTGCCCGTTACGCTCACGTTCCCCGCCTTTATGGACGAGGCGGCGTCGCCGGCGTCGAGCTCGGCGCCCAGAGAGAGCGCGAGCAGCGCGGCGGCGGTCGTGAAGCGCTCCTCGATGTCCGCGCCGCTCACATCGTCGCGCAGTCTCGCCTCCAGCTCGGCGGCCGCGGCGGCGCAGAGGGGCGAGAGACGCCCCTCGTCCGCAGCCCCGCCCCGAAGGGCGAGGGCGCGGGTCAGGATGCTTTCGGTAGTGTAAGCCATCAGCCGCCGATATTCAGCACGGCGGAGGCGCCGTCATAGAGCTTGGCGAAGCCGGAGATGCTGGTGACGGCGGCGCGCTCGAGCTGGCGGTCGATGAGCCTGTCGTACTCCACGCTAACGTCGCCGCAGCGTATCATCTCCAGAGCGTAGCCGCGGTCGAGCCCGATGATCTTGCCGCTCGATACGGCGGAGCTCTTGATGAGCTTCGCGCCGAGCGGAGTCACCGGCTCGCCGCTGCCCTGGAAGTTCAGTCCGGCGGAGGCGTCCTGGAACACGGACAGCCCCAGCAGCTTGAGCATCGCGTCGGGCGCTACGAGCAGGGTGTTGAGCGCGTAGGGGTCGAACTCGTTCCAGAACTTGAGCAGCGCGTCGTAGGTCAGCGTGCCGGCGGTGCCGCCGATGGTGGCGTCGCCGATGGTGTAGCTCGAAGCGGAGTTGGAGTTGCCGTCGCCGTTAATGAGCACGTCGATGGCGTCGTCGAGATGCATTCGCATGATCTGCGAGCCTATCTGGCGCAGCATCACGGAGAAGAGGTCGAGGCGCTGGAAGCGGATGGCCTCATAGGATGCGACGAGCATACGCCCGCGCTTGTTGAGCTTGATGGTGTGCTCGCCCACGCGCACCTCGGTCTGCGGGATGGCCGCGCCCTCCTCGACCCGGCGCAGGGACTTCTCGTCCGACGTCGGCGCGGAGTAGATGCTGCGGTAGTCCATGCCGTCAAAATCCGTCACGGTCGCGGTGATGGACGGGAGGATGTTGCCCTCCTCCATGCCGGCGCGGATGCTGCGCGCGACATATTCGGGGAACAGCACGGAGGAGTCGGCGGTGGAGAAGAACTTTTCCACCATGTCGCTGCACGCGCCGCGCGCCTTGATGTCGAAGCGCTTGAGCTGGCGCTGATAGGCGTCGAGACCCTCGAGCGCCGTGCCGCGGTAGTTCTCGCTCGGGTCGAGACCCTCGAGCACGTCCGTGAAGGACTTGCCCACGACGGAATACATTCCCTTTTCGAGTCTGAGCTCGTTGTAGTTATAAGCCATGTGTCCTTACCCTCCCTTTAAAGCATGAAGCCGACGAGCTTGTTCGTGGTGTCCACGTCGATAACGAGATACTCGCCGCCGACGGTGGGGCTCGCCGTATCGACCTTTACGGACTCGCTGCCGGTGGCGACGAGCACAGCATAGCCGACTGTGGGAGCCGTGCCGGTGTAGGTCATGCGGATATAGCCCGCCGTCTGCACGCCCACGCAGCCGTCGTTCACCGAGGCGGCCACGCCCATGAAGCGCCCGCCCGCCGTGCACTTGGAGACCTCGCCGCTGCCCGTCATTTTCACGGGCAGGCCGGCCGCGGCGGCGTTGGCCGCGGTAGAGGTGTTGAGGAAGGTGATAAGATTACCGCCGATACCCTCGAAGCTTACTTTCATTCAGGTTCCTCCTAAAAATTTTATATCCGGTACTCGTCGCCGGAGAATTTCGTCAGCTCGTTCCTGCCGGGGAGCTGGGTCGCTATGGGCAGCTTTTCCGCCGCCTGCGCCTCCAGCGCGGAGCGCAGGGCGAGCAGGTCGCCGCTCTCCATGCGCGCAAGGCTCTTTTCAAGCGCCGCGCCCATGTCCCGCGAGCAGATGAGCCCCAGCCGCAGCACCTCCGTGCGCAGCTCGGCGAGATACCGCTCGCCCAGCTCGGCGCGCTCAATAAGACGCCTCAGCTCCGCGTCCTCGGGCGTGAGCTTTTTCATCACACCCGCGCCGCGCTGGGAGGGGACCGCGACAAAGCTCCACTCATAGGCGTCCACCGCGCCGTCGAGCTCGCCGCAGCAGAGCTTCCCGTCGTAGGTACGCCCCTTTATGTGGCTGCACGTCCCGCTGCCCAGCTCCTGACCGCAGATCGAGCAGAGCGTTCGGGCGACGGAGCAGCCCACGCTCGTCTCGCGCTTGATGCCGCCGTCAATCTCCGCGATGAGCTCGGCGTTGCCCTCGCTCCGGAGCATATACGCCCGGCCGCGCAGATACATATACGGCGCGCCGAGACTTGTTTTTCGCGCGGCGTCGGTCACGAGCTCGCAGCGGTAGATGCGCGCCTTCTGCGCGTCCGCCGACCAGTTGTGGTCGGTTATGCCCGTGCGCCCCGTGAAAAGCTCGCGCAGCTCGGAGAGCGTCTTTTCCGTGAAGCGCTCAAAGTCGCGGTCCACCTCGTTGTCGCACAGCAGCACCGAGAAGCAGTAGACGTCCCCGGCCTCAAGCGGCGTCTTGGCGAAGGCGTTTATCGCCTCGAGCTCCTCCGGTGTAACGGCCCCGCCCTGGGCGGAGCCGGCCTTGGTTATGTTCATGATCCTTCAACTCCTTCCGCCGACAGCTTCTCCGCCTGCGCCGTGTAGAGAGCGGCCTTGGCCTCCTCCACGTCGTCCTGGAGATTTATCGGCTCCCATTCGATGGCAAAGCCGCAGGCGTAGCCGTGCAGCGAGAGCCAGAGCGAGCAGATGCGCTCGAGCACCGGCGTGAGACTGCGCCTGATGGCGGTCAGCTCACTCGTCATCAGATCGGCCTGCTGCGCGCTCATTCGCTCAGTGGACGACCAGTTGAGCCCGAGCATGAAGGGCGGTATGCCCGTGCGGGCGATGAGCTGCTCGAGTATCTGGCGCACCGGCACCTCGGAATCGAGCACCTGCCCGTCCGCGCCGATCACCCTCACGTCCACGTCGCCCACGGCGATGAAATCGCGCACGGAGCCGCTCTTGCCCGACTGCATGGCGGCGCTCCACTCGGCCGCCATCTGCTCCGCCCGCTCGGCGGCGTAGGCGCGGTCGAGTATGTCGCCCTGCGGCTTGTAGGTCACGGCGAAGCGCACGTTGCCCGCCCGCTCCCAGTTCACGCCGATGCTGTTGTAGATCTTCAGCAGTATGTCGGCGAGAAACGGCATAGAGCGCAGCATCGACACGCCGTAGGGACTGTCCGCCTCGGGGTTGTAGGGCGAGAATAGCAGCAGCTCCTGATAGGGCAGAGCGCGCAGCAGCCCCGCCTCGTCATAGCCGCAGAGCGTGAAGTCGAGCGGCGTCGCGCCCTCCTTTATCTGCACGTCCGCCACATTGCCGCAGAGCACCGCCGCGATCTCGCGCCCTCCGCGCGTGACTATCTCGCCCACCGCGCGCCCCGCCGTTATCATCGAGTCGAGATACTGATCCGCGAAGCTCTGCAGCCCCCGCTGACCGCGTCCGGTGTCCACCGTGCGGATGAACTCCCGCAGCTCCGCCTCGGCGCGCTTGTCGGTGCAGCTCGCCGTGAAGCCGCCGGAGAGGCGGATCACCTTCATGATCGCCGCGTCCACCACCGGCACGGCCTCGCGGATGGCGCGGTAGAGCCGCAGCTCGCCGCCGCCGAGCGGCACATAGCTGTCAAACGCGCCGAAGGGGTGCCGCGAGGCGCTGCGAAGCTGCACCCGCGCGCGGGGCTCCGCCCTCGGCCTTTTGAAAATGCCCAAATACATTCCTCCTGTTTCATCTTTCCACCCAGGTCGCGGCGAAGGGCGCGTCCGGGGCGTTGATCTCCATGGCGAAATAGCGGATGTCGTCCATGGCGTGATCGTCCTCCTTCACCGGCGCGTCGCGGCCGCCGGTGCGCTCGTCCCAGCGGTAGAGGGAGAATTCGCGTATCGCGTCGGCGCAGTCGGGACAGATCACGAGCTTGCCGGCGCGGAGCATGTCCGCCGTCACGCGGATGCCGGCGAGCACGTCGTTGCGCGCCTTTCTCACCGGCCAGCCCTCGCGCCGCAGGGCCTCGATGAAGCTCGCGGCGGACGGGTCGGCCACGATGAAGCGCGGCGCGCGCCCGCCCAGCAGCGCGGCGAGCTCGGCGACGTACTCGGCGTCGGTCTTCTGCCGCCCCTCGCGGCGGCTCGACCAGTAATACTCCCGCACGCGGTACCACGTCTCGCCCCAGCGCCCCCAGAGTCCGAAGGACGCGGGGTTCGCCGTGCCGTAGTCGCAGGATACTGCGATCTCCTCCGGCTCGCACTGCGGCGGCGCACGGATGAGATCGCTCCCGAAGAAGTCGTACACCAGCCCCTCCGCCGCCACCCACTCGCCGAGGATGAAGCGCCTGTAAAACACGCCCTTATACATCTTCATGTAGCGCGCTATCACGCGGCGGGAGAGTGCGGGGTTGTCCTCAAGACGGAAGCGCACATAGAGCGCCCTCCGCTCGGCGGCGGCCTTTATCCACTCGTTGTAAAACCAGTGTCCGGGCCCCTCGGGGTTGCAGGAGAACCATAGCTTGGAGCCGGCGACGGAGCAGCGGGCGCAGGCCTGCTCGACGAAGCTGCGGGGCATGAGAGCCACCTCGTCCATCAGGACCCCCGCGAGCGTCACGCCCTGGATGAGCGCGGCCGAGCCCTCGTCCCTGCCGCCGAAGAGGTAAAAGGTGTTGCTCCGACCGGCGAAGGAGATCTCTATCAGGTTTTTCGAGACCTTGTCCGCGCACTCGAAGCCGAGATCGCGCATTACGGGCAGCAGCACGGAGACAAGGTTGCGCCGGAGCGACGTCACCGTTTTGCCGCAGAGTCCGAAGCGCTCGCCGGTATATCGCCGCATGGCCCAGCAGATGAAGGACATACCCATACACAGGGTCTTTCCGCTCCTCACCGCGCCGTCGCAGATGATCGCGTCCATATCCTCCCGGGGTGAGGAATCGCACCACCATGTCAGCGCCGTGAGCTGAGCCCTTGAAAATGTCTCAAATCTCATCCGCCACCGCCCTTGCCGCGCTGTCGAGCGCCGCGTAAAACTCGTCCGACCTCGCGCCCGCGCCGTCGTCGGCCGGAGCCGTGAGCTCCACGAGCAGCTTTATGAGCTCCTCGCGGTCGATCAGTCTCAGCTCCATCGAGCCGTCCTTGCTGCGCTTGATTCCGGATACGAGCCGCAGATCGAGCCCCTCCGCGCCGGCCTCGGGGTCTATCGCGAGCTTCACCGCGTCCTCCGGGCGGGAGAAGGCGAGCTCCGCTATCCGCGCCGCTATCTCCGCCCTTGTCGGGACCTCCATCAAATCACCTCTCAACCACAGTCCGCAGCAGGCGGAAAGATGTACGCGAGCGTACAAGCCGCGCGGCTGAAAAGCACAGACCGGCGCGCTCCCCGTCGTGATATTGCACAAAAGTTATTGTCAACTTTTTGTTTTTGTTGAAAGTTTGGCCAAAAGGTATTAGTATTGTTATGCGGGGCAATTTGCGAAATAAGGCAAATGCCCATGATTTGTGAGAAGGAGAATAACAATGCTGACAAACGAGTATCTCAAGCGGGTATACCAGACTGTCGAGCAGCGCGACGGCGACAAGCCGGAGTTCCTGCAGGCGGTCGAGGAGGTCTTCGAGTCTCTCGAGCCGGTCGTGGCGAAGCACCCTGAATATGAGGCCACCGGTCTTCTTGAGCGTTTTGTGGAGCCGGATCGTTTTGTGCAGTTCCGTGTGCCCTGGGTGGACGATAACGGCAAGCTTCAGGTCAACCGCGGTTACCGTGTTCAGTTCAACTCGGCGATAGGCCCCTACAAGGGCGGACTCCGCTTCCACCCGAGCGTCAACGCCTCGGTCATAAAATTCCTCGGCTTCGAGCAGGTGCTCAAGAACAGCCTCACCACGCTGCCCATGGGCGGCGGCAAGGGCGGCGCGGACTTCAACCCCAAGGGCAAGAGCGACGGCGAGGTCATGCGCTTCTGCCAGAGCTTTATGAC
>CAYNMN010000053.1:0-12769 GCA_964398305.1 uncultured Oscillospiraceae bacterium
CGCATCTCGGTGGACGAGGAGCTGGACCGGGACAATGTATCCATCGAAAATCAAAAGGCCATCATTCAGGACTTTGCGCACCAGCACTTCCCCGACTCGGCGCTGACCTTTTATGAGGATCGCGACCGCTCGGGGTACACCTTCGAGCAGCGGGAAAACTACCAGACCATGCGCCGGGGACTGATGAGCCGCCAATACGACATTCTCATCGTCAAGGATTTCTCCCGCTTCTCCCGCCGCAACTCGCGGGGGCTGGTGGAGTTGGAGGACCTGCGGGACGCCGGCGTGCGCATCATCTCTATCGGCGACGGCATCGACTTCCCCAATGACGACGACTGGCTGAAGATTCAGTTCCAGTTCCTCATCAACGAAATGCCCGTCACCGATACCAGCAAAAAAGTGAAATCCGTGGTGAAGCGGCGGCAGGCCGACGGCAAATGGATCTGCGCCGCGCCTTACGGCTATCTCATAAACAAGCAGCAGCAATTTGAGATCGTCCCCACCGAGGCGGACATCGTGCGAAAGATATTCGCCCTCTATAACGATGGCTGGGGGTATAAAAAAATCGCCAATTATCTCACCAAAGAGGGCGTGGAGTGCAAGCGGGCGGTAAAGCCTGTGTGGGCCATCGTGACGGTGCAGGGGATTTTGGACAATGACTTCTATATCGGCACCTTGCGGCAGGGGAAATACACCCGCAAAAAGATCAACGGCTCGGAGGTCAAGCGGGATGAGGGCGACCATCTGGTGTTTGAAAACCACCATCAGGCCGTCATCGACTACCGCACCTTCGCCACCACAAGGGCCCTGCGGGAGAAGCGCACCACCTCCTGCTACCGGGGCGTGAAGCTCAACGACAACACCTACTCCGGCTTTCTCTTCTGCGGGGACTGCGGCAGCCCCATGTTCGCCATGAGCCGTCGGGACATTCGGGATGCCTACCGCTGCGGCGAATATCACAAGCGGGGTTTAAAAGGCTGCACCAGCCACCACATCCGAGTGGACAAGCTGGACGAGCTGGTGAAGGCCTATGTGCGGAAGGTAAAGCAAAACTCCGCCGCCATGCTGGAACGGCTCAACGCTGACCTTTCGAGAGAAAACGAGGACATTGCGGAAACGGAACAGGCGGCGGAGCATCTTGCCGAAGTGCTGGCTGACTTGCAGGAGGAGCTGAAGGCCACCAAGCGTCAGCGCATTCGGGACAGTATGAAGCACCCGGAAAACGAGGAGACGCTGGAGGAGACCTACGACGAGCTGGAATCCGATCTCCTGCGGCGCATGGAGGGCATCAATCACCAGATCGCCATGACGGAGGACAAGCGCAGCACCATCATCCAGGTGAACCGCATCGCCAAAACCGCCATGGACGTATTCGAGGACATTCTCCGAAAGCCCAAGCTTGAGCGCAACGATCTGGAGCTGATCCTTGAAAAAATCAAGGTCTATGAGGATCACATTGAAATCCAGCTCAAGGCGGATATTGACGCGATTCTCAAAAGCGGAACGCTGCCGGCGGAAACGGAAACCGCCGTCGCCGCTATGGCAGAGGAGCAATCCGTAAATTTTAAGTCAGGCATCGCAGACAGCTTACAGACCCAGATCGTCCAAACCTCCAAAAACCGCTTGGACAAGGTCTACGATGTCAATGTTATCAGTAATGGCGACCCGCTGGAGATATTCACGGACAAGGACGGGGAGGTCATCTTCAAGAAGTATTCCCCGATCGGCGAGCTCTCGGATTTTGCAGGGCAGATATGCGACAGTCTGCACAAGTCGACGGACGCCATTGCCGCCGTTTGCGACCGCGACGCCGTGATAGCCATTTCCGGCGGCGCCAAGCGCGAGCTGCTCGCAAAACGCATCAGCCCCGAGCTCGAGCAGCTCCTTGAAGCGCGCAGGGTATTTCGCCAGGAGACCGGCGGGAGCTGCGTGCCCGTGACCGACAGCGAGAGCGGCTTTTGTCTCGCCGTCGCCGCGCCGGTCATATCCGAGGGCGACATCATGGGCGGCGTGCTGTTCATCGCCGAAAAAAACTCGACCCCGCCGGGGGACGTGGAGTTCAAGCTCGCCCAGACCGTCTCCGCCTTCCTCGGCAAGCAGATGGAGAGCTGACCCCCCGTTTTATTTTTGCAGGAACTTTTTTGTTTTATCCTCCGTCACATGGATATCAGCGAAAAAAATCATGTGATCGGAGGACTTTTTATGAAAAAGCGGACTATTGCGACTGTTCTTGCGCTCATCCTCGTCCTCGCGCTCTCCGGCTGCGGCAGCACTGCGACCAATGAAATGGTCGCCAAGGAGAACTATTACGCCGACGGCGACACCAACTGGAGCGCCGACGCCGGCTATTCCTCCGGCGCCATGCCCGAGCCGGAGACCCCCGTCACCGCCCAGTCCGGCTCCGGCTCGGCTACGGCGACCGACGTCTCCATCAGCGCCGAGAAGATCATCTACAACGCCTACGCCGAGATCGAGACCACCGACTTCGACGCCTCGCTCCTCGCCGTCGACCGCCTCATCGCCTCCGTCGGCGGATTCATCGAGAACTCAAGCGTCACGGGCAGCAACTACTACTCCGGACGCGACTACCGCAGCGCGAGCTACACCATCCGCGTGCCGTCCGACAAATTCACCGCCGCCACCGGCTCGCTCGCAGACATAGGCAACGTGACCTATCAAAACAGCAACGCCGAGAATATCACCACCCAGTACTACGATACGCAGTCCCGTCTTGAGGCCTATCAGATAGAGTACGACCGCCTGACCGATATGCTCTCGAAGGCCACGACCGTGGAGGATATGCTCTCCATCGAGGACAGGCTCACCGACGTGCGCTACAACATTGAGTCCCTTACCTCCTCCATGAAGCTCTACGACGCGCAGGTGAATTACTCCACTCTGAGCCTATCGCTCACCGAGGTCAAGGAGATCACCACCGCGCAGGGCGCTGGGCTGACCTACTGGCAGGAGATGGGACAGAATCTCAAGGATTCGCTCAACTCCGTGTGGCGCTTCCTGAAGAACGTGCTGATGTTCCTCGTCGCGGCGCTCCCGGCGCTCGTGCTGCTCGGCGTTATCGCCGTCGTCGTCATTCTCATCGTGCGCGGCGCAAAGCGCAAAAAGGCGCTCAAGGCGCAGCTCCCCGCCGAGGACGAGAGCGACACCCCCGAAAAATGATCGCCGATGGCGAACAGGGCTCCCACAAAGCTGTAGCTTTGTGGGAAAAGGAAGAAGGAGCCCGTTGCGGAGAAGGCGACCGCGGGAGCCTTGGAGCATAAGGGCTTCTTCTGACGCGGCGAAAGCGGAGCGTAAGCCATCTCGTCGACAAAGCCTGCGGCTTTGCCGACGAAATAAAAATCACGGAGGCCCGAAAGGGTCTCCGCGGTTTCTGTTATGATAAAGAAGCCCATGGGCTCTTTTAACATATAAGCTGCCCTTCGCTCCGCGAATTATATGTCATAGAAAAGCCTCGCAGAGTTCCGCGCTCGGTAGCGCGGAATAAAATTTAATCCGTTTTCGGAGCGGCGTGTACGTGAACGAAAACACATCTCGCGGAGCGTTGTGCGAGCATAGCGAGTGCGAAAGCGGAGCGCAAGCCATCTCGTCGACAAAGCCTGCGGCTTTGCCGACGAAATAAAAATCACGGAGGCCCGAAAGGGTCTCCGTGATTTTTAATGCTGTTTACTTTCAGCGAGCCTTTCTGCGGCCGCCGAAGGCGCGCAGGGAGGCGACGCTGTCTGTGGACTCGCGGTCGGTGGACGCCGCTGTCTCAACCATCTCCACCGCTGCCGTTTTCTTGTTGCGCAGCAGGAGGGCAAGGCCGCCGGCGCTCAGGAGCGCGAGGGCGAGCAGGGCAAGATTGATGAGCATACTGCTCTCGTCCCCGGTCGTCGGGCTCAGAGCTGTGGGGTCGTTCGGGATGGTTACGCCGGGATCGAGCGGAGTGCTCGGGTCGGTGATAGAGGGATCCTTGCTGGGGTCGATAACGCCGGCGATCATGCTGATGAGCCACTTGATGAAGGCGTCAAAGTCGAACTTTCCGAACAGGGCCTTGAACTTCTCGATCCACTGATAGAGCGTGTTGAAGTCGAAGTTGAACTGTCCCATGACGGTCTTGAGCCACTCGATAAGATTGCTCCAGTCGCAGCCGGTGTCGCCCTTGAGACTGAGCAGCCACTCGAATACCGCTTTGATATCGAATTTGCCGCCGAGGCCTGTGAGGAAGTCAATGACCTTCTCAATGCAATCGCAGTTGCCAATAAGCTCGGTGATAATAGCGCTGATGTCGCAGTCGCCGCCGATGTCGATCTTGAGGTCGGCGAGTATATTCTTGATGGCGTCAATGTCGAAGTCCTTGTCGACAAGTCCGGCTATCAGATCGCCGACGTCGATGTCGCAGCCGCTGTTCTTGATCTTCGCGATCAGCGTCTCTATTTTGGCGGTGTCGAACTCAAAGCCGCAGTCACCGATCTTGTCAAAAATGTCGCACCAGGAGAAGTTGCCGTTGAGAGCCGCGCTGATCGCGCTCACAAGGGCGTCGGGATCGTCTATGTTCGCCTCGTCGAATATCTCGTCGATGATCTCGTCGTCGAGAGCGTCATAGATCTCGTCGAATTCGTCCACGCCGGCCGCGCCGAGTATCAGCACGAGCGCGGGCAGGAAGGCTATCGCCCCGCCGGAAGCGGCGGCGATGAGGGAATTGACCTCGTCGGAGCTGAACGCGCCGGCGGAGGCATAGGACTGAAGGCTCGTAAGAGAGATGCCGTAGCCAAGGCTCTCGTCGGCTATGTAGCCTGTCTCGGGATCGGCAATCGCGCCGGCCGCGCTCATCAGAGCGACGGTCTCGGTCTCGCTCGCGGCGCTCTTGTTGGTCAGCGCGCCGATTATCGCCTGCACCGCCTCGTTCTGGGGCAGAGCCTTGATTATCGCGCCGACGTTCTCCGTGACGGAGCCGTCGATCAGACCGCTGCCGGAGAGCAGCTCCTCAAGCTTGCCGCTCGAAACCGCGCCGGTGAGCGCATCGGTGAGAGCGCCGCCGATATCGCCGCTTTTAACGGCGTCGGCAATCGCGCCGGTGGCGCCGCTTATAACCTCGCCGCCGATCGCAGTGTCGCCGATGGAGACGTCTCCGCCGGTGAGCGCTTCCACTATCTTTCCGGTGACCGAATCGAAGGAGACCTCAGCGTCGTCGTCGCCGCCGATGAGACCGCCGGCGCCCTCGATTACCTGGGTCATGCCCTCGGCCACGGTGCCGAGATTCTCGTTGTTCTTGATCTCCTCAACAGCGCTGTTCAGCCCGTCGAGAGTATCGTTCGTGGTGTTGCCGTCCGAGCCGAACAGACTCATAACGGTGTTTACCAGCTTGCTGAAGGACTCAGAGTTGCTGGTGCTCGTGCCCTCTCCGGTGCCTGTGCCCGCCGCGAGAACTCCCATCGGGAGCAGCGCCGCCACAAATACTACCGCCAGAAACAGACACATGAATCTCTTGAACTTTGCCATGATTTCGTTCCCCTTTCAATGTGTGAAATCACAAGAAGCTACGAAATCCTTGGCAGCCGGCCGAACATAGCAATCTGACTGGATGTCAGCCGCCTTAGTCTCTGGCTTTGCGTCGCCGGGTTTCCCCGGTTTTGCCGTTTACATGATTTCCTTTCCCGCCCCTCACGGGATTGTGGTTGGTGTGTTCTGTGCTGAAATATCTGAAATTTTTTGGCTCTGATTAAATGTGCCCCGCCTCGCATCACCCTTCCGGAAACGCGGATGGCTCCGCTCTTCAGGACACGGCCGCGATCGCGGCCGAATCGAGCGCTCCGTCGAGGATGGCGATGAACTCAAGCGCGCTGCGGAAGGTTGTGTCCTTTTTCTTTTCCGCCCAGACAAAGCTTCCCTGCCAGGAGGCGTTGTGTCTGAACATCACGTCCACGGTGAAGGTGGCGGCGGGCTCTCCCGCCCAGCTCCTGTTCGCGGTGACCGGCATGGCTCTGAGCTGTCCGGGAATGCCCCGGGACTCCATCGAGCGCTGCGGGTTCCCGATGCTGTCAAACACGCTTTCCATCAGGAGCAGCAGCTCCGTCAGACTTCCGAAGGCCTGGGGGACGTCGAGGCTCGGGTTTTCGACGACGCCGCAGGGATTCTGGTTTTCGTAAGAATACACTTTGATCACGCAGACCCGTTGTCCTGTAGGGGTGAATCTGGTGTACGTCAAGGTAGGTTCCTCCAGACAAGCGGCTGGGCCGCTCTGTGATTTCAAGGATAACCCCCCGAGGTTACATCTTGGTTACATCTGGAGCAAAAAAAGAGTTTTTGTGAAAAAAGTTCTCTTTTCATGTGTCCGTTCACCCGGGCTTCATCCTTAATTTACCTCTGTTTTACACCCCAAACTTTAAAGCAGGATTAAGTAACAAAAATAATACAAAAGTTTTCCCTATATTTTTCCAGCCCATGAGGGCGTCCCATACGTCAACATTGTCGAAACGGGGGTGCTTTTTTCGGCGTAATATGTTAAAATAGCATTTACGATTATTTGTCAGATATGGGGGAGATAACGTGAATGTCCGGATCATTCAGAAAAAACTTGACCGGGCTTTTTCCGGCGCGGTGCGCGCCGAGCTGCGCGGCGGGGCGCTGAGACTTTCCGGCACTCTGCCGGACTGGGAGAGCGCAGTCGCCGCCTGCTACATGGCGGCAAAGCCGCACGGCGCCGTCCATGTGGTGAACGACATCGAGATACCGGGGCTGGAGCTGCCCGAGACGAGGGTGCCGCCGGTCGCGGACAACACGCTTGACGGCCAGTGCCCGGACGTGCTCATCATCGGCGGCGGCATCTCCGGCGCGGCGATAGCGCGCGAGCTGACGCGCTCAAAGCTCGACGTGCTGCTCGCGGACAAGGAGGCCGATCTCGCCATGCACGCGAGCAGCCGCAACGACGGGGAGATACATCCCGGCGTCGATCTCGGCGCTGGCTCGCTGAAGCACCGCTATGTCCTGAAGGGCAACGCGATGATGGACTCGCTATGCCGGGAGCTCGACGTGCCGTTTGACCGCTGCGGCCAGTATGTCGGCTTTACGGACGCCTGGGCGAGGCCGCTCGCGGAGCTCTTCGCGGCGCAGAGACGGGCCATCGGCGTGAAGGACACGCGCATCATCTCAAAAAAGGCGCTGCGTAAGGCCGAGCCGAAAATGTCGCGCCTCTTCGCCTTCGCGCTCTACAACAGCGACGCCGGCTGCGTCTGTCCCTACGCTTTGACCATAGCGCTCGCGGAGAACGCCGTGCATAACGGCGCGCGCGTCTCGCTCGGCACGGCCGTCACCGGCATGGAGGTCAAAAACGGGCGCATAGTCTCCGTGACCACAAACCGCGGCACGCTGCACCCGCGCGTCGTCATCAACGCCGCCGGAGCATTCGCCGAGGACGTGGCGCGCATGGCGGAGGACAGGTTTTTCTCCATCCACCCCCGGCGCGGCACGAACACGATACTCGACCGCAAGGCCGGCGCGTACCTGCGCTCGATAGCCTCGATAAAGCTCCTGCGCCAAAGTCCGGGCCACACCAAGGGCGGCGGCATACTCCACACGGTGGACGGCAACCTGCTCATCGGGCCCGACGCTGTGGAGACGCCCTATAAGGAGGACTTCGCCACCTCGCGCGAGAGCATCGAAAAGGTGTTCGCCAAGCAGCGCAAGACCATGCCCAGGCTCTCCGAGAAGGATATCATCACCTATTTCACCGGCGTGCGCGCCTGCACCTTTGAGGAGGACTTCATCCTCGAGCCGGGACGGCATACATATAATATAGTGCACTGCGCCGGCATACAGAGCCCCGGCATCACCGCCGCGCCCGCCTTCGCCTCCGACGTTGCGGATATGGCCAGAGCGATGCTCGCGAAGGAGCGCCCCATAGAGCCCAACGCCGACTTCGACCCAAGGCGCAGGGGCATTCCCGCCGTGCGGAAGCTGCCGAGGGCAAAGCGCGAGGCGCTTATACGCGAAAACCCCGACTACGGCGTGATAATCTGCCGCTGCGAGGAGATAAGCCGGGGCGAGATAATCGACGCGCTCGACTCCCCCATCAGCGTCCCGACGCTCGACGGCGTGAAGCGCCGCGTGAGACCCGGCATGGGCCGCTGTCAGGGCGGCTTCTGCTCCCCGCTCGTAATGGACGTTATCGCCTCTCACGAGGGCGTCCGCGCTTCCGACGTGAAAAAGAGCGGCGAGCGGGCGTTCATAGCCTTCGGGAACACGAAGGAGGCGGCGAAATGAGCGCATACGACGTTGTGATAATCGGCGGAGGCCCGGCGGGACTCGCCGCCGCTCTCGCCTCGCACAGGGCCGGGGCGAGGACGCTGCTCATCGAGCGCGAGGCGCGGCTCGGCGGGATGCTCAAGCAGTGCATCCACGACGGCTTCGGGCTTGAGCGCTTCGGCGAGAGGCTCACGGGGCCGGAATATTCCGGGCGCTTCATAGCGGAGGTCGCCGCGGAGGGCATAGCCGTCCGCCTCTCGTCCTTCGTTACTCACATTGAGCGCCGCACCTCCTGCTTCACCGTGACGGTCTCGTCCTCGGCCGGCATGGAGGACATCGACGCGCTCGCGCTGGTGCTCGCCACCGGCTGCCGCGAGCGCACGGCGAAGCAGGTGTCCATCCACGGCACGCGCCCGGCGGGCGTGTTCACGGCCGGGACGGCGCAGCATCTCGTCAACCTCTCCGGCATAATGCCGACGCGCCGCTGCGTGATACTCGGCAGCGGGGACGTGGGGCTGATAATGGCGCGGCGGCTCACGCTCGAGGGCGCGGAGGTGCTGGGCGTCTACGAGGCCAAGGCGGAGCCCTCCGGGCTGCAGCGCAATATCTATCAGTGTCTGACGGATTTTGGCATACCGCTGCATCTGCGCCACACCGTTACGCGCGTTTTCGGCGCGGAGCGGCTTGAGGGCGTGGAGGTCGCGCAGGTGGACGACGATATGCGCCCCGTCCCCGGGACGGAGCGGCGGCTCGACTGCGACGCGCTGATAATCTCCGTGGGGCTCATACCGGAAAACGAGATGGCGGAATCCCTCGGCGCTCCGATCGACAGGGAGACCGGCGGTCCGAAGGTGGACGACAGACAGATGACCGGCGTGCCGGGGGTGTTCTCGTGCGGCAACGCGCTGCACATATTCAATCTCGTGGACTTCGTGAGCGAGAGCGGCGAGAAGGCCGGCGCGGCGGCGGCGGAATATGCGGCGGGGAGGCGGAGAAAATGAGCGAACCGATAACCGATCTCGTATGTATTGTCTGCCCGAACGGCTGTCATTTACATATAGAGTATACGAACGGGAGGGCGCAAAAAGAGGGTATCACCGGAAATAAATGCAAGCGCGGCGCGGCCTTCGCCTACTCCGAGGTGACGGCGCCCATGCGCACGGTGACCTCCACGGTGCGAACCGCCTTCCCGCAGACGCCGGTGCTGCCGGTGCGGCTCTCGGGCGAGATACCCAGGGAGCGCGTCGCTGACGCGCTGCGCGCTGTTTCAGAGGTGCTTTTGACCCGGCCCGTGGAGCGCGGCGGCGTGATAGCGCGCGATCTTCTGGGTCTCGGCGTAGATCTGATAGCCACGGGCGAGCTCATATCCGATAATGATATAACCGCAAAAGAGAAAAAGAGAGAGAACGGAGGAGAGAGGAATATGTCCCAGCCGCTGATACTGACCTTTGACGTCGGCACCCAGAGTCTGAGGGCGATGCTCGTTTCCCCGGACGGGGAGATCGTGCGCTTTGTGCAGAAGCGCTATGAAAAGCCGTACTTTTCCCGCCACCCCGGCTGGGCGGAGCAGGAGAAGGGCTTCTACTTCGGCAAGCTCTGCGAGGCGGCGCAGGAGCTCGGCAAAAAGCCCGGCGGCTTCGAGGGCGTTATCGCCGTGACCGTGACCGCCATCCGCGACACCGCGATCTGTCTCGGCGAGGATCTCCGGCCCGTGCGCGACACGGTGGTGTGGCTCGACAAGCGCGAGGTGGGCGACAGCGCGCCCTTCTCCGCCAAGACCTCGCTGCCGCTCAGAGTAGTGGGCATGGAGGCCGCGGCGGTGATGCAGTACAACGCCTCGGTATGCAACTGGATAATGCGCAACGAGCCGGAGATCTGGGCGCAGACGAAAAAATTCGTCATGCTGCCCACCTACCTCAATTACAGGCTCACCGGCGTCCTCGCGGACACGCCCGCCAACATGATAGGCCACGTCCCGTTCGACACGAAAAAGTGCGTCTGGCAGTCGCCCGGCGCGCTCACCCGCCCGATATTTGACATCCAGACGGACAAGCTCTGCGACCTCGTCCCCTCCGGGTCGGTGATAGGCCACATCACCCACGAGGCCTCGTCGCTCACGGGCGTCCCCGCCGGACTGCCGCTTATCGCCACGGGCTCGGACAAGGGCTGCGAAACTCTGGGGCTCTCGGTCTGGAACAAAAACCAGGCGGCGATCTCCTTCGGCTCGTCGGCCACTATACAGTTCATGACAGGCGAATACTTCGAGCCGCAGCAGTTCATGCCGGCCTACCCCGCCGTCGTCACCGGACGCTTCAACCCGGAGATACAGATATACCGCGGCTACTGGCTGCTCTCGTGGTTCATCCGCGAGTTTGCCCGCAACGAGCGCGACGAGGCCGCGCGCACCGGTAAGAGCGTGGAGCAGCTCCTCAACGAGCACCTGTATGAAATACCCCCCGGCTGCGACGGGCTCATTCTCCAGCCCTACTGGTCGCCCGGAGTGGTTAACCCCTCGGCGCGCGGCGCGATCATCGGCTTTTCCGACGTACACACCCGCGAGCATCTCTACCGCTCGATAATCGAGGGCATCAACTTTGCGCTCTACGAGGGTATGCTCACGATGGAAAAGCGCTCCGACCATAAGATAACCGATCTCTACGTCGCCGGCGGCGGCGCGCAGAGCCCTGAGATCTGCCAGATAACCGCCAATATGTTCGGCCTGCCCGTGCACAGGATACAGACCCACGAGGCCACGGGTCTGGGCGCGTCCATGGTCGCCTTCGTGGCGCAGGGCGTGTTCTCCTCCTTTGAGGAGGCCATTGCAAGCATGGTGCGCGTGAAGGACACCTTCCCGCCGAACGAGAAGGAGCACAGGCTCTATCAGCAGCTCTTTGACGACGCCTATAAGCCGCTGTACTCCAAGCTCGACCCGTTCTATAAAAAGCTGCGCAAGCTGACAAAAAGGAGCTGAAGAAATGAGCACAAAGCCTTATGAGGGCTTCGAGCCCAAGTGGATAAAGACCGCCGCGCCGGAGAGGAGCTACCGCTCCATCTTCCGCTGGGGCGACCCGAATTTCGTCAAGTACCCCAAGGAGAGCCTTTACAAGCTCATGAAGGAGAAGTTCGGCATGACGGACGCCGACTTCGACCACTACACCGGCGACGTGGGCGAGGACGAGGTGAAGCTCGACTCCCCCTGCCGTCTATCGGACGAACGCCTGAACGAGCTGCGCGCCATCGTCGGCGGCGGCTGGGTCTCCACGCAGGACTATGACCGCCTTTCCGTCGCCTACGGCAAGACCGGCTACGACGCGCTGCGCCTGCGCGCGAGACAGATAGACAGCCTGCCCGACGCCGTCGTCTATCCCGACACGACCGAGCAGGTGGAAAAGCTCGTGGCATGGAGCGTGGAGCACAAAATACCGCTGACCGTCTACGGCGGCGGCAGCTCCGTCACACGCGGCGTGGAGCCGACTCGCGGCGGCGTATCGCTGGATATGCGCAGGCGCTTCAATAAGGTGCTCGCCTTCAACGAGATCGACCAGACCATCACCGTGCAGGCCGGAATGTCCGGCCCGCAGCTCGAGGCCGCCCTGAACGACGCGCCCGCGCGCTTCGGCGCAAAGCGCGCCTACACCTGCGGCCACTTCCCGCAGAGCTTTGAGTATTCGAGCGTAGGCGGCTGGGTGGTCACGCGCGGAGCGGGGCAGAACAGCACCTACTACGGCTGCATCACCGACATCGTCGCCTCCCAGCGCTACGCCACGCCCGTCGGCGTCCTTCAGACCAGCCGCTACCCCCGCGAGGCCACCGGCCCAAATCTCAACCAGCTCATGATGGGCGGCGAGGGCGCCTTCGGCGTGCTCACGGAGGTCACTCTGCGCGTGTTCCGCCATATGCCGGAAAACCGCAGGCGCTTCTCCTTTATCTTCCGCGACTGGCCGACCGCCATGGACGCCGCGCGCGAGATGATGCAGTGCGAGTGCGGCAACTCCTCGGTGTTCCGGCTTTCCGACCCGGAGGAGACAAGTCTGATGCTCCACCTCTATAACGTGGACGACACCCCTCTCAAGACGCTGCTCGAGGCCCGCGGCTTCAAGGACATGGAGCGCTGCCTGTTCCTCGGCTTCACGGACGGCGAAAAGGGCTTTTCGGCGAACGTCGCAAGGAACATCGCGCGCATAGCGCGGCGCTACGGCGGCATGAGTCTCACGGGCTATGTCTGCAAGAGCTGGGAGAAGGGGCGCTTCAACGATCCCTACCTGCGCGACACGCTAATGGACTTCGGCGTGACCACCGACACGCTCGAGTGCACGGTGAACTGGTCGAACATGGCGCAGGTGCACCGCGACGTGCGCGAGGTCTGCCACGCGCTGCCCAATACCATAGTCACTACGCATATGTCCCACTGCTATCCGCAGGGCGCGAACCTCTATTTCATCTTCATCACCAAAATGTCCGACGCCGAGGAGTTCCGCCGCTATCACGCTACGATACTCGACGCCATCCAGCGCTCCGGCGCGGCCAT
>CAYNMN010000054.1:0-2241 GCA_964398305.1 uncultured Oscillospiraceae bacterium
GTGCATAAGGAGGGCGCCGTCACGTTTTCCACCGGCTTCCAGTCCAACCTCGGCATCATCTCCGCCATCGTCGGGCGCGGAGACTATGTTATCTGCGACCGCGAAAACCACGCCTCGATCTACGACGGCTGCAAGCTCTCCTACGGCAAGATGGTCAGATACCGCCACAACGACATGGAGGATCTCGAAAACCATCTCAAGCTCGTGCCGGAGAAGGCCGGCAGTCTGATTGTGACCGACGGCGTGTTTTCCATGGGCGGGGACATTGCCAGGCTGCCGGAGATCGTCGTGCTCGCCGAGAAATACGGCGCGCGGGTGATGGTGGACGACGCCCCCGGTCTCGGCGTTATAGGCGAGGGCGGCCGCGGCACCGCGAGCTATTACGGGCTCGAGGATAAGGTTGACATAATAATGGGCACCTTCTCCAAATCGCTGGCGTCGCTGGGCGGATACATGGCGGCGAACGAGTGCGTGTGCGACTATGTGCGGCACAATTCGCGGCCCTTCATCTTCTCCGCCTCCATTCCGCCGGCGGCCTGCGCCGCGGCTCTCGCCGCGCTGCGCAAGCTGGAGGCGCACCCCGAGCTGCCGAAGCGCCTGCTCTCTCTTGCGGCCTATGCCAGAGCCGGACTCAAGGCGCGCGGACTGAAGATCCGCGAGTCGGAAACGCCGATTATCCCCATATACACATGGGACGTTGAAAATACGCTCTCCAAGGCGAATGCCCTGTTCGACGCGGGCGTGTATGTCAATCCCGTGCTGCCGCCGGCCACGGAGCCGAACGAGTGTCTGCTGCGCACGAGCTATATGGCCACGCACACCGAGGCGCTGCTCGACGAGGCCATGGACATCCTGCGCGACGTGCTCATCGGTGACGGCGTATGAGCAGGGTCGCGATAGTCACCGGCGGGAGCGGCGGCATAGGCCGCTGCACGGCCGGGGCGCTCAGAGACGCCGGCTGCAGAGTATATGAGCTTTCAAGACACGATAAGCCCTGCGAGGGCGTGTCCCACATCACCGCCGACATGACCGACGAGACGCAGGTGCGCGCGGCGGTCGCTCAGGTGCTCGAGCGCGAGGGGCGCATAGACATTCTCGTGTGCAACGCGGGCTTCGGCATATCCGGCGCGGCGGAGCTCACGCCCTCGGCTCAGGCGCACGCCCAGCTCGAGCTGAACCTTTTCGGCACGGACGCCGCCATCAAGGCCGTGCTGCCCTCCATGCGCGCGCAGGGGGCGGGCAGAATCGTCTGCATGTCATCGATCGCCGGTATTCTGCCCATACCCTTCCAGCTCTGGTATAGCGTCTCCAAGGCGGCGATACTCGCCTATGTCCTCGCCGTTCAAAACGAGGTGCGCCCCTTCGGCGTCAGCCTCTGCGCCGTGATGCCCGGCGACATCGCCTCCGGCTTCACCGACGCGCGCGAGAAGTGCGCGGACGCCGGCGGCGTCTATTCCGGCCGCATCGAGCGCAGCGTAGCCGTGATGGAGCACGACGAGCGCACGGGCATGACGCCCGCCGCCGCCGGCGCCTTTGTCGCGAGGATCGCGCTCAAGAAGAGGAGCAAGCCCGTCGTGGCGCTCGGCTTCGCCTATAAATGCGCCGCCGTCGCCGCCAAGCTGCTGCCGCGCCGTTTCTCCAACTGGGCGGTGGGACGCATCTACGCAAAATAAGGCTCCCGAACGGGAATTAGAAGCACAGGCGCCGCAAAGCTTTTGCGGCGCCTGTGCTTTATTTGGCGCGTCTTTTTCGCCGGTCTGACAGCTTTCGTCTCGCAATTGTGAGACGAAAGCTTGCCCGCCAATCATTTTGCCTTCGGGCAAAATGATGCTCTGCTCAACAAGCTTGCTCCGCGAGCTTGTTGATGGCGGTTGATTTGATTGCGAGCGGGGCCTTTCCCCCTCGCGCACCCCCGCGCCTCTGTTTTCCCACGTCGGCGCGTCTTTTTCACCGGTCTGACAGCTTTCGACTCGCAATTGTGAGACGGAAGCTTGCTTTTATGTGCCGAAGGGGTTATACTGTCTCAATAATAATCGAATTATTCGCATCGGGAGAGAATTTCATTGAATTATCTTGAGACAGGATCCACCGACCCCTGCTACAATCTCGCCTTTGAAGAATATGTTCTCGAAAACAGGACGCAGGGCGACTGGCTGATGCTTTGGCAGAATGCCAACACCGTGGTTGTGGGGCTCAACCAGAACGCCGCCGAGGAGATCGACCCCGATTTTGTGCGCGAGC
>CAYNMN010000054.1:2341-12596 GCA_964398305.1 uncultured Oscillospiraceae bacterium
GTGGGGCTCAACCAGAACGCCGCCGAGGAGATCGACCCCGATTTTGTGCGCGAGCACAACGTCACGGTAGTGCGGCGCATGACGGGCGGCGGCGCGGTGTATCACGATCTGGGCAATCTCAACTACTCGTTCATCACCGACCTCGGCGCGCCGGAGGAGCTGACCATCGCGCGCTTCACGGAGCCCGTCTGCCGCGCGCTCGCGACCATGGGCGTCCGCGCGGAGACCAGCGGGCGCAACGACGTCACGGTGGACGGCCGCAAGGTCTCGGGCGTGGCGCAGAGGATAGCGCACGGGCGCATACTCCACCACGGCACGCTGCTGTTCGACTCCGACCCCGTGATGGTCGCCGGCGCGCTGCACGTCGATCCCGGCAAGTTCGCCTCCAAGAGCGCCAAAAGCGTCCGCAGCCGCATCGGGAACATCCGCGCCGCGCTGCCGGTGGATATGGACATGAGCGAATTTCGCTCCCGCCTGCTGCGCGAGCTCGCGGCGGACGGGCTTGAGCGGCGGGAGCTTGCGGAAAGCGAGCTGGCCGGGATCCGGCGCGCCGCAGATGAGAAATATCGCTCATGGGACTGGGTTTATGGCCGCTCGCCGCAGTACGATTTCAGCAATTCCCGCCGCTGGGATGGCGGCACGCTCCGCGTGGAATACCGCGCGAAGGCCGGACACATCGAGGAGATCGCCTTCCGGGGCGACTTCATGGCGCTCGCGGAGAACGCACCGGCGTGCGAGGCGCTCAAGGGCGCCGCGCTCACGCGCGAGGCCGTCTCCGCGGCTCTCGCGCCGCTTGAGCTTGCGCCGATGTTCGGCGCGATCACGCTTGACAATATACTCGACACAATGTTTTAGGAGGCGTCCCAATGGCTGTTGGAAATCTGGACTTAGAAACGCTGACCGAGATATGGGCGGAGTACATCTATGAGGACAAGCTCGATCCCCGCGTGAAGCCGGAGGTGGCGGAGGGCTGGCGCAGGTGCAAGGCCGCGGGCGTAAACCCCAACGCCGGCAAGGGCACGGTGGTGGACGACGCGCTGTATCAGTCCATTCTCGCCGAGAACAAGACGCTCATCGACACCGCCCTGCCCGTGATGGAGAGCGTGTTTGAGATCGTCCAGCGGACACATTTCCAGCTCGTGCTCACAGACAGCGTGGGTTATATCCTCGAATCGATAGGCGACAGGGAATCCATCAGCCGCACCCATGAGCTCAACTTCGTGCAGGGCGCGCTCTGGTCAAATCTCACGGTCGGCACCAACGCCATCAGCGTCGCGCTCGACTGCGACACGCCGATACAGATGGCGGGGCCCGAGCACTTCTGCCGCACCCACCACGTCTGGACCTGCTCCGCGGCTCCGATACACGGCGCAAACGGCGAGGTCATCGGCTGCATCAATATGTCCGGCAAGGCCGACGAGGCGCATGAGCACACGCTCGGCCTCGTGCTCACGGCCGTCTACGGCATCGAGGGCAAGCTCTCCATCCTGCGCTCGGCGGAGATGCTCCGCTCCGCGCTCGAGAGCAGCTCGGAGGCGATGGTGCTGCTCAGCCCGGAATACCGCCCCGTCTGGATCAACACCGCCGCGGAGAAGCTGCTCGGCGCCCCGCTCAAGGAGCTCGGCGCGGCGGACTTCCGCCTCGTCATGCCCGACGTGGACTGGGCGGCGCACAGGTGGCGCGACGGCTCAAAGTATTTCGCCAACGACGTCAGAGTGCAGACCACCGCCGGCACGGTGCACTGCAGCGCTTCCATATACTTCTCGGCCGACTACGGCGAGAAAACGCTAACCGTGGCGCTGAAAAAGCAGAAGCACCTGATCGATTCGGTAAACAAGGTCTCCGGCAACCGGGCGATCTTCACCTTTGACGACATTTTCACCGGCGACCCGGAGATGAAAAAGACCGTCGCTCTCGCGCAGAAATATTCCCGATACGACGGCAACGTCCTCATTCAGGGCGAGTCCGGCACGGGCAAGGAGCTCTTTGCCCAGGCAATCCACAACGCCGGGGCGAGAGCCGACGGCCCGTTCGTCGCCATCAACTGCGCCTCTATCCCCCGCGATCTGCTCGAATCGGAGATGTTCGGCTATGAGGCCGGCGCCTTTGTCGGAGCGGCGACCGAGGGCAACCCCGGGCGCTTCGAGCTCGCGAACAACGGCACGCTGTTCCTCGACGAGATCAGCGAGCTGCCGCTGGACTTCCAGTCCAAGCTGCTGCGCGCGGTGGAGACCCACGGCATCACCCGTCTCGGCGGCGGTCAGGAGATCGCGCTGAACATCCGCATCATTGCCGCCACCAACCGCAGGCTCGATCGCTGCGCCGCAAACGGCAGCTTCCGTCAGGATCTTTACTTCCGGCTCAACGTCCTGCGGCTCGACATTCCGGCGCTGCGTTTCCGCCCGGGCGACGTCGCCATTACAGCCGAGCATTTTCTCGCCAAGCTCAACGCCCTCCACCCGGAGATGACCAAGACCATGTCGCCGGAGTTCAAGGCAGGACTCATGGAATACGACTGGCCCGGCAACGTGCGCGAGCTTCAAAACGGCATCGAGCGCGCCTTCTATTCCTCCACAAACGGGCAGCTTGACGCCGAGTGCCTGCGCTTCGCCGTTGAGCGCACCGCGGACTACGACGCCGATGCTCCAGCCGAGCCTCTCGGCGAGGCGGGGGAGATACTCTCCGCGCTCGCGGTCTGCTGCGGAGATGTGGAGGCGGCGGCGGAGAAGCTCGGCGTCAGCCGCGCGACCCTGTATCGCCGGTTCAGGAAATACGACATAAACCCAAAAAGTGTTGAGAAATCTCAATCTCAATTCTGAGTGAGACAATCTTAATATCATTCTCAAATTATGAGACGTGCTCATAAACGTCTCATAATTTTTTGATATTTTTTTCACCAGAATTGGGCGACTTGCTCCAAAAGAATGTCGCTAAATATGAAAAGCTCCGAAAAAATGAGAATTCCAGGCAAACTATTGAGATTATTTTGCGGCGGAGTTATAATATCGTTGTTCCGGTATCAGGTATTGAGACAAAAAGGAGCGGCAAAGCATGAAGAAATACATAGTCGAATTCGGCATGGGCACGGATTTTCACGGTCAGGACGTGACCAAGGCCGCGAAGAAGGCCGTGAAGGACGCGGTTTCAAGGAGCTGTCTGTGCGGGCTTGAGGATGTGCTGGGCATAGCCGAGGCCGATTTCAAGCGCCGTGTGTTCATCAAATGCACCGTGGCCGTCTCGAGACCGGAGGAGGTGGACGCCGCGGCCGTGGCTCAGATGCTGCCGGTGGGCACGGTGGAGGTGACGGCCGTTCCGGGCGGGCTCGTGGTGGACGGGCTGTGCATAAGGGACTTCGGCGACTGCGACAAGAGCATCGAGGCCGCGATAGCCGCGCTTGAGGTCTATATCCGCGATTAAGCAGCTTTTCCGTTCCCGTGAGGACGGGGACTGAAAATACATTGTGATCCAAATATTACTATAAGGAGGTCATTTAATGTCAGCAACAAAAGAACAGATGAAAGACATCTATCTCCGCATGCGCCGCATACGCGACTTCGAGTCGGCTGCTGCCCGGCTGTTCGCAGAGGGCAAGATCTACGGCTTCGCTCACCTCTACCTCGGTGAGGAGGCCATAGCCCCGGCGGTCTGCGAGTGCCTGCGGGACGATGACTACATCACCAGCACCCACCGCGGCCACGGCCACATCGTCGCCAAGGGCGGCGACATCAACCTGATGATGGCCGAGCTCTTCGGACGCTACACCGGCTACTGCAAGGGCAAGGGCGGCTCCATGCACATCGCGGACAGGGATAAGGGCATTCTCGGCGCCAACGGCATAGTCGGCGCGGGCCAGCCCATCGCCTGCGGCGCGGGACTGTCGATCAAGATCCGCAAGACCGATCAGGTCTGCACCTGCTTCTTTGGCGACGGCTCCACCAATCAGAGCACCTTCCATGAGTCCCTCAACCTCGCCTCCATCTGGAAGCTGCCGGTCGTTTTCGTGTGCGAGAACAACCACTACGGCATCTCGATGAGCCAGGACCGCCACCAGGCGATAAAGGACATCTCCGACCGCGCGGCGGCTTACAACATCCCCGGCGTCTCCGTGGACGGCAACGATCCCATGGCGGTTTACGAAGCCGCGGCCGAGGCCGTGGCCCGCGCCCGCGCAGGCAAGGGCCCGACACTCATAGAGTGCAAGACCTACCGCCAGCACGGCCACTTCGAGGGCGACCCCGGAACCTACAAGCCCAAAGAGGAGCAGGCCGCATGGATGGCCAAGGACCCGATGCCGCGCTACGCCAAGTTCCTTGTTGAAAACGGCATCATGACCCAGGAAGAGATCGACGCGGTCGACAAGAAGGTCGCCGGCGAGCTCGACGACGCCATCAAGTTTGCGGACGCCCAGCCGTTCGCGCCGGATGAGAGCGTCGTAACGGATGTTTATTCCGATATCGTTGAGGAGGTGCGCGTAAGATGAGTATGATGACTTACGGTGAAGCCATCCGCGAGGCTATGAACATCCGGATGCGCGAGGACCCCACAGTTATCCTCTTTGGTGAGGACGTCGGCGCGTTCGGCGGCTGCTTCGGCGTTAGCGCCGGAATGTTCGACGAGTTCGGGCCCGAGCGCGTGCGCGACACCCCAATATCCGAGGGCGCCATCATCGGCTCCGCCGTCGGTTCCGCCGCGACGGGCCTGCGCCCGATAGCCGAGCTCATGTTCAACGACTTCCTGACAGTCGGCATGGACCAGCTCGTTAACCAGGCGGCCAAGATGCGCTATATGTTCGGCGGCAAGATCGACCTGCCGATGGTCGTGCGTCTGCCCGCCGGCGGCCGCACCGGCGGCGCCGCCCAGCACAGCCAGTCCCTTGAGGCGTGGCTGACCCATGTGCCCGGCCTGAAGGTCGTATATCCCTCCAACGCTCAGGACGCGCTGGGCCTGCTGCTCACTGCCATCGACGACGACAACCCCGTGATGTTCTTCGAGCAGAAGACGCTTTACGCCGTCAAGAGCGAGGTAGCGAGCATGGAGCCCATCCCTCTGGGCAAGGGCAAGATAGTCCGCCCCGGCAAGGACGTCACCATCGTCACCTACGCCAAGCAGGTGTATGACGCGCTCGAGGCCGCCGAGAAGCTGGCCGCCGAGGGCATAGACGCCGAGGTCATAGACATCCGCTCGCTCTATCCGCTGGATAAGGACATGATAGCCGAGTCCGTGGCCAAGACCCACAAGGCCATAGTAGTCACCGAGGAGACCAGGCGCGGCGGCTACGGCGGCGAGATCTCCGCCATAATCAGCGAGGAGATGTTCGACGATCTGGACGCGCCCGTGGCCCGTATCGGCGCGCTCGACACCCCCGTCCCCTTCGCCCCCAATCTGGAGGATGTGTATCTGCCCAACGCGACAGACATCGTCCTCGCCGCCAAGAAGATGTTCTAAACTTAACTCGGAAGGGGGAATAATCCCCCTTCCGCCCCCCCTCACTGTGTGAGGCGATCGTGCCACCGCAATCGCGGGGGGGCGCAAACTCTGCGAGGTATGGAGGAAACCGCATGGCAAAGATAGGCATAATCGCCAACCCCGCCTCGGGCAAGGACATCCGCCGGCTGGTGTCCTACGCCACGACCATCGACAACAACGAGAAGGTCAATATCTGCAAGCGCATCGTGCTCGCCGCCCGCGGACTGGGCGTGCGGGACGTCGTTTTTATGCCGGACACATTTACCGTTGGATACAGCGTCCAGTACCAGCTCGAGGACGACGGAGTGCTGGACTCGAATATAGAGGTCCTTGATTTCATGATGGACGGCTCCGTGAAGGACAGCGTAAAGGCCGCCGGCATCATGGAGGAGATGGGTCTGGGCTGCGTGGTGGTGCTCGGCGGAGACGGCACCTCGCGCGCCGCCGCCAAGAGTCTGAGGAATACGCCCATGCTCTCGATCTCCACGGGCACGAACAACGTCTACCCCGCGATGATGGAGGGCACCGTCGCCGGCATGGCGGCGGCCGCCGTGGCGTCCCTGTCCGACCCGCACAGCGTATGTCTGCGCGACAAGCGAGTGGAGGTATATGTCAACGGCGAGTACCGCGACATGGCGCTCATCGACGCCGTGATCTCCGACGATACCTACATCGGCGCGAAGGCCATCTGGGACCCCGCGCGCATGAAGCGTATCATCGTTTCGCGCTGCCACCCCGCGACCATCGGCTTCTCCGCCGTGCCGGGGGTATATCAGATCGTCGAGGACACGGACGACTTCGGCTTCGCCGTGGAGCTCGGCTCCCCCGGCGAGAGGGTTGTCGCCCCAATAGCCGCCGGCGTGCTCACGCCGATGGAGATAGCATCCGCGCGCCGCCTCGAATTCGGCGAGGAGTATGAGTTCCGTGCCGACGAGCCCGCGATGATTGCGCTCGACGGCGAGCGCGAGGTCAAGCTCTTTGCCGGCGACACGGCTAAATTCGTCATCCGGAGAAACGGCCCCTGGAGAGTTCTGCCCCGCAGGGCGCTCTCGAGGGCGGCGGAGCTCGGAATGTATAGAAACTGAATTTAACTTCAAAGGAGAGATAATATGGCAAAAGTTGTTGTACTGCCCAAGCAGGGACTTACCATGACCGAGGGCACGGTTAGCGCGTGGCTCAAAAACGAGGGCGACGCCGTCAAGGAGGGCGACAATCTCTTTGAGATGGAGACCGATAAGCTCACCAACACCATTCAGGCCACGGCCTCCGGCGTGCTGCTCAAGATACTTGTAGCGGCCGGAACCACCGTCCCCGTGCTCGAGAAGATCGCCGTTATCGGCGAGCCGAGCGAGGATATCTCCGCTCTGCTCGCTGGCTCCGGCGCAGCCGCTCCCGCCGCGGCGGAAGCTCCGGCCGCCGCTGCCCCCGCAGCTCCGGCGCGCGCCGCGGGAGAGCGTGTGATCGCCTCACCCGCCGCGAAAAAGCTCGCCAAAGAGATGGGCATAGACATAGCGCTCGTCGCAGGCACGGGCCCGAAGGGGCGCGTGACCGAGGACGACGTTAAGAACTACAAGGCCGCCCCCGCCGCTCCGGCGGAGCCGGGGATCAAGGCGTCGCCGCTTGCGGCGAAGGTCGCGGCGGAGGCGGGGATCGACCTTGCGGACGTGCCCGCGCACGGCAGAGTGCTCGCCGCCGACATTCTCGCCTTCCTCGAGGGCAGCCGCGAGAAGGGCGCCGAGGAAGCGCGCGAGGAGACCGTGCCGATGAACGGCATGCGCAAGGCCATCGCTAAGAATATGCTCAACTCCCACATGACCAGCCCCACCGTCACCTTCAATCTCGGCGTCGACATGTCGCAGATGAAGGCCTGGCGCGAGCAGCTCAAGGCAAAGGACGTCAAGGTCAGCTACACCGACCTGCTCGTGAAGTTCGTTGCCAAGGCGCTCACGGAGTACCCGCTGCTCAACTGCTCGGTCGAGGACAACAAGATAATCTACAAGCACTATGTGAACATGGGCGTCGCCGTGGCGCTGGATAACGGCCTTGTGGTGCCGAATATCCCGGACGCCGACAAAAAGAGCCTCAAGCAGATCCACGACGAGGTCAAGGATCTCGCGGACAAGGCCCGCACAGGCGGCCTGCCGATGGAGGCGCTCAAGGGCGGCACGTTCACAATAACGAATCTCGGCATGTACGGCATCGAGAGCTTCACGCCCATCATCAACCAGCCGGAGGTCGCCATCCTCGGCGTCACGACTATGGAGGACAAGGTCGTCGTGAGGAACGGCGAGATGGTCATCCGTCCGATCATGAACCTCTCGCTTACAGCCGACCACCGCGTGGTGGACGGCTCGGTGGCGGCGGAGTTCCTGCAGCGCGTGAAGACGCTGCTCGAGAACCCCGCGCTGATGCTGGCATAAGGAGGAAGAGAAAATGGCTAAAGTAATAGTGCTCCCCAAGCAGGGGCTTACAATGACCGAGGGCACCGTGAGCGCGTGGCTCAAGAACGAGGGCGACGCGGTAACGGAGGGCGAGGATCTCTTTGAGCTGGAGACCGACAAGCTCACCAACACCATACAGGCCTCGGCCTCCGGCGTGCTGCGCAAAATACTCGTGCCCGCCGGCACGACGGCGCCCGTGCTCGCAAAGATCGCCGTCATAGCTGACGCGGGCGAGGACATCTCCGCCCTGCTCGCGGACTCCGCTCCGGCGGCGGCTCCGGCTGCTGCGGCTCCCGCCGCCGCGGCTGAGGGCGGCACTGTGCTCGTGGTCGGCGGCGGCCCCGGAGGCTACGTCGCGGCGATCCGCGCGGCGCAGCTCGGCGCGAAGGTCACGCTCATAGAGAAGGCTCAGATCGGTGGCACCTGTCTAAACCGCGGCTGCATGCCCACAAAGGCGATGCTCCACTGCTCCGAGGTCTACGAGAGCGCAACAAAGAGCGCCGACATAGGCATCGTGGGCGAGAAGGTCACGGTGGACTGGGAAAAGGTTCAGGGCTTCCGCGCCTCCGTGGTAGAAAAGCTCACGGGCGGCGTCAAGGCGCTTTGCAAGATGAGCAAGATAACCCTCGTCGAGGGCGACGCCGTGTTCACGGGCCCCAAGACCGTGAAGGCCGGAGGCAGGGAATACAGCGCCGACAAGGTCATTATCGCGGCGGGCTCCTATCCCATCATCCCAGGCATTCCGGGCGTGAAGGGCTCGAAGGCCTGCATCGACTCCACCGCCTGCCTCTCGCTCGACCACATACCTGAGAGCATGGTGGTCATCGGCGGCGGCGTCATCGGGCTGGAGCTCGGCAGCGTATATATGCGCTACGGCGCGAAGGTCACGCTCGTGGAGATGATGCCGAGACTCCTGCCGCTGATGGACGGTGAGCTGACCGGCATACTTCAGGGCAAGCTCGCGGGTCAGGGCATGGAGCTGCTCATGAGCTCGCAGGTGCTCTCGGTCGAGGATACGGCCGGGGGCGCGAAGGTCAAGGTAAAGACGCCGGAGGGCGAAAGGACCATAGAGACCGAGAAGGTGCTCCTCGCCGTGGGCCGCGGCCCGAATACGGAGGGCATGGGGCTCGACAAGATTGGCGTGAAGGTCGCCAAGGGCTTTATAGAGACAAACGAGAAGATGGAGACCTGCGTCCCCGGCGTGTACGCCATAGGTGACTGCACGGGCAAGCTGATGCTGGCTCACGCGGCTATGGCGATGGGCGAGACGGCTGCGGCGAACGCCATGGGCGGCGATGCTAAGTTTGACCCCGACATGAGCCCGAGCTGCTGCTATGTCGGCCCCGAGTTCGCGGGCGTCGGCTACACCGAGGAGCGCGCGAAGGAGCTCGGCATCGACTACAAGGTGGGCAAATTCCCGACAAGCGGCAACGGCCGCTGCCTCGTCGCGGGCTGCACGGACGGCATGATAAAGATCCTCGCCGGCAAGCAGTACGGCGAGATCCTCGGCGTGCACATTCTCGCGCCGAGCGCGACGGAGCTCATCGAGGAGGCGGCGCTCGCCATAAAGCTCGAGGCCACACTCGAGGAGTTCACGGACACCATCCACTGCCATCCCACCGTCGCCGAGGCCGTGCGCGAGTGCGCCCTCGCCGTCGATAAAAAGGCCATACACATCCCGAATAAATAAAAAGGAGGGCTCCACATGCTGGAAGCTGCGTTCATATTCATAGCCCCCGGCGCGGATCCGAAGGTAAACCGCGGCACGGTGGAGACCCCAAGCGTGCGACTGACCTCGATAGGCGTTTCCACCTATGAGCAGGGCGTCGAGGCCGCCAGAGAGATGGCGGACGCCGGCTGCGGAGCCATAGAGCTTTGCGGAGGCTTCGGCATCCGCGGCGCCTGTCTCGTCGAGCAGGCGGTCTGGGGAAAGGCCAAGGTCGGAGTCGTGCGCTTCGACGGTCACCCCGGGCTCGAGAACAAGTCCGGCGACGAGCTGTTTTAAAAGCCTTTCTCACCGTCACCATTGAGATGTTTGCCACCATGCTCTCCCGCTTCGTCCCACTGGCAGAAAACTGAAAACGTACCGCAAGCGGCGCGTCAATGCGTTTTCAGTTTTCGGTGAGGATGTAAATGTCATCCGCCGCGTTTCACTCGGCAAGGCATATCTGCCGGCATTGAAATAATGCCGGCAGATAACATTATTTTCAGAAAAAATATCCCGAAAAATGATGATAGAATTGTTGACAAGGCCCGGCAAATCTGCTATCATACTCAAGCAGCCGTTTGTGGGGGTGCCTCCGCAAAACAGGACCGCAAAAAATGTGGGGGATTAGCTCAGCTGGGAG
>CAYNMN010000055.1:0-12484 GCA_964398305.1 uncultured Oscillospiraceae bacterium
CGGGGGGGGGGAAGATTCTTCGCTGCGCTCAGGATGACAAGTTTTGAGGGAGCGGTATGTAGGGGACGGGGGAAAGATCCTTCGCTGCGCTCAGGATGACAAGTTTTGAGGGGAGCGGTGTGTAGGGGACGGGTTTCCCGTCCCCTACATTAATTATAGAACCTTTATTTCCGCAGGGCGGCGGTCAGCTCGCGCTCTCCCGCGGCGCGGACGGCGTCGAAGTCGACATACGGGTTATAGAGCGCCTCGAGCTCGTCGTGCAGCGCCTTTGCCCGCGCAAGGCGCTCTGCGCCGGAGCGTCGGAGCGAGGCGCAGAGCTTCTCGTCGGCGCGCAGCCCCTCCCGTCTCTCCGGCGGAGAGGCGGCGTCGAGCCGAACGTGGCGATACTCCTCAAGCCCGCCGCCCTCGCCCCTGCCGCAGGCGAGAAAGCCGAGCGACAGCCCCGGCAGCAGCACGGCCTGCGCCCTCACCGGCGCGTGCGGATAGAGACACACCGTCGCGTCCACGCCCCGGCGCAGCGCCTCCTCCGCGAGCGTGTCGAGATACACGGCGGCGGCGCCAAGCCGGTCGTCGATTATATAGAGCCTGCCGCAGAGCGAGGCGAGGGTATCCGTGAGCAGTGCCTCCCCCGCGCAGGTGACCCCGCCGAGAAAGCGCCTTGTCATGCTCCCCCGCGCCCCGCCCCTCGCGGCTCTCGGGAGCTGGGTCTCGGCGGCGGAGAGCGCCCGGCGCACCGCCAGACTACGCTCCGCCGCTCCCGGAGCCTTCAGCCGCGGGTCTATCGCGGCGGCGGCGCGCAGATAGGCATACGCCTCGTCATACAGCGCGCGGTAGCGCTCGGTCAGATCGAGCAGCTCCCCGCGCATTTTATAGGTCGCGTCGGCTCTGCAATACGCGCCGAGATCAAGATACGCGCCGGTTGCGCCGAAGCACGCGGGGTCGAGCGTGTGCGGCGCCGTGCCGTCCACCCAGCCCCGCCGCAGCGCCGGGACATATACGCCGTCGAGCGAGGCGGGGTCGCCCGAGCAGAGTATATATTCCACATCCAGCCCCGCCTTCTCCGCCCCCGCGCCGATGCGTCTGAGCACCCCGGATTTGCCGCCGCCGGGGCCGCCCTTAATTACCGTCAGAAAATCGTCCGCGCCCGCGCAGAAGTCGCCGTACAGTGAGTAAAACCCGCCGCCCGTGTTGGCGCCGAGAAAATATTTTCGTATCATCGCGCTCACTCCCATAAAGATTCGCTCCATCCTATGCGCCTTTTTGCGTGATTGACAACAAAGAGCGCCCGGGCGTATAATCACCAAAACAGCTTTTCGGAGGCACTATGTATAAGACCATCCTCTTTGATTTTGACGGCACGGTGTTCAACACCGGCGAGGGCATCATTAAAAGCGTGCAGTACGCCGCCCGCGCCTTCGGCTTTCCGGCCGACGACTGCGGGGCGCTGCGCTGCTTTATCGGCCCGCCTCTGCGCGCGACCTTCATGAAATTCTTCGGCGTAGACGGCGAGACCGCCGGGGCGATGACCGAAAAATACCGCGAGCGCTATTCCGTGGAGGGTCTGCGCGAGTGCAGCCCATATCCCGGCGTGCCCGAGCTCGTGAGGCAGCTCCGAGCCGCCGGAAGGACCGTCTGCGTCGCCACGGGCAAGCCGACGGTCTTTACCCGCCGGATACTCGATATGCACGGCCTGTCCGAGCTCTTTGACGATGTGCTCGGCAGCGAGTTCGACGGCACGCGCTCCGAGAAGAGCGAGGTAGTGTCCGAGCTGCTCGCGCGCTGGGGCGGCCCGGCCGTAATGGTGGGCGACCGCGACAACGACGTTCTCGGCGCCGCGGGGTGTGCGATACCCTGCATCGGCGTGGCCTGGGGCTTCGCCGAGCCCGGCGAGCTTGAAGGCGCCGGCGCTATCAGCGTCGCCGGGGATACGGCTGAGCTCGGAGCGCTCCTGCTCGGCTGAGCTTTTCCCTCAACGGATCACAAAAAAATAAAAATTCTCTCCGGGGCGCAATATTTAGTCCCCCTCGGGCGTTAACTACACAGAATAGGGAGCAATACCCGAATGTATAGGAGAGAATAATATGAAAAAGCTTGCCAAGATCCTCGCGACAGTCCTTACAGTAGCTCTGCTCGTGAGCTGCATGTCCTTCGCCGCCCTGGCGGACAACGCCGAAAAAGAGACCTCCATAAACGTAGAAGACCTTCTCGCCTTTGCTCAGGAGCATCCCCTGCTTGCAAAGATCGGCGTGAAGCTCGCCGTACACATGGTTGACGACGTTATCGAGGCTGGCGCAGAGGGCGCCGGCGAGGGCATCGGCGACTACTTCGAGAACATGGGCGAGACCACCGGCGACCGCTTCGATAATCTGTTCGACGGCTTTGAGTCCGGCGACGTGAGCTTCGACGAGATGCTCGAGGGCATCGGCACCATAACCGGCGACACCGTGGATCAGTCCACCGATTACGAAGCCGTTATCGGCGCGGCCGTGGACGGCGCCGTCAACGGCGAGTTCCCCAACAAGCTGCTCGGCTGGATAGCCCCCGACGTTGCCGATTCGATCGTTGACAAGGGCACCACAGCTCTCGTCGGAGCCTTCGAAGGCCTGCTCGGCTCAATAAAGTAATTCCCCCGCTTCCCTGCAAACACATACAGGAGACGTCAAAGCCTTGACGTCTCCTGTATTCTTTATAGAATCTTAAAGAAATCTCTATTGACATCATTCCCTCAAAGTGGTAATGTACCTGTGTTATTACAAATAGTACGGTTGGAGGAAAATGATGAAAAAGCTTTCAAGAACAATTGCCGTGCTGCTGGCGGTCTGCCTGCTGTGCGGCATTCTCGCGGGCTGCGGCTCGAACGGCGAGCCGGGCGCCGAGGCCACCGACAACGCCGGCGGCACCGTCTGGGTGCCGGAGTATACGGCGCTTCCGGATGAGTTAGGCGGCGGCGTCAACAGCGCTGTCATGAACAGCGAATACATATATTTTTCCGCCTCTGTTTCGTCAACCGACGAGGAGACAGGCGAGGAGACCTACCGGAGCGCGATATTCAAGGCGAGCACCGACGGCACGAGCTGCGTGGAGCTGCCCGGTTTCTCCGGCAGCGAGCCGGACGAGGGAATGCTGGGCGGCACGAGCATAAGCTGTCTCGCGCTCGCGCCCAACGGCGACCTCTGGGTGGTCGAGAATATCTATGCCTACCACTATGAGCTCGGCGGGGCGACGGTCGACGAGGGCACCGAGGGCGCCGAGTATGTCGACGACGGCAGCACCTATGTTTTCCGCAGACTCGGCACGGATGGCGAGGAGATATCGAGCTTCACGCTCGACAGCGCCGTCACGGAGGCGAGCGACTGGTTCTCCGTGGACTCGCTCGTCTGCGACGCCGACGGCAACCTCTTCTTCTCCGACGGCAACGGCGTTATCCACGCTTACGACGCCGAGGGCAACGAGCTTTTCACCCTCGCCGACCTGGACTGGGTCGACCATATAATCACGACCGCCGACGGCTCTGCCGCGGCGAGCAGCAACGGCCAGAGCGGGTACGAGATCAGGCTGATCGACACCGCCGCGAAGGGCTGGGGCAAGACCGTGACACTGAGCGATTACCCCGAGAATCTGTACTCCGGCGGCGGGGACTACTACTTCCTCTATAACGTCAGCGGTATGCTCTACGGCTGGAACGCCGACACCGGAGCGGGCGAGCCGATACTCACATGGCTCGATTCCGATATCGACAGCTATAGTCTCCAGTCCGTCAGGCTCCTCGACGACGGCAGTCTGTTCTGCGTCGAGAGCTCCTACAATTCCGGCAAGAGCAGCATTATAAAGCTCACCGAGCAGCCCAAAAGCTCCGTAGCCGAAAAGACCGAGCTGACGCTCGCGAGCATGTACCTCTCCCAAAATATGCGCGCGGAGATAATCGACTTCAACAAGACGAGCGACAGCTACCGCATAGTCGCCACCGACTACTCCCAGTACAACACCGACGACAACTACTCCGCCGGTCTCACCAAACTCTCCACCGAGATCCTCTCCGGCAACGTGCCGGACATCATCG
The DNA here is from genome assembly GCA_964398305.1 of uncultured Oscillospiraceae bacterium. GTDB lineage: Bacteria > Bacillota > Clostridia > Oscillospirales > Oscillospiraceae > Scatomorpha. The sequence continues at coordinate 4,061 of CAYNMN010000055.1, forward strand.
ACGTCACCTCCCTGCCCATTGACCAGTACGCGGCCAAGGGCCTGCTTGAGGATCTCTACCCCTACCTCGACGCCGACGCGGAGCTCTCCCGCGACGACCTCGTGCCGAGCATTCTCTCGGCCATGGAGACCGACGGCAAGCTCTATCAGGCCTCCTCCGGCTTCTATATTCTGACCGTCATCGGTCTCAAGGACAAGGTCGGCTCGCAGATGGGCTGGACGCTCCAGGACATGATGGACTGCCTCGCCGAGCAGCCGGAGGGCACCGATCTTTTCAGCACAAACATGACCCAGACCGACATGCTCTCCGTCATGTGCTATATGAACATGGGCTCGTTCGTGGACTGGGACACCCAGAGCTGCAATTTCAACAGCGCCGATTTTATCCAGCTTTTGAACTTCTGCTCCATGTTCCCCAAGACCTTTGAGTACTCCGAGGCCACCTACGAGAGCGACGCGAGCCGCATACAGTCCGGCAAGCAGCTCCTGCTCATGACGACCCTCTCGAACTTCCAGGACTATCAGATGTACTCCGCGATGTTCGGCGGCGACATCATGTTCAAGGGCTTCCCGGTGGAGAGCGGCATAGGCAACACCGCGCTGCTCGACGACGGTCTCGCGATCTCCTCCACCTGCCAGAACAAGGACGCCGCCTGGAGCTTCGTGCGCCGGCTCTTCACCGAGAAATACCAGGCCGAAAACTGGGACCTCCCCACCAATCGCAACGCCTTTGACGCCGCGCTCAAAAAGGCCACGACCCCGACCTACACCACCAACGAGAAGGGCGAGCAGGTCGAGCAGTCCACCGGCGGCGTGGGCTGGGACGATTTCTACATCGACCTCTATGCGGTGACGCAGGAGCAGGCCGACGGCATAAACGAGCTTATCGGCTCCGTCAGCCGGCTCGCCAACTACGACGAATCCATAATCAACATCGTCTCCGACGAGGCCGCCTCCTTCTTTGCCGGCGACAAAACCGCAGAGGAAACGGCGCAGATCATCCAGAGCCGCGTGGCGATATACGTCAGCGAGCAGTCATAAGGTATTAGATTTCGATAAAGAGGGCGCCGGAGCTTCTGCTCCGGCGCCCTTGGTATGTGCGGCCGCCATGTCGTTGTTCAGGCAGACGGCAGCGAAGGATCATCGGCGCGGCAACACCCACCGTAGGGGACGGGTCGCCCGTCCCGAAGCGCGAGATTACCGCCGGCGACGCGCAGCACGCAGACACGGAACGCGGGCGGGGAGACCCCGCCCCTACGGGGACGCGACAACATCCACCGCAAAAGGACTATGCGACCGCGCAAATAAACATGCAGGGAACGGTCTTGACCGTTCCCTGCATGTTTATTTGTTGAAATAGAGCAGCCTTACTCTGCCGTCGGTTATATCAACGCAGGAGAAGCTGCCGTGCTCGAACCAGAACTTGTCTATGGCCGCGGCGGGAACATCGAGCAGGCGGGTGAAGATCGCGGACAGCGAGCCGTTATGCGCGACTATCAGCGCATCCTCGCCGCGCGAGATGATCTCCTGTACGCAGCGCCATGTCCGCTCGGACACCTGTTCAAAGCTCTCCCCGCCGGGCGGGACGAAGTCGCTCCAGTTGACTATCATGGCTCTTACGAGCTCGGGATTCTCTTCCCTCACCTTGGCAAAGGGAATGTTTTCGAGCTCGCCGAGATACTGCTCCTTCAGATCGTCGCAGAAGGTTATGGGCACATCCGTCCCCTCGAGCGCGAGACACGCGGTGTCGGCCGCGCGGGAGAGCGGGCTGGAATAGCAGCGGGCAAGCTCCAGCTCCCGCAGCTTTGCGCCGAGCGCCCTTGCGTCGGCGCGGCCGTTTTCGGTCAGCGGGCAGTCCGTATGGCCGTAGAGCAGGAGCTTCACGTTGCCCTCGGACTCGCCGTGTCTGGCGAAGTATAGCTTCATTGATTGACCTCGATCTTTTCTACCGGCAGCCCGGTGAGATAGCGCCTTATCATATCAAAGGCGGTCTGGCAGGCGCGGGCGCGCACGACGCGGCGCGGCCGGCTGAATACATGCAGCTCGCGCACGAAGAGCCCGTCCGCCGCCGCGAGAGAGACGAACACCGTGCCCACCTCGTGCACGCCGTCGCCGTCCGGCCCCGCAAGACCCGTTACGCCCACGGCGAGATCGGTGCCGAGCTTTTCGCGCATGGCCGTGGCAAGCGAGCGCGCGACCTCGCGGCTGACGGCGCCGTATTTGTCGATAAACTCCGTCGGCAGTCCGAGCAGCGTGTGCTTGGCCTCGTTCGTATATACCGTTACGCCGCCCACAAAGCGCTGCGACGCGCCGGGGATATCCGTGAGCAGCCGCGCAAGCTCGCCGCCCGTGCAGCTCTCCGCCGCCGAGAGGGTGACGTTCTTCTCCTGCAAAAGCTCCATCGCGCGCTCGGCGAGCGTGCAGTCCACGCCGTAGACCAGCGGGCCGAAGGTCGCCTTCACGCGCTCTATCACCGGCGCCATCATCGCCTCCGCCTCGTCGCGGGTCCTGGCCTTTGCCGCAACGCGGACATAGCATTCGTATTCCTTGGCATAGGGCGCGAGAGACGGGTTGGTGAGCGAGTTCATATAATCCCGAAGCTGGTATTCCATCTCGCTCTCGCCTATGCCGTAAAACTTCACCTTATGCGCCACGAGCAGGCCGTCCGCCATCTTTTCAAGCAGCGGACGCACGCGGTGCTCAAGCATCTCGCGGCATTCTCTGGGCGGCCCCGGCAGCATGACGACCGTGACGCCGTCCACCGTGAAGGTGCAGCCCGGAGCCGTGCCCCAGTCGTTGCGGAGCGCAGCGGCGCCCTCCGGCAGATACACCTGCTGGAGATTGTTCGGAGTCATCTCCTTGTTCCTGTCGGCAAACAGGCCGCGCAGCCACACCTCCTCGGTCTCGTCGAGCTTGAGCGGCAGACCGAAGGCCTCCGCAAGCGCGGCCTTGGTGAGATCGTCGCAGGTCGGGCCGAGGCCGCCGGTGGTGATTATCAGGTCTGCGCGGGAGCGCGCAATGGCGACGGCGTCCTTCACCCGTCCGGGATTGTCGCCCACGACCGTGTGCCAGTAGACGTTTATGCCGTACTCATTAAGAAGTCCGGCGACGTCGGCGGCGTCGGTGTTGATGGTGTTCCCGAGCAGTATTTCAGTTCCGACAGCGATTATTTCAGCTTTCATAGCCGACCCATATCCTTTCAACGCCCCCGAGGGCTTCCTTGACGAGCGCGTCCACATCCATGGCGCTCTCCGCGGCCTCCACCTCGGCGAGCTTCGGCTTGGTGCGCGGATGGCGGGGCGTAAACACCGTGCAGCAGTCCTCATAAGGCAGGATGGAGGTCTCGAAGGTGCCGATCTTCCTCGCGTGGCGGATGATCTCCTCCTTATCCATGCCGATCAGCGGCTGGAGCACCGGCAGATCTGTCACCGCCTGAGTGCAGGCCATGGCCTCCATCGTCTGGCTGGCGACCTGGCCGAGATTCTCGCCCGTGACGAGCGCCCTTGCGTTATTGTTCTCGGCGATCGCGGTGGCTATGCGCATCATGAAGCGGCGCATTATCAGCGTGAAGTATTCCTCCGGGCATTTATCGCGCAGCTCCTCCTGAATATGCGTGAAGGGCACGACCTCCACCGCCATGGGGCCGCACCAGTCCGTGAGCAGGCGCGCGAGCTCTATGACCTTCTCCTTTGCGGCCTCGGAGGTATAGGGGAAGGAGAAAAAATGCACGGGTATGAGCTTGACGCCGCGCCGCGCTATCATATAGGACGAGACGGGGCTGTCTATGCCGCCGGAGAGCAGCGTAACCGCCCGACCGTTGGAGCCGACGGGCATACCGCCCGCGCCGGGCGCGGGAGCGGCGTGGACATAGGCGGCATAGTCGCGCACCTCGAGATGCACCACGAGCTCCGGGTCGCGCATCTGCGGGACGGTCTCCGGAAACGCCTCCGAGAGCAGACCGCCGACATACTGCGAGAGCTGTGTGCTCGTCATGTGGAAGCTCTTGTCCGAGCGGCGGGTCTCCACCTTGAAGGTCGCCGCCGCGCGCATATCGTCGGCGAGGTATTCCTTCGCCTTCTCAAATATGGCGTCCTCGTTCTTCTCGCAGGCCGCGGCGCGGGAGAGCGCCACCACGCCGAAAACCTTCTTCATGTCCTCGAAAGCGGCGTCCATATCCGCCGCGTCGTCCTCCGGCTCAACATAGACCGTGGACTGCACGCAGTAGACATGGAAGCTGCCGAGCTTTTTCAGTCGCCTTCTGATATTCGTGACGAGCTTCTGCTCAAAGAACCGCTTGTTTAGACCCTTGAGCACGACCTCGCCCTGTTTTAGGAGTATGATGTCTTTCATAGATCGGTTCGCTTTCTGAATATTTGATTTATTATGAGATCAGTCGGCAAAGCAGAGTCCGCCGATGACACCGTTGCCGCTGAGATAGCCCTCCGGCGTCTCGATGCTCCAGCCGGTGTCGTCAAGGTGCAGATACAGCTCCGCGCCGTCCCATTCCACGAGCACCCAGTGCGCGTTGTCCGTGCCGAGGATGCTTATCTCCGAGCCCTCCGGCAGTACGCCGCACTGCGCGCTCCCGTCCATATCGGAGTAGGCGCAGGCGTCCGCAAGGACAGTGTGCGTGTCCTTTGTCTCGCCTGTCGCGTAGTCAAAGCTGCCGTGGTCGTCGATAAAGTAGAAGTCGCTCGGCGCGAGCGCGAGCACACCGCTGCTGTCCGCACGGTAGACTGCCCTGCCGTACCAGGTCTGCAGCACGCTCATACGCAGAATCCCGGTGACGCTGCCCCTGCCGTCGAAGGTGACGTCGCCGGCGGCGTTCCGGCCATAGTATATCAGTCCCTGGACACTTCCGAGGTATTCTATCTCACCGTCGCGGTAGCGGAAAAACGAGGTGGTATAGTCGTCGCTCGGGCCCCAGTCCTGTATTGCAATCTCCAGGCTGCCGTCCTCGGCCGTGAGGTCAACGATGGCATACCAGTCCGGATCCGGATTTGTGAGGCCGAGGAGGGCGTCGCTGTAATCCACGCCGTCTATCTCCAGCGTGGCGCTCTGCCAGTATCCGCTTTCGTTTTGTCGCACGTTAACGAGGACCGTTTCATCCTTCGGCTCCAGTCCGACGCCGTCCAGATCCACGGTGACGCTCTCGCCTACGGGCAAAACATACGGACTCTGACAGTCATAGACAAGGCTGCCCGTCTGCGGCTTTTCGTGCGGCGTGATCCCCCGCTCCGTGTCGATGTCTGTTGGCGAAGCGGGATCGGGCGTAAACTCCGAGGCCGGCGCCGGGGAATCGGACGGGTCGGGCAGGATAGACGCCTCGCCTCCGCAGGCGCACAGGGTGAACACAAGCAAAAGCGCCGCAAAAAGGGCGATCAGCTTTTTCATTTTATCTCTCCCCCGCGGCTTATTTGCGCTTGAGAGCAAGGTGGATGAAGTGCACGGCGAGCGCCACGAGCGTGAACACCGTAAAGAAGCGGTGGAGCGGCATGGCGCGCTTGCCGAGCTTTTTGCCGAAGAAGTGGCTGAACATCAGCCCGCCGACGCCCACGTCCACGCAGAGCCATGAGACCATGCTCCCGAGCCCCGCCTTTTTGCGCCCGAGCTTCGCCGTATAAACTCCCGCGCCCACCGGCAGCAGAGCGCCGCCGACCGTGTGCAGCTTGAGGAACGCCTTGTCGACGCCCCAGTTCCCGGCTCTCGCCGTAATATACTTCGCAGCGCAAAGCACAAAGGCCGCCGCCGTAATTATTGCCCAGATCATAATGATACCTCCCATACTATCGGCTATCGCACATTTTACCACGGCAGCGCGGGAAAAACAACGTCCTTTGACAGCGTAGGACGGAATATTCCCGCGTCGGACGCTCGACCCGCGCACCCCCGTCGGAGCTCCGTAGCCCGCAGGCGGCGCGACGGGCAAGCGGACGGCTTAGTCGCGGACACATGAAAAGCACGCTCCCGAGACATTGCTTTCGGGAGCGTGTCAAATCTGCGTGGTCTTATTCTTCGTCCTCGCGGAAATCGTATGTCCTGTACTGTATGGCCTCGGCAAGATGCGCGGGGGCTATGTCCGCAGCGCCGGCGAGATCAGCTATCGTTCTGGCCACTCGCAGTATCCGGTCGTAGCTGCGCGCCGTGAGCCCCATGGCGTCAAAAGCGCCGCGCATGAGCGTTTCGCACTCGGGGGACAGGGTACAGCACTCAACGGTCTGTCTCGCGTCGAGCTGGGCGTTGCAGCGGCCGGAGCGCCTGACCTGAATATCCCTTGCGGAGTCCACGCGCTTTTTTATGGCGCATGACGGCTCGGCGTCCGGGCGGCGGGAGAGCTCGTCGAATTCGAGCGACTGCACCTCCACCATAATATCTATCCTGTCGAGCAGCGGGCCGGAAAGACGGCTGTGGTAATTGCTTATTTCCCGGGGCGAACAGCGGCAGCGCCCGGAGGGGTGCCCATACCAGCCGCACTTGCAGGGGTTCATCGCGCACACAAGCATGAAGCGGCTCGGATACTCCACCCTGCCCGCCGCGCGGGCAATGGTGACCACCCCGTCCTCAAGCGGCTGGCGCAGGGTTTCAAGCACGTCGCGCCCGAACTCCGGCAGCTCGTCAAGAAACAGCACGCCGTTGTGCGCGAGACTTATCTCGCCCGGCAGGAGCTGGGAGGTGCCGCCCGCCATCGCGGCGGTGGACAGCGTGTGGTGCGGCGAGCGGAAGGGTCGGGCTGTGACTATCGGATGCTCGCGCCCCGTGAGCCCCATCACGGAGTGTATCTGCGTCGCTTCGAGCATCTCGCCCCTCGTCATGTCCGGCAGTATGGTCGGCAGGCGCTTGGCGAGCATCGACTTGCCCGCGCCGGGCGAGCCGACCATGAGGATGTTGTGCCCTCCGGCGGCGGCGACCTCGAGCGCGCGCTTGACGTTCTCCTGTCCCTTCACGTCCGAGAAATCCACGGGGAAGGAGCTCTGCGGCTTTATCTCCGGCGCGGGCAGAGGATCCATCTCCTCCGCGCCGCGGAAGTATTCAAGCAGCGAGGCCACGTCCTTCACGCCGTAGACCTCCACGCCGTCTGCAAAGGCGGCCTCCGGCGCATTATCCGCCGGGACGAACAGGCGCTTCACGCCGCACTCACGCGCGGCAAGCGCCATCGGCAGAGCGCCGGGGACGGCGCGCAGCTCGCCCGTGAGCGAGAGCTCGCCAAAGAAGGCGCAGTCGGCCGGCGGCTGCTCTATCTCGCCGAAGGCGGCGAGTATGCCGAGCAGCACAGGCAGGTCATAGACCGTGCCGGCTTTTTTCGTATCCGCCGGCGCGAGATTTACCGTCACGCGCGATGCGGGGAATCTCCGGCCGCAGGTCTTGACGGCGGCGCGCACGCGGTCGCGCGCCTCCCGGACGGCGGCGTCCGGCAGCCCGACGATCTCAAAGCCCGGCAGTCCCGGCGAGATGAAGCACTCAACCGAAACCTCATACCCGCCTATGCCCTTTATGCCGAGGGAGCGAATCTGCGATACCATGCGCGCCTCCTGTATGTATTTGGCTTCAGCCGTTTGTCCTGTCTATGGCGCTCTGCACGCCGTCGATGAGAAAGCTGATGTCAAGACCGAGGGTGATGCTGTCGAAGCCCTGGGCGAGATAGCCCCGCGCGGCGTCCGGCGAGCCTGTGAACATGATGCAGGGCTTGCCGTTTGCCTTGCAGGCGGCGAGAACGCGCGCGAACGCGGCCTTCACCTCCGCGTCGTCGAAGCGCCCGGGCTTGCCGAGGGCTATGGAAAGGTCGAAGGGGCCGATGAAGATGCCGTCCACCCCGTCGAGCGCGGCGATCTCCTCTATGCTCTCAAGACAGCCGCGGGTCTCGCACTGGGGCACGAGCGCCGTGAAGGCGTTGGCCTGCTCCATGTAGCTCTCCATGCCTCCGGTGTAGCAATCGTCGCAACCCCAGCCGCCGTCCCTCGTGGGACAGTAGCCGCGCTCTCCGAGCGGCGCGAACTTCGCCCAGCCTATGAGCGCCCGCACCTGCCCGACGGTCTCCACCTGCGGCACTATCAGCCCCGCGGCTCCGGCGTCGAGCGCCTTGAGCACCGGGCTGCGCGCGATGGCGTCCACGCGCACGAAGGGGTCGAGCCCCGCGCCAGCGGCGGCGTCTATGAGCTGCGCGGAATTCTCCGGACACAGCGGGCTGTGCTCGGTGTCCATTATCACATAGTCGAGCCCCGTGCGGCCTAGCGCCTCCACGGCGGCCTCGCTCATGAGATGCGTGAACGTGCCGACGGTCTTTTCGCCGGCTCTGTATTTTTCAAGAAAGCGGTTTTTCATACCCTCGGCTCCTCTGTCTTAATATCTCCGTTGTCATCCTGAGCCGCCCCATTGTCATCCTGAGCCGCCCCATTGTCATCCTGAGCCGCCCCATTGTCATCCTGAG
>CAYNMN010000056.1:0-12080 GCA_964398305.1 uncultured Oscillospiraceae bacterium
ACGGCGCCCTCCTTATGCACAAATGCGGCGAGCTCCCGCTCGAGCTCAAGGTGCATCTCGAGCGTGCCGTTGAGAAAACGCGAGCCGGAGCAGCCGGAGCCGTAGCGCTCGAAGGCCCGGACGCCGGCTTCAATGACGTCCGGGTCCGTGGTCAAACCGAGATAGTTGTTGCTGCCGAGCATGATGCGGCGCTTGCCCTCCATCACGACCTCGACGTCCTGCCGCGACTCCAGCGCATGGAAATAGGGATAGATCCCGCGCTCTCTGAATTCTCTGGCTGTGGTAAACGCGGCGCATTTTTCGAAAATATCCATTTTAACCGCCCCTTTACTTCAAATAATTTATTTAAATTATTTGAAGTAATCATACTACCGCCGGGGGGCGGCTGTCAAGACGGAATGGAATTATTGCGGCGCGTCAGCGCGTCTTTTCATGCAGACCGCGACGCTTCACTGCGCCGACGGACGCGTGCCGCGTAAGCAGGGCGGCGGCGCAGATACCGGCCAGACACACCGCCATTACGCTGTAAGCGAAGGCGGCCCTGTCGCCGTGGCGCTGGACATAGTATTCCATATAGCCCGCGCCGCCGAAGAGCGCGAGAGCCCCGACCCAGAGGGCGATGAATTTTCCGCTGACGCCGCGCGTTTTGACAAGTCTCACGGCGAACACGACGAGCACGGCGGCGGCGCACAGCGCGCCGCATATCTGCACGATGCTCACAAAGCCGTTGGAGCGCAGGAACAGCGCGTCGTATCTGGTGCTGTCGAGCAGGCAGTCCGAGGCGCCGATGAGCAGCAGGAGGATCAGGAAGATATCGCCGCTCCTGCGCCTGACGTCGCCGCGCCTGATAAAGAGCAGCAGCGCCGCGCAGACGGCGAACGCCGCGACTGACTGGAGCATGAAGGTCGCAAGGCGGTATTCCGTACCGCCGGAGACCGCGCTCGTGACAGCCGAGGCGAAGGGCAGAGTTTTTATGCTCTCGAGCAGCATACCGCGGTCGCCCGTGTTGAAAAGCGCCGAGAGCCGCCCCACGGCTATGCCGAGAGCTCCCGCCGGAGCCACGCAGTCGAGCAGCCCGGGCAGGTCGTCCGTCAGGCGCGCGAGTCTGACTATCCCCGCCGCGGCAACGCAGCCGGCAAACACTCCGAGCATGGCGTAGCCCCCGCCGGTATAGTCGGTCATGGCGGACAGAAAGCTGCCGTAGCTCTCATATCTGCAATACCAGTGTATAGCCCGGGAAAGAACGACGGACAGCACGATGGCGAGCGGAATGAATACCGCTGCCGCCCGCACGCTCCCGCCCGCGCGGGTATAAAGCGCCAGAAACAGCAGTATCGCCGCGAGCGCCGCGAGCGCGATAATGACGGAGCTCCAGTATATGAATACGTCGCCGAAAATGACGGCCGCTTTACTCATGACGCCGCCTCCCCGCTCGGTATCGCCGTGGCGAAATAGATGATGTCGCTAATTCGGCGCTGGTAGCCGTAGACAACACGGTTAATGAGCTGATCGTTCATGACGATGGCGGCGGTCTGGCCGCCGTCGAGCGCATAGGCCTTTTCCGCGCCGAGCTTTTCCATGCTCGCGGCGAGCTTCGCAATATCGGGCACGGAGTTGAAGCCACCCTCGCCGTTAACGGTTATGAGCAGATAGTGCAGCTCGCCCATCTGGGCGATTGCCGCGCGGGCATAGGGGTCGTTGATCTCCCCGAGCGGATAGGCGCTCGGCGGGCAGGCGACGCCGTCGTCCACCAGCACGGGGCCGAAGGCGAGACTGAAGCGCACGCCGTTCTCGTCCACGAACGCCTGAGCGGTCTGCTCGTCGGTTATCTCGTGGCGGCGGGCGAACAGCAGGTCGCCGTTCCTGTCGATGAAGCAGGTGTCCACCGAGTCGCCGTCCACCCTGTATACATCGCCCTCAAACACCACGATGCCATATGAGCGGAACTTGTAGAAGTCGCCGCTCGACGCCACGACCGCGTTGACGCTCTCGGCCATCTCGGTCGTAAGATACTGCATATCCGAGCCGAACTCGCCGCCGGCGAGGAAGCGCCGGAACTGCGACGGGTGGGCGATCTTCACCTCGGAGATCGTGTAGCAGGAATTGTCGATGACCTGCTTCCAGGTAATGGCGAGGATGGTTTCATCGAGGTAATAGCTGACGTCGTTGTCGTAAAAGGTCTCGATATCCGTATTGAAAAGCGTATCCTGTCCGCCCAGAATGTCGGCGGCGTCCTCAAGCAGCCAGCCGAGCTCGGAGGCCGGAGCGGAGCCGAAGAGCTCCTGATCGGGCTCCGGCGCCGTGATGTCGGCGTCGTCGAGCCAGTAGACCTTGTCTATCGATAGTATGCCGTCGAGCGCGGCGGCCGAGGCGTTGGTCATATACATATCATATCTGTCGGTGATGTCGATATTGCCGACGCCGCTTGCGGAGGCGCTCTGCGAGCCGACGTTCAGCCCCACCCACACCAGCAGTCCGGCCGTAATGATGCCGCAGATGAGCGCGGCGGTAAAGCCTGTCCTTTTCAATAGAGCGTACCTCCCGACAGCGCGTTGAGCAGCTCGCTGTCCGCCACGACGCGCCACTGTCCGTCCTCGAGCACGAGCTTGAGCTCGATCGTCACGGTGGAAACGGAGCCGCCCTCGGCAATAAGCTCGGCGGCGGCCTCGGAGAGTATGCCCATAACGAAGGCCTCGCGGTAGTCGCCGTTGTCGTCATAGACCTCGTCGACGTCCACCCCGGAGCCCGCGCTCCTGGCGAGCAGGGTCTTCGCCCTCTCGTTGAGCTGCGAGGTGAGCAGAGAAATGTCAAGGCTCGTGAAGGCCACGCTCTGCACCACGCCGTCGGCGCTCGTGCGCACGCCGCCCTCAAGCTCATAGGAGCAGCTCTGCCAGAAGGCGTCGCGTATCATCACGCCGAGGTCGCTGTCGGGCGTCTTGTCGAGCCCGAGCTCCGGCTCGCCGCCCAGACTTGCGGTTATCCCGTCGAAATCCGCTTGGCACACGGCGTCGAACAGTCGCACCGCCGCCTCGCGCGGAGCCTCGCCCGAGGTGAGCAGCAGCGGGTCGGCAAGCGAGCCGACGACGCACAGTATAACGGCGGCGAGGGCCACAGCCGCCGCCGCTATGTAATATCTTTTTGCCCTTTTCTCTCTCTTTTCGCTGTCCATTGCCTATTCTTCCGTCTCTGTTTTTTTGAACACCCATTTGCGCTGGATCTGAAAGCTGACGAAGAACAGCGCCGTGTCAACGGCGAGCTTCAAAAGCGTGAGCAGACCGGAGCTCTCCACGCTGAGCAGGGAGCTCACGAGCGAGAGCAGCCCCGCCGAGGCCGCCATTTGCAGCACGCAGAGGATATAGTAGCGCAGCATGGTGCCGCCGTAGCTGCCGCCGGAGCCGAAAACCAGCTTTTTGTTCACATTGAAGTTGAAGAACGAGGATATCACTCTGGCTATCGCCGTGCACACGGCGGTCGCGAGCTCGCCGAGGAATACGGCGAGGAGCTTATGCGAGAGCCAGAACACGAACAGGTCCACGCCGCAGGAGGCGAGGGAGCTGGCCATATATTTGAGTATCAGCCCGTAGATAAGCACGGAATCGCGCACCGGGCGGAAATGTGAGCAGGCGTTGTTGTCCTCATACACGGTCTCGATGCCGACCTCCACGAAGGGCACTCCCCTGCTGTGGAGCTCAAGGAGCATATTGGTCTCATACTCGTACCTGTCGCCCTTTATGGCGAGCAGCGTCGGGAACATTGCCGCGGACACCGCGCGCAGGCCGGTCTGGGTATCTCCGAGCCTTATGCCGCAGCCCGTGCGGAAAACGAAGGAGGTTATGCGGTTGCCCATGCGGCTCTTGGGCGGGATCTCCGGCAGAGAGAAGTCCCTCACACCGAGCACAAGACTGTCCGGATGCTCCGAGAGCGTCCTGGCGCAGTTGAGTATATCCCCCGGCAGATGCTGACCGTCGCCGTCGGCCGTCACCGCGCCGAGGATCTCCGGCCTTGCCCGCATAAGATATTCAAACGCCGTTCTCAGCGCCGCGCCCTTGCCCCTGTTGACCTCGTGGCGCAGCACGACGCACTGCGGCAGGGTCTCGATCGCGTCAAAGCGCGCTTCGTAGTCCTCCCCGCTGCCGTCGTCCACCACGACTATGCAGCCGAAGCCCGCGGCGATGAGTCCGTCTATTACGCCGTCAAGCTTTTCGGTCGGCTTGAGCGACGGCAGCACCGCCGCGCAGCTCAGACCGTTATCCAAGAATTCCGCCATTTATCATTCTCCCGAAACGGTTATCATATTTGCCGCCTTCCACTTGCCGCCGTCGCTGACGACCAGCAGTCTGAACGACGCCGTCACCTCGCGCGTACCGTTGACGGCATGGTTGGTTATCTCATACGCCACCGTGCAGACAAAGCAGTTATCTCCGAGCGGGATACAGCCGCTCGCCTCAAGAGAAACGTAGTCGAGCCCGTTCGTCTTGGCCCAGGCGATGTTCTCCACGGTGTCCTCCATGCGCTTCTCCAGCTCCGTGCCGGAGAGAAGATAAGCGTCGAGCGCGCGGAAGTTGCTCTCGGTCTCGTTATCGAGATTGGCGCTGAACACGATATAAGCGCGCGTGAAGTCGAGCGCGAAGGTCTCCTGCTCCTCGGGCAGAGTCTTCGCAGCGCCGGGGACATAGCAGATGAGCTCCCCGTCCCTTGTCTCCTCGGAAAGCGCAGTCCCGTCCGCCGCCGTTACCTCAAACTCCGGCTCGCAGAGAAGACCCTGACAGGCGTAGAGCTCCACGGGAGCCGAGAGATAGCTCTCGAACCCCGCTGTAAGAGCGTCCGCATCGCCGGGGTATCGCCCTGTAATATCCTTGCCGTTGGCGAGCACCGTCGCCCCCTCGGGGACGAGCAGCTCAAAGGCTATATCGCCGCTGGGCGCATACTGCACAACGCTGCCGGTGGTGTCGAGCGGCTCGAGTATATTGCCGTCGGCGTCCGCGACAGAGAGCTCTATCGGCCCGTGCAGCCCCGCCACCGTGTATTCCGTGCCCGCCGGGCAGACGTCAAAGTCCACCTTGGGCTCGCACTCTATCTCAGCCGACTCGGAGGTGATATACGAGCTTTTTACGGCGACGCCGTTTATCTCCACCGCCGCGCCCTCGGGCACTATTACCCGCAGCGTAACGGCTCTGCCGGCCTGGAAGGCACAGTCCGTGACGACCCACGCGTTCATGCCGAAGCCGACGCTCTCGCCCTTGACGAGCGTGAGACGCGCTATCTCGGAGCCCGCCGAGGAGACGGAATAGTATTTGCTCTCGCCCTCCTGACCGTCTGAGGCGACGGTCATGGCGTCCATATCTATCGTGACGCCGTAGTCCTCAAGCGTCGCGCCGGAGACGTCAAACTCGCCCGCGCCGACGGCGTCCGCCGCGCCCTGCGACCAGTACTGGGCGCCGCTTGTCTCGATATAAGTCTCCGCCGCGTTTTCCGGACGGGAGCGCTCATAGCTGCTCATATACTTCCAGAGCACGCCGAGAGCGGCCGCAATGACGACGGCGAACACCGCGCAGTATATACCGAGGGCGCGCCAGAATCTGCTTTTCTTTTTCATGCCGCCGCCTCCCTGCTCACAAGTATCGCCGTGGGCAGCGGTCTCGCACCGATCACGGAGGCGCAGACCGTGATGATCTCGCCCTCATAGAGCATCGAGGACGACGAGCCGCCGTCAAGGTTCATGGCGTTCACCGCGCCGTATTCAAGCAGCAGGTCGGCCGTGTCGCCGTATGTCGCGCCGAGGGAATCCACCTGGCGCCCGTCTATGACGAGCAGGAGGATGGCGCCGTCCGCGCGCTGACCTATGGCAGTGCGGGGATTGAGCCCGCTGTCGAGTCCGCTGCACTTTTCGCCGTTTACTATGAGCGCCGGGCCGAAGCTCACGGCCTCGCGCGCGTTGAGGTTCTGCGCCTCGTATGCCGTCATCGTGCCGACATGCAGCACGCCGTCGCTGTCTATAACCGCCGTGGGCCAGCTCCTGCCGTTTCCGTCGCTCAGGAGCGTACCGCCGGCTATCACCACGCCCTCGGGCCTGCCGCCGTTGCCGCTGCCGCCGGGGTCGTCGAAGCCCCCGCCGTTCACTCCGCCGATAACGTCATAGCGCTCGCCCATCTGCGCGAGCGTGAGCCCCGAACCGCCGTAGCCGTCGGGCGTGCCGACGAACACCCGCGACGGGTCGGAGACTATCATCAGCTTGCCGCGATATGACGGGCCGGACACGTCGATTATCTCCACGGCCTCGCCGTCCGCCGCATCTCCGCCGTCGGTGATCGTGATGAGCGAGGCGTCCGTCGCGTCCTCGGGGACGGCGTTCGCCGCGCTCTGCTCTATCTGCGCTATCTCCTCGTCCGAGAGGTATATGCCCGCGAGGAAGCCGATGGCGCTGGTCTCGCGCACGGAGCGCACGAAAAGGCTCCGCGCCGTGGGCGACGGGCCGTTCACCAGCACCCACATAACGCCGTAAAGCCCGGCCGTGAGCAGCAAAAGCGTTGCAAATACGAACGCGAGCACGCGCAGGATCACCCTGCCCGCGCCGCCGCGCTTTATCACAGCGGCCCCGTCGTCCGCGGGGTCGTCTTTTTTCAGGTGTTCGGGTTCGTTCAAGCTCGTTACCTCTTTCTATGATAGGATCCGAAAACTGCAAGCTTGATTATAACTTCTCCCGGCTCTCAAATCAAGGGTATAATCGTTAGCGCGCCACACTTCGATTGACTTTCCGAGCGCATAATGGTATCCTTGGCGACATGAACGGGGAACAGAAGCAAAAAAACAGCGTCCTCGCGTGGACGCTGTTCATATTATATTGCGCCGTAATGCTCTGGCTGCTCTTTTTCAGACGGGTGGGGCGAGGGAGGTATACGGATTATCTCGAGATGCTCCGCTGGAATCTCAACCTTGAGCCGCTGCAGACGATAAAGGGCTATCTTTACGTCCTGCGCCACAGCGGGGAATTCGGCGGCAACATCAGGGACGCCGTTATAAACCTCGCCGGCAACGTCGTGATGTTCGTGCCGCTCGGCATACTGCCGCCGATCATCTGGCCGCGGCTGCGCCGCCTCTGGCGCTTCGCAATATTCGTTGTGCTGACGATAACGGCCGTGGAGCTCACTCAGCTCCTCACGCTTCTGGGGAGCTGCGACATCGACGATCTCCTTCTCAATTCGGTCGGGGCGCTGATCGGCTTCGGCGCGTTCAAGCTCGCGGCGCTTCTCCGAGCCCGAGCAGACGGCGGTAAAGCTCCACGCCCGTGAGCAGGGCGTCCTCGTCAAAATCAAAGCGGCTGCCGTGCAGCGGCTCGGTGTTCCTCCCGCCGCCGACACCCAGGAACATGAACAGTCCCGGCACCTCCCGCTGATAGCAGGCAAAATCCTCGGACGCCATGGAGGGCTCCACAAGCACCACGTCCTCCATGCCGTCAAGATATGTATACATATCCTCCACGAGCGCGCGCGGATTATCCACACTCGGATACTGCACGCGCTCCGCTATGTCAAAGCTCGCGCCGGTGGCCATCGCCACGCCGTCGGCCATCGAATGGAGGCGCTCCATCACCTGCGTATATACGTCCTGTCTGAGCACCCGCACGGTGCCGTTCATCTCCACATTATCGGCTATCACATTGCGCGCAGTGCCGCCGACGATGCGCCCGATGGTGAGCAGCGCGTCCTGATGCGGATCCACACCGCGCGTTATCACGCTCTGGAGCATCGAAACGAACTCCGCGGCGGCAACTATCGCGTCCACGCCCTTCTGCGGGGCGGCGCCGTGCGCCGCGACGCCGCGGGCGACAATATCAAACTCGCAGCTGTGCGCCATCATCGCGCCCCAGCGCACTCCGAGCTTCCCCTTCGGCACGGAGGGCCAGAGGTGCATACCGTATATTATGTCAACCTTTGGGTCGTTCAGCGCGCCGCGCTCGATCATCAGGCGCGCGCCGCATTTGCCCTCCTCGGCGGGCTGGAACAGCAGCACCACGTTGTCGCGCAGAGCCTCCCTGTTGCCGGCGATGAGCTGAGCGAGCATCAGCAGCAGGGTCATGTGTCCGTCGTGGCCGCAGGCGTGCATCACGCCGTCGCGCTTCGAGGCATAGGGCGCGCCGGTCTCCTCGCGGGTCTTGAGCGCATCCATATCCGCGCGGAAGGCGAGCGTTCTCGCTGCTCCCGGAGCGTACCACACGGCCTTTACGCCCGTGCCGGCGATCTTCTCGAGCCTGTCCGGGCAGAGCGAGGAAAGGCGCGAGAGGATATAGTCCTGGGTATCGAATTCGCAGAAGGCCGTCTCCGGCATCTCGTGCAGCGTCCGCCTTGTGCGGACGCAGGACTCGAGCAGCGCGGCGGTCATGTCGTTTATGTGCATAGCTTACCTCACAGCGGCGGTTGTTTACGATATTATAGCGGCAGCGCACCGCCTTTGCAAGCCGCTATTGCCAAAGCGGGGGCAAAAGTATATAATTTCCAGGAAAATACAGCCGCCGCGACCCCGAAAAGGACACGGCGCATCCGTAATCTTTAGCGAAAGCAGAATGAGGTGCCAGATGGGTCAGGAACACGAAATAGTCGCTATGGTGCTCGCCGCTCAAACAGACAACGCGGCGGCTGACGATCTGATTTCAAAATACATGGGCTTCATCAAGGCCGAGACGGCAAAGTTCACCCAGCGCATCCCCGTGGAGGGACGCGACGATGAGCTGAGCATCGCAATGATGGCCTTTTACGAGGCAGTGCTCGGTTATGAGCGCAGCCGCGGCAGCTTCCTGAAGCTCGCCGCCGTGAGCATACGCAACCGCCTGATCGATTACAGCCGCACCGAGAAGCGCCACGCCGGCGTGCTCTCCTGCGACGAGACGACCGGGGATGGGGACGGCGAGGGCACGGCGTTGATCGACAGGATCGCCGACGAGCGCGACGAGATCGAGGAGACCACCGGCCGGGAGGCGACGAAGTCCGAGATAGCCGAGTTTGCAAAGCAGCTCGCCGATTTCGGCGTCTCGCTCTCGGATGTGGCGGACAACTGCCCCAGACAGGAGCGGACGCTCTCGGCCTGCTATTCCGTGCTGGGCGCGGCAAAGATGCGGCCCGAGCTGCTCGACGAGCTCGTGAGGACGCGCCGCCTGCCCATGTCGGAGCTTTCAAAGCTATCGGGAGTTGACAGAAAAACCATGGACAGACACAGAAAATACCTTGTTGCTATACTACTGGCATACACAAACGGCTATGAGATCATCCGCGGCCACCTCTCGCAGGTGGGGCGCGTGAGGGAGGGGGCTCCGGCATGAAATATATGGTACTTGAAACGCACCCGGCCTATGCCGTGGCGCTTGATGAGGCCGGGCGCTTTATCAAAACCGCCAATCTCGGCTATGCGGTGGGCGACACCGTAGACGAGATCGTTCCCGTCAAGCTGCCCGCGACCAAAAATCGCAGCGCGGCAAAGGCGCTGCTCGGCATAGCCGCTGCCGCCGCCTGCCTCTGCATCGCGTTCTTCGGCGCCTATGTCCCCAACTATACGGCTCACGGCACGGTAAGGCTGACAATAAACCCCGACGTTATGCTCACGGTCAGCCAGACGGACAGGGTGCTCGGGCTCGAAGCGCTCAACGACGACGGCGCCGAGCTCATAGCGAGCTACGAATACAAGGGCAAGAGCGAGGACGTCGTCACGGCCGAGCTCGTGGCTCTCGCCGCCGAAAAGGGTTATCTCGGCGATGGCGGGACCGTGAACGTGACGCTCGACTCCGAGGACGCCGACTGGAGCGGCGAGGAGGCCGACGAGATCGTAGACGAGATCACCGCGACCTACACCGAGCAGAGCGTGGTCATCTATATAAATCAGCGCGGGGATACGGATCCCGTGCTCGTGGTGAGGCTCGATCCCGTGAGCGGACGCTCGGACTTCACCTACGCCGAGTGGCAGATAATCCAGTCGCTCCCCGACGTCGGCAGTCCCGATCTCAGCGGCGGCATCGGCGACGGCGACGCCTGGGAGGAATGGGGCGAGAACGTCGGCGACAGCTATGAGGACTGGGGCGAGGCCATAGGCGATTATTTCGACCATCTGTTCTGATACCATACTATAAGCTGATAGGGCTGCCGAAAGGCAGCCCTATCAGCTTATCCGGAAAGACAGTAGGAAGCATTATTTTGCCTCGCTTTCCGTTAATTCCCTGCGCGACCCCGATTTGCGCCGCGGCGCTCCGTAATCTTCAAGCGTAAAGACAAAAACAATTTTGGAGGATATGAGAATGAAAAAGATGAAGCGTTTCAGCGCACTTGCGATAGCAGCGGTCCTTATTCTTTCTGCGGCTCTGCTCACGGGCTGCGGAGCTGTGGCGGACACCGTGATAGAACAGACCGCCGCTCCCGAAGCCGCCGGCCCGGTCGGCACCCTGCTCCTTACCGTCAACCCCGAGATCGAGATATCCTACGACGCCGAGGGCTGCGTTGTCGCGGCCGCGGGACTCAACGACGACGGCGCGAGCGTGATCGCCGCCTGCCCCGACATCGCCGGGCAGAAGGTCGAGGTCGCCGCAGGCGAGCTTACCGGCGCCATATATGACGGCGGCTACTTCGAGACCACCATTAACGGCAACGCGAAGAACGTCGTGCTCAAGCTCGTGCAGAGCTCCGTACTCCCGTCCGATGATTATCTCGCCTCCGTCGCCGCGAGCGTAGAGACCGCGATAGCCGAACACGACGGCAAGAGCGAGGTCGTGACGGTCTCCCTCGACGAGTACAACGCCGACTATGAGGCTCTGGGCTACATGAGCGTTGCCAAGGCCGAGGAGATAGCTCTGCGCCAGGTCGGCGCCTCCGACGAGGCCTATATGCTCTCCGACGCCTACGCGATCTCCGACGCTGTCTACACCGTGCTCTTTGCCGACGGCGAGCGCGCCTATGAGATCGGCGTGAACGCCGTGAGCGGCAAGATAGTCGCCGCGCAGTCCGCGCTGCTCTCCGATATTATTGACGACGCCACCCCCGGCAACGCCGGCGTCGGCGGCAACGGCGGCCAGGCGAACAACGGCGTCTCCGGCGGCGACGGCAATGTGAACTGGCACGACGACGACACCTGGGAGGACTGGGGCGAGAGCGTCGGCGACTACTGGGAAAACTGGGGCGAGAGCGTAGGCGACTACTTCGACAAGAAATTCGACTTCTAAAAAATACTGATCGCAAGAACACCGCGGAGCAATCCGCGGTGTTCTTTCCTTTTGTCGAAAAGTCCTTTTCGACAATCAGTCCAAAAAGCGAGGACGGCCTCTCGGCCGTCCTCATTTTTGGTTATTAGTAGTAGCGCTTGTTCTTGTTCTTGCGCGCGGCCTCGGATTTCTTGCGACGCTTGACGCTGGGGCTCTGGTAGTATTCCTTCTTCCTCAGGTCAGCCATAACGCCGGACTTGGCGCAGCTGCGCTTGAAGCGCTTGAGAGCATTATCGAGCGATTCGTTTTCCTTGACGTAAACTTCAGACATTTTATTTCCCTCCCTCCAAATACGCCCGGAGGCGTTTCAAGGGCCATTTAAAACCCGTTAACAGAGCTATATTATAAGGTTTGCCGCGGATATTGTCAAGTAAAAGAAATTCGCTCTCACTTCACAATAATATTGATGAGCTTGTTCTTCACATAGATCACCTTTACCCGCGTTTTCCCGTCCGTCGCGCGCGCGATCTTCTCGTCGGCCATGGCGGTCTCGAGCGCCGCATCCTCGCCGCAGTCGGCCGGGACGGTGACTGCGCCGCGGAGCTTGCCGTTGATCTGCACGGCGATCTCCTTGACGTCGTCAAGGGTCTTGGCCTCGTCATAGGTCGGCCAGGACTGCCGGCAGCAGATCCCGTCAAAGCCCTGAAGCTCCCAAAGCTCGTCGCAGATATGCGGCGCAAAGGGCGAGAGGCAAAGCAGCAGCGCCTTGATATCGCCGCGGCTCGGCGCGTGCTCGGTGAGCTGGTTGACGAGGGTCATCATCTGGGCGATGGCGGTGTTGAACTTCATGGCCTCTATGTCCTCGCCGACCTTCCTGATGGTCTGGTGGACGGCCTTCTCGTTT
>CAYNMN010000057.1:0-11947 GCA_964398305.1 uncultured Oscillospiraceae bacterium
CAGTACCTGCTCGACGGCATCAGACCCGACGGCAGCATCTCTGACGAGGCTCAGAAGGCCGTCCGCGACGAGCTGCGCCGTGCCTTCCGCCCCGAATTCCTCAACAGGCTCGACGAGATCATCATGTTCAAGCCGCTCACACGCGAGAATCTGCGCGGCATCATCGACATCCTCACGGCAAGTCTGCGGCGGCGGCTCGCGGACAAGACACTGAATCTCGAGCTGACCGACGCCGCCAAGGACCTTGTTATCGAGCGCGGCTACGACCCGCTTTACGGCGCGCGCCCGCTCAAGAGATACCTCCAGTCCTCGGCGGAGACGCTCATAGCCCGCCGGATACTCTCCGGCGACCTGCCGAGCGGCAGCACGCTGGTGCTCGACGTCAAGGACGGCGAGCTCGTCTGCGACGTGAAATAAACCCAAGCGGCAAAGCGACGGACGCCGGAAGATTATCTTCCGGCGTCCGTTTTCATATTCGGATTACGCGAGGTTGTCGGTCGCGAACATGACGGCCGTGAGCGCGATCACCGGCGCGGTCTCGCAGCGGAGAATCCGCTCGCCCATCGAGCAGAGTGCAAGCCCCACGCCGCGCGCCATGGCGGCCTCGGCCTCCGTGAAGCCGCCCTCCGGCCCCGTGACTATCGCGGCGCTCCTGAACTCTCCCGCCGCGGCGATGGCGTCCTTTAGCGGGGCGCGCCCCTCGCCGGTCTCATACATAAATAGCTTTGCCTCATGCTTGATGGCGGCGTCGAGCATCTCGACATAATCGCCGATGAAGCGCACGGTCGGGATGATGCCGCGTCCGGCCTGCTGCGCGGCGGACTCCGCAATGCGGTTCCAGCGTTCGAGCTTCGCGCCGAGCGCGCTGTCCTTGGGTCTTGCAACGCAGCGCGCGCAGTCGAAGAATACCACGGAGCCCGCGCCCGCCTCCGTGCATTTCTGCACGATGAAGTCCGCGCGCTCGCCCTTGGGCAGACCGGCGAACACCGTCACCTCCACGCTCGGCTCGGCCTTGCAGGACGTTACCTCGATTATCTCGGCCTCCGCCTCCTCGGCCGTGGAGCGCACGAGCCGGCATTTGTAATCGGTACCCTTCCCGTCGCAGATGATAACATCCTCGCCGGGCTTCATGCGCAGCACCTGAATGTGCTTGGCGTCCTGCCCGCGGATTATCGCCGCTCCGCCTTTAATGTTTGTTCCCGCCATGAAAAATCTTGCCATATCGTTTACGCCTCCGCCGGCTCGCCGAGTCTGACGCTCAGCAGCACGGGATTGTGGTCGCTGTGCTCAAAGCCGGCGTCTATACCCTCCACCGACACGAGCTCGACGTTCGGGGAGAGGATGAAGCCGTCGATAACATAGAGCTGGAAGCCCTCGCGGCCGTCATAGACCTCGGCGAGGGAGCGGCAGGTAGCAACGCCGGAATCAAAGGCGAAGGCGAAGCCCTCGGGCAGATCCTCCTCGCTGAGGATGCCCGGCTCCCACTCGTCCACGGAGTCGAACACCCAGACGTCCAGACAGCCCGGGAAGGTCTGGTTGAAATCGCCGCCGGCTATCACATAATTGCCCTTTTCGTATTCGCTCTCCATGAACTCCACGAGCTGCTTTGTCTGCGCGGCCTTCCCCGCGCCGTCGTCATAGGCCTCGAGATGGAGATTCACCACCACGAGCTGCGCGTCCGTGCCCTCGAGCTCAAAATAGCTCGCGAGCAGGCAGCGCTTGAGATTCGCCGTGCGCAGCGGCCAGTCGAACGGGCAGGGCAGCGACATGCGCTCCGCCGATGCGATCGGCAGCGCGGATATCGTCTCGATGCCGGAGTTTATGCGGCCCATCGGCGGCCAGGGATACGGCACGAAGGGGCAGGAATAGTTATACGCATAGCTCGAATCGAGCCCGAGCGAGCGGACGGAGGCGATGCTCTCAAGATAAGCCGCGCGCTGGTCCACCCGACCGCTGCGCGCCGAGTCCTCGTCCACCTCCTGCAGGATGTATATGTCCGCATCGGTGGAGCTCAGGAGGTTCGTTATGCCCGCCATATTCGCCGCGACGGTCTCATCATCGGCGCTGCCGCTGCCGGTGCCGCCGTCCATGATGAAGGTCTCGTCCCTGTCGAGACAGGCGTAGCCCGTGTTCCAGCTCATGACTGTGAGATCGTCGCCCGGAGCGAGAGCGGCCGTCGCCTCGCCCGAGGAGGACACGGAGGCGGTCTCCACATCGTCGGGCTTATACTCCGTGACGCTCAGAAACGCCAGCAGACCGCCGACGAGCACCACGATAATGACCACGACCCAGAGGATGATCTTTAAAACCTTTTTCATCTTGTCTCTCCCCCTATTCATTGCGTCAGATAGATGATGATAAGCGTCAGCGCCGTCTCGAAGAAAAGAATGAGCGGTATGCCGACCGTGAAGCTCGTGTGCAGGGTCTTGTGGCGGAAGGCATACATGCCGAGCAGCACGCCGAGCGCCCCGCCGAGACAGGCGACGAGGAATATCGACGCCTCGGGTATGCGCCGCGCCCCGCGTCTGGCGCGGGCCTTGTCCGCGCCCATCATGATAAAGCCGTCCAGATTGACGACGGCGAGATACGCCAGAAGGAAATATGTCATTGCTTACTCCAGCTCCCCGTAATACCAGCCGCTTATGCCGTTGCGCTTGCACTGATAGCCCCGGCTCGTCTCGGCCACGACCGATATCTCATCCCCGGGCGAGAGCGGCAGCGCATAGTCTGTGCAGTCGTTGGTGGTGACTCTGCCGTCCTCGCGCCGCAGGTTGGCCGTGAGTATATCGAGCTCATAGCGCGTGCGGACATGGCGGCAGCGCGAGAACTCGCCACCCTCCTCAAGCACCTCCACCTCGCTGTCGCCCCAGCGGATATATATGCTCCGCTCGGACGCCTTTTGAGCGCTCCTGACGCGGCGGCGGGGAAAACGGTCGTAGTAGACGCTGAAAAAATCATCGCTGCCGGCATACGGGATGATGAGCGCGTTGAGCTGGCCGTCGTCCTTTAATACGCAGCCGCCGTCGATGCCGACTATCCTGTTCGCGGCGTCTATGCGTGGGTTCGCGTCGGTAATGTCCCCGCCGTAGAGCACCACCGGCGTATGGCCGACTATCTGCCACTTGCCGTTGGGTATGGGGTGGGACATATAGTTGTCGTTTTTCATCAGACGCCAGGAGTCCCATTCATCGCTGCCGCCCGGCAGCAGACCGCCGTGGATGAAGGTGTAGTCCTCCGTCTCGAGTATGTGCGGCATGGCGCGCAGAAAGTCGAGCTCCGGGACAAAGCGCTCTCTGAGCGCTTCGCGCATGGCGGGCACGTCGAGCTCCTCTGTCACCGGAAAGCCTATCTCCGCGCACATCTGCACGAGCAGACCGCGTCTGCCCATACCGCAGTTCAGGTACCGTTTGAGGAAGGCGTCGAGCTCCGGCGTGGGGTAGTCGAGCTCGGGATCCCACGCGTCGCAGTTGCCGCAGACGGTGTGGACGGAATACTTGCCGGCCAGCGCCATGATATAGCGCAGCGTCGTGAGACTGTCCTTCCCCTTCTCCACAATGTCGCCGAGAATCACCAGCTCGTCGGCGGGGGTGAGATTTATCCTGTCGAGCAGGCCGCGCAGATACGGCAGATCGCCGTGGATATCGGATATGGCTATTATCCTTGCGCCCGGTCTGAATTCAAGCCGCTTTATCCTCGGCTTCATATATATTTTTCCATCAGGAGCTGCTCGCTCATCACGCCGGAATCCCGCCCCACCTCTTCAAAGCCGAAGTGCCTGTAAAAGCCGATGGCGTGTTCGTTGGTGGCGGCGGCATGGAGCCGCAGCGCCTTCCGCCCGTGCGCCTCGTAATACGCGGCGGTATAGCCGATGAGCTGCGCGCCCAGACCCTTTCCCCGATAATCCGGGCAGAGATAGAGCAGGCTAATCCAGCCGAAGCCCTCGCGCACCCCCCGGCCGGGATCGAGCTCCACCACGCCGGCGAGCTCTCCGCCGCTCATAACCTTCACGATCGCGGCTCCGTCCTCCCTCGCATGGGCGCGGGCGGCGGCGAGATATACGTTCGGCACAAAGCCCCTGTCGTTGCCGTGGGCGGCGCACCAGGAGTCGGAGTAGCAGTCGCAGTACGTCCTCGCGTCGGCCTTGTTGCGGGGATCAAGGGGCTCGAAATACATATTCGTGGGGTCGAGACCGGTCTGCCGCCACCATTTCTGGCGGGCAAAGGTGGAGGTCTCGCCGTCAAGATGCGAGTTGTCGTTGCAGTATTCCGCCGTGAGCGCGCCGTCGTCATATTTCAGGAGCGAGACGGAGGTATTGTCGCCGTGCCCGATATTGTCGGGGTCGCCGGGAGCCATGCCGATGACGCCCATGAGGAATATCTTTATCGCCATGCCGTGCGACGCTATGGCGATAACGCGCCCGTCGTTTTCGGCGGCGAGCCGCTTTATGGTATCCGTCATCCGGCGCTGGCAGTGGTCAAAGCTCTCCGCGCCGGGCACGGCCCATTCCTCCGGGGCGTGGTTGAAAAGCTGCATCTGCTCCGGCCAGTCGCGCTGGAGCTGACCCCAGGGCTGCCCCTCCCATACTCCCATGCAGATCTCGCGCAGCTCCTGCGTCGTGCGCACCTCGAGCCCCTGCGGGGCAGCGACGGCGCGCGCCGTGGTCACGGCGCGGTCAAGGTCGGAGGAATACACGGCGTCGAGCCGCACGTCCGCGAACCGCTCCGCGAGCTTATCGAGCTGGGCGAGACCGCGCGCGGTCACCTTGCCGTTCCAGTGGCCCTGCGCCCGACGGTAGAGGTTGCCCTCCGCCTCGCAGTGCCGAATAAGATATATCGTGGTCAAAGCTCAAACACCTTCTTGAGACTCCTGCCGGTCTCGTCGTTATAGGCCGCGAGATCGTCGTCATGCTTTTCGCGCCGCCGCGCGCCCTTCAGCGCCTCGACGATATCCGTATAGCCCCGTATGCTGGGGTTATATTTCACAAGGTTATCGGTAATGAATATCTCAAGGCCCAGAGTCTTGGCCTCCCATATCACGATGCCCTGACCCTCATAGCGGCTGGTGAGCGCAAAGCCGTCCATCTTGTCCATATACGGGAAGGGATTCGGCTTGTTGCCGAGGAGCTTCACGCAGCCGTCCAGCCCCAGAGAGGTTATCTGAGCTGTGAGCTTATCCCTGTCCGGCCCGTCGCCGATGATATAAAGGCGCATATCCGGCCGCGCGCGCACGACCTCGGCCATATAGCCCACGAGGATGTCGAAGCCCTTCTGGTGACAGATACGCCCCACAGTGCAGAGATTATAGCACGCGCTGTCCACCCGGAAATCCACGGGCTCCATGCGTTTGCGGAAGATCTCGCCCGTATCCACCTTGTTGGGTATGGGTATGATGGTCTTGTCATATATGCCGGAGCAGCGGCGGAAGCCGTCGATTATCCCGGGCGAGACGGCGGCAAATTCGTCGAAGAACCGATACTTCCGGCGGAAGAAATGCCAGAGCACGCGGTATTTCCACTCGTTGCGGCGCTTTATCTCCACATCGTTGTGTATCCACATAACGCGCTTTTTTGCCTTAACGAGCACGGCGCCGACGCTGCACTCGTTGCGATAGCTGTTGAAGTCCACCGCAACGTCGTATTCCTTATCGGTAACGGGCTTTGCCGTGCGGCGGAGTATGTCGAAATACACCAGGCGGTTGAAAAACGGCCAGGGCTTGAGATATATGACGTGCAGGTTTTCGTTCCCCGGCAGCTCAAAGAACCTTTCCTCGTCGAAAAGGTAGAGATCCACCTCGCACTCGGAATAGTCTATCTCACCGAGGATGTTCACGAGCGCCTTTTGTATGCCGCCCACGCGCAGGTCGCTTTGAAAGATGGCGATTTGCTTCATTCTTGCCTCCAAGCGAATTGGCTTGACCTTAATATCTTATGATTGTATAATACTTCTATCCTTTTTGCAAGGGAAACGGAAGCATGAGCGACTCCACGGAAAAACAAAAAATACGCGCCGGCGTCCTCATATGCGGGGCCTACGGCATGGGCAACGCCGGGGATGAGGCGATACTCGAGGCAATAGTCGCCGAGATGCGCTCCATCGACGCCGCCATGCCCATAACCGTCATGACCCGCGACCCGGAGGGGACGGCGAAGCGCCTGGGCGTGAACGCCCTGCACACGCTGGACTTCCCCGGCTTCTGCCGGGCGGCGGGGCGCGCGAAGCTGTATATAAACGGCGGCGGCAGTCTGATTCAGGACGTCACGAGCCGCCGCAGTCTCTGGTATTATCTGCTGACCCTCCGCGCGGCAAAAAAACGCGGCTGCCGCGTTTTGATGTACGGCTGCGGCATAGGCCCCGTGAACTACGCCGGCGATGTGCGGCTCACGGCGCGCATACTCAACAGATATGTCGACGCCATCACCCTGCGCGAGCCGGACAGTCTCGCCGAGCTTGAACGCTACGGCGTTACGAAGCCGGAGCTCATACTCGCCTCCGACCCCGCGCTCTCGCTCAGAGCCGCGCCGGCGCAGGACGCCCAAAAGCTCCTGAACGAGCACGGCGGCAGGGACGACGGGCGCTATATCTGCTTTGCCCTGCGGCGCTGGCCGGGCTTTAACGATAAAGCCGCCGATTTCGCCGCCGCCGCGAGGCACGCATGGGAAAAGCACGGGCTCACGCCGCTGTTCCTCTCCATAAACCACAAAAACGACGGCGACGCCTCAAACGCCGTGATCGCACTGCTCGGCGACACGCCGCATCTGAGCATACCCGGCCCGCTGCCGACCCCCCTGACTCTCGCCGTGATGGCGCGTTCGGAGACGGCGGTGTGTATGCGGCTGCACGGGCTCATTTTCGCCGCCGGACAGGGCGTGGCTCTCGTCGGTGTGAGCTACGACCCCAAGGTGGACGCCTTTCTCAGATATATCGGCTGCGGCGAGTGCGCCGCGCTCCCCGAGCTGACGGCAGACAGCCTCTGCGCCCTTGTGGACAGAGCCGTCGGGCTCGCCGGGGACAGGAGCGCGCTCGAGGAAAACGTCCGCCGGCTTCGCGACATCGAAAGCCGCAACACCCAGACCGCAAGAGCGTTACTTGAAAAGGAGAACAAAAATGATTAAAGCCGCCGCGCTTGTATCCGGGGGCGGGACTAAGCTCCAGGCTCTCATAGACTGCGTATATTTCGGTGAAATACCCGATTTTGAGCTTGCCGCCGTGATATCCTCCGACCCCGAGGCCTATGCCGTCCACCGCGCCGAGAGCGCGGGGATCCCGGTATATATCGTTGAGGAGGCGCTCTTCCCGAACGGCGCGTCCTTCGCGCTCGCCCTGCTCAACAAGCTGCGCGATCTCGACATCGACCTCATCGTGCTCGCGGGCTTTCGCCCCAGTCTCGGCGAGGGCACCGCGCACCTCTACTACGGCCGCTGCATAGGCGCAGCCCCGTCGCTCATCCCTTCCTTCGGCGGGCTGCCGGAGGCGGCGATCTGCCGCGCCGCTCTCGACCGGGGCGTGAAGCTCACCGGAGCCACGGCCTATTACGCGAGCGACAACGGCGGCGTCGGCCCCATCATCCTCCAGAAGGCCATTGAGGTCGAGCCGCTCGACACGCCCGAAGCTCTGCGCCGCCGCGTGATGGAATACGGCGAGGGCCCGCTGCTCACGGAGGCCGTGAAGCTCCACTGCGCCGGCCGGCTGAAGCTTGAGGACGGCCGCGTGACCGACCTTGCCCTGCTGCCGACTGAGGAGCCCGCCGAGCCGGAGAGCCCCGCCGAGTCTGAGGAGACCGAAACGCCGCCGGAGACGCCGCCGGAGTGCGAGACCGCAGAGCCCGCGGAGCAGCCCGAAACGGAGACCGAGTAACGCATACATAAAGAACATAAACTGAGGGCGCGTCTTTCGACGCGCCCTCAAATCGTCGGCAAAGTCTCAGACTTTGCCGACGAGATGGATTGCGCTGCGCTTTCGCACTCGCTTCCGCTCGCACAACGCTCCGCGAGATGTGTTTTCGTTCACGTACACGCCGCTCCGAAAACGGATTAAATCTTATTCCGCGCTACCGAGCGCGGAACTCTCCGAGGCTTTATTTGTAAAAGGCTGAGGGCGCGTCTTTCGACGCGCCCTCTTGATGTATATTTGCAGATTTTGCTTATGCGGCGAGAGCGGCGTCGGTGTAGGTTACCGCCGTGGCGAGATAGTAAACTATCTTGGCAGTCTCGCTGCGCTTGATGCCGTTGCCGGGGAGGTAGGTGCCGTCGCCGTAGCCCTGCAGGACGCCCGCGGCGTGCAGGAACTCGATGTCCTCAACGGCGGCGCTGGCAACGCAGTCGGTGAACGCGGTGACGTCGTCCTCGGTGACGTTGAGCTTGGCGGACGCGGCATAGGCGCGGACATAAGCGGCGGCGGCCACGGCCACGTCGGCACGGGACATCTCGGCCGTCCAGTCGGCGACCTCGATCTTGAGGAGCTCGGCAGCGGCCTTGGCTCCGGCCATCCAGTCGTCGCCGGTGGTGGCGTACTCGCCTATCATCTCTTCGGCATTGGCGAAGCGGTAAAGGATCGTATAGAACTGCGCGAAGGTGAGCTGCGCCTCGGGATCGAACTTGCCGTTGTAGCCGATGAAATACTCGTTGTCATAGCAGTACTGTACGGGATCGACATACCACGCACCGGCCGCGACGTCGGAGAAGATGTCGCTGACGGCCTCGCGGATGGTGATGCGGCCGGCGCTCTTGGCGTAGGTCTCGCCCACCACGCCCTTGAGCGCGACGCTGACATATTCCATGACGGCCTCGTCCATCGGGATGCCGAGATCATAGCTGATCGGGGAAGCGGCAAAGACATAATAGGTGTCGCCGCCGGCAGCGCTGAAGTTGTTGGTGACTATCTTGTAGCTTGCGGTCAGGCTGAAGGCCTTGCCGCCGACACTGGTGATGGTCACGCGGTTGATGCTGGCCGGGCCGTAGTAGGTGGAGCCGGGATAGGTCTCGTCATTGGCGTCGTAGTCCTTGGTCTCGTCGATGGTGAACTCTATGCCGCTCACCTGCGGGAAGGCGCCGACGGCGCTGGGAGCGTTATAGGTGGAGGCTTCAAGAGCCTCGAGCAGCTCGGCGCCTGTGAGCTCGACTATTGCGAGCGTGTTGCCGAAGGGGAGAACCGTGTTGATGTTGTTCTTGGTGATGTCGCCGGCGGCGATGGTGGCACGGATGCCGCCGCCGTTGGTGATCGCGCCGTCAACATCAATGCCCTGCTCCTCGGTCTTCCAGACAAGAGCGTCGGTGATGAGGTCGCCGAGGTTGGTCTCCTGAGTGCGGACGCCGGGGGCGCGATTGCCGTCGAGCAGATACTCGGTGGAGGCAAACACGACGTCATACTCGGCATCGACCTTGGCCACGATGGCGTCGGCAGCGGCCTTGACGGTCTCGTCGGCGGCCATATCGTCGGTGACTGCGACGAGCCCGCTCGTCATTTTCTCGCCGTTGATGGTGACTACGCCGATGTTGGCGAACGCGGTGCCGGTGGAGACGAGCATGGTATCGCCGGTCTCATACTTATTGTCGTTGCCGTCGATGACGGTGTGGCTGTGACCGTCGATAAAGAGGTCGATGCCGTCAACAGCCTTGATGACGTCCACGGACTGGTGGCCGACGGATTCGTCGTCGACGCCCAGATGGCCGAGGCAGACTATGTAGTCGCAGCCCTTGGCCGTGAGCGAGGCGACCTGAGCCTTGGCGGTCGTGACGACGTCGTCAAAGGTCACGCCCTTGATGAGCGCGGGGTTGGCCTTGGTGGCAGTCTCGGGAGTATCGAGGCCGAACACACCTATCTTGGTGCCGTCGGGCGCCTCGAATACGGTGTTGGCGTCAAATGCGAGAGTGCCGTAATCCTTGATGTTCGCGCAGACGACCTTGAATTTGGCGTTGGCAAAGATGGTCTTGAGGTTGGCATAGCCATAGTCGAACTCATGGTTGCCCATAGTGGCGACGTCATAGCCCGCGAGATTCATGAGCTCTATGGCGTTGGCGCCCTTGGAGAGGCTCACATAAGTGGTGCCCTGGCTGAAGTCGCCGGCGTCCATAAGCAGAACGTAAGCGCCGCGGGCCTCGTAGGCATCCTTGAGCGCGGCTATCTTGGCATAGCCCGTAACGGCGCCGTGTACGTCGTTGGTGTGCAGGATAACGATCTGTCCCGCCAGATCCTGCTCGACTGCTGTCGTCTCCGGCTCGGTCGCGAGAGCTCCGCCGCACAGGGCGAAGGTCAGCACGAGCGCGAGAAGCAGGGCCAGAAGTTTCTTACCTTTCATGGGTGTTCCTCCTCTAAAAATACTGTATTGTCGGCGGACAGGATGCGGCCTGCCCGCACAGAAGGTATTATACAACATATTTTCCTAAAAAGGAACCGCCCGCGGGCAAATATATGTCACAACTTGGAAACAAAAAAAGCGCCGCAAAGCCCCCGCCGTCCTCCGAGCAAAGCGGGATGCCTCCCGCGCGTCAAAGAACGAACGGGGCGCTTTGCGGCGCCCCGATATATTCCGCCCCGGCTCAGCCCGCGAAGAGCTGCGCCCAGTAAATGTCGCCTCCGGAGTAGGCATAGCCCACACCGATATAGTTATAGCTCTCGCTCAGGATATTGGCCCTGTGGCCGGAGGAATTCATCCAGGCGTTAACCACCGCCGAGGGACTGGCATAATTGCCCGCGATATTTTCGCCCCGTGCGACGTTATTATATTTAGAGGGCATGGCCGTGGACCAGCTCGTGCCGTCGGGTCTGGTGTGGCTGAACACCGAGCAGATCTCCTTGGCGCGCACTGCCGCGGCGTCGCACAGACTGCTGTCTATCGTGAGTGCGGAGAGCCCGCGATTGGCCCGCTCCACGTTGACGAGCCGCACCACCTCGGTGACATAGTCGGAATACCCGGAGCTCTCAGGCGCGCTCTGCTGCGTCTTGTTTCCCGTATCGGCGGAGCCGAAGAAGCCCGACAGGAGCGACCCGAGAGTATTGTTGCTCCCCTGCTCCTGGGTGTTCTCGCGCACATCCACTCTGGCCGAGGCGCTTATCATGCGGTAGAACACCACGCAGGCCTGACCGCGCGTGAGCGTGCTGTAGGCCTCAAAATCGCCGTCGGAGTTCACGCCCGCCACCAGTCCGAGCGTATACATCCAGAGCACATCGTCCGCGTCTCCGCTGTAGCGGAAGGAGCCGTAGTCGCCGATATACTGCGCCACGCCGCTATCCACGGCGAGCGTGGAGCTTGTGGCCATTGTCGACGCGGCATAGAACGCCTGTGCCATATCCGCGGTTTCAATGCGCGTGACGGCGGTGTCCCAGCTCGAGCGCGACATTCCGTAGTCGCCTATGCCGAGCGAGAGCGCCAGAGCGACATACTCGTTCGCCCAGTAATCCCCGTTCGCGTTTGCGACCCGCTGCAGATAATCCCCGGCGTCGCCGTCGGGCAGACACAGCTCCGCGAGCAGCTTCGCGCAGGCGGCGCGGCTGATGCTCTCGTCCGGGCGGAAGCTGCCGTCCGGGTAGCCGTTCACAACTCCGCGCCGCGACAGGGCGCTTACCGCCTGCGAACACCAGTCCGGCACATCCGAGAAGGCCAGCGCCGTAACCGGCAGCGCCGCGAGCAGTGCGAGCGTCAGCAGCAGAGCGAGCAGCTTTTTGATCGGTCGCTTTTTCATATTGCTTAATCCTCCGAGAGTCAAATGTGACATTTTATAGTAACGTCTATTTAAATAACGCGTGAATGTAATAAAATATTGCAACAAATTATAATTTACAAAGAAAATTTTGTCAAGGAAGAATATGGATAGAGCCGCCTTGAAGCAGCGAATGCTTCAAGGCGGCTCTATTTTGTATCGGTTCCGGTGCTCCGGAGGAGCTGTGTTAAATCTGTCTCAGCCCAGACGGGAGTCTGTGAGGCAGAGGCGGGAGATGATGGCGGCGCACTC
>CAYNMN010000058.1:0-5241 GCA_964398305.1 uncultured Oscillospiraceae bacterium
TTGTCGATCTCACCAACGCCGGCTCGCTCGGCTACGACGCCGGCATCGTCGCCTCCGACGAGCTCCAGCTCTTCGCCAACGGCACCATCGGCATGAGCTTCTGCTGGAACGCCTCCAACGAGGCCAACTACGCCAGCCAGGTCACCTTCACCCCGTACGCTCTCGCCTTCCCGTCTGACGACGGTGTGCCCGAGCTCTGCGGCGGCATCTGGGGCTTCGGCATCTTCAACAACGGCGACGACGCCAAGATCGCCGCTGCCAAGGCCTTCATCAGCTTCCTTTGCGACGACGCGACTCAGGGCCCCGTCAGCGTGGCCTGCACGGGCTTCTTCCCGGTACGCGCCAGCTTCGGCAATGTCTACGCCGGCACCGAGAACGAGGCGCGCATGGCTACCTACAGCTCCCTCATGCCGTATCTGGGCGACTACTACAACGTCACTCCGGCCTGGGCTGCTCAGCGCACCGCATGGTGGAACATGCTTCAGGCGATTTTCGCCGGCACCGACGTGACCGAGGCTGCCAACGCCTATGTCGCCGAGTGCGACGCCGCCATTGCAGGCTGAGATTACCCGCAATATCTGAAACGACCCGAGGACGCGCCCGCCCGGCAAGGTGCGGGCGCGCCTTTTGCCTGAAACAAAGAGAAAGAGGGGAATGCCATGCCGAGACTGAAAACGGCGGACGGAAGGAGTCGCGAGCTCGCCAGGAGAGAGACCTTCTCCGCCTATATGTTTCTCATACCCTGTCTTATATTCTTCCTTGGCTTCGTCGTGCTGCCGATGGGCCTGTGCCTTTTCAACAGCTTCTTTGACTATACCTCCTCGAAGTTCGTCTTCGCGGGATTCAATAACTATGTCAAGGCCTTCGGCGATCCGGTGTTTATCAGAGCGCTCTGGAACACCGTACTGATCGTCCTTGTCTCCGTGCCGGCGGTCATGGTGTTTTCGCTGTGGGTCAGCTCGGTAATATACAAGCTGCGCTCGTTCTCCCGCTCGTTCTACCGCTGCATCTTCTATCTGCCGGTCGTCACGGGCAGCGTCGCTGTCACGGTAGTTTGGAAGTGGATGTTCAACCAGTACACCGGCCTTTTTAACCATGTGCTCAAGGCGCTTGGGATCATCGAGGAGAATATCAGCTGGCTCGGCAATCCCAAGACCGCGATCTGGTGCATAATCGTGATCCTTTTTACCACCTCCATCGGCCAGCCGATAGTGCTGTATGTCTCGGCGCTCGGTAACGTGGATCACTCGCTCGTTGAGGCGGCGCAGGTGGACGGCGCCAACGATTTCCAGACCTTCTGGAAGATCAAGTGGCCGTCGATCATGCCCACAACGCTCTATATCATCGTCATCACCACCATCAACAGCTTCCAGTGCTTCGCGCTCATCCAGCTGCTCACCTCCGGCGGGCCGAACAATTCCACGCAGACGATAATGTATTACATCTATTACAATGCGTTCAAGCTCGACCAGTTCGGCTATGGCAGCGCCATGGGCATCATACTCGCGGCTATAATTGCCGTTTTCTCGCTGATCCAGTTCAGGATAACCGGGTCGGCCAAGACGGAATAGGGGGGGCGGCCATGGAAACGATAAAGAAACGTCCCTCGGCCTATATGGTCGTCGCGATAATAATGCTCATAATCCTGACCGTGCTGTTCACCTTCCCGCTCTACTGGATAATCACGGGCTCGCTCAAGGACGCGGCGGCGATCAACTCGCCCACGCCCCAGTGGTGGCCGACCGATCCGACTATTGACAACTATGTGCGCCTCTTCAAGCAGCCGGCGCTCAAGTGGCTGTTCAACACGGTCTTTATGGCCGTTGCGGCCATGATACTCACCTGTATAACTGCCTCTCTCGCGGGCTATGTGCTCGCAAAAAAGCGATTTGCGGGGCGCAGGTTCCTCTTTTCGGTAATGGTCTGCGCCATGGCTCTGCCCAAGCAGGTCATACTCATCCCGCTGCTCAAGGAGATGTCCGTGCTCGGGATCCACGACACGCTCGCCGCAGTGATACTGCCGACGGTCGGCTGGCCGTTCGGCGTGTTCCTCATGAAGCAGTTTTCCGAGACCATACCGACGGAGATGCTCGAGGCCGCCCGAATAGACGGCGCGAGCGAGCTGCGTACCTTCACTCACATAGTCCTGCCGATAATCAAGCCGGGCGTAGGCGCGCTCGCGATCTTTACGTTTATCAGCAGCTGGAACGACTACTTCATGCAGCTGATCATGCTCAACAGCCGCGTGAATCTCACGATCTCCCTCGGCATCGCGAAGCTCCAGAGCGAGATGTCGAGCGACTTCGGGCTGATAATGGCCGGCGCCGCGCTGGCGGCCGTGCCGATCATAGTCGTGTTCCTCATTTTCCAGAAATACTTTACCCAGGGCATCACAATGGGAGCCGTAAAGGGTTGATCAAAAGGAGCTGGTAGCATTGGACCTGAAAAAATACTGCGGGATAATCCCCGCGTTCTATGCGTGCTATGACGCGCGCGGAGCTGTGTCGCCCGAAAGGGTCGCGGGGCTCGCCGAATATCTCGCCGAGGAGGGCGTCAGGGGCCTGTATGTCGGCGGCAGCTCCGGGGAGTGCATATACCAGAGCGTGGAGGAGCGCAAGCTGACGCTTGAAACGGTCATGAAAACCGCCGGGGGGCGCGATCTGACCGTGATAGCCCATGTGGCGTGCAACAACACGGCGGACAGCTGCGCGCTCGCCGCCCATGCCGAGAGTCTGGGGGTGGACGCGATTGCCGCCATACCGCCCATATACTTTCACCTGCCCGAATACGGCATCGCCCAATACTGGAACGATATTTCCGCCGCCGCGCCTAACACCGATTTCATCATCTACAACATCCCCCAGCTCGCCGGGACCTCGCTTACTCCGGCGCTTCTGCGGGAGATGCGCAAAAACCCGCGCGTTATCGGGGTGAAAAACAGCTCCATGCCCGTGCAGGACATAGAGCAGTGGGCGGACGAGGGCGCGTTCGTGTTCAACGGCCCCGATGAGCAGCTCGCGAGCGGCCTTGTGGCCGGAGCCGGCGGCGGCATCGGCGGCACATACGCCGTAATGCCCGGGCTGTATATGCGCATATTCGATCTCGTCGCCGCCGGAAAAGTGAGCGAGGCGAGAGTGACACAACACTCTGCGTGTGCTATAATATCCAAAATGTGCTCGGCAAAGGGCAACATGTATGCCGTCGCCAAGGAGATACTGCGCCTGCAGGGCGGGCCCGACTGCGGCGGAGTACGCGCTCCGCTCACGCAGCTCCAGCCCGGGGATGTGGAAATTGCGATGGAATGCGCAGCCATGATAGAGCGCGCGAAATGAAAGGAAGTGGTCGCTTATGCGACTGACAGGCGGTTTCGTTTTCGATCGTGACAAGGGCTTTGTTCGCCGGGACATTTTTACCTCGGGCGACACGATAACCGATAATTCCGGCGACGGTGCTTCGCTCGACGTCACGGGGATGTATGTCATACCGGGACTTACGGATCTGCACTTCCACGGCTGCATGGGCGAGGATTTTTCCGACGGCAGCTATGAGGGGCTTCGGAGAATGGGGGCCTATGAGCTCTCGCGCGGCGTCACGCAGATCTGCCCTGCCGGAATGACGCTCCCGCCGGAGCAGCTTGAAAGGATATGCGCCGCGGCGGCGCTCTATCACGCGGAGGATCCCGCTGACGGCGCGCAGCTCGTGGGCGTCAACCTTGAGGGGCCGTTTCTGTCCGAAAAGAAGAAGGGCGCGCAGAACGGAGCATGGCTTCAAAAGCCGGATATAGACCTTTTGAACAGGCTCATGGGCATATCCGGCGGCATCGTTAAGCTCGTCACGGTCGCGCCTGAGCTCGAGGGCGCCATGGACTTCATCTCCGAGGCGTCGAAGCGCCTGACCGTCTCGATAGGCCATACCACCGCAGATTACGATACGGCGCACGCCGCCGTTGAAGCGGGAGCGCGCGAGCTCACGCATACCTTTAACGCCATGCCGCCTTTTCTCCATCGCGATCCCGGAGTAATAGGCGCCGGCGCGGAGGACGAGCGGGTGAGAGCGGAGCTTATCTGCGACGGAGTACACGTCCATCCTTCGGCCGTGCGTGCGGTTTTCAAGCTGTTCGGCGCAGAGCGGATCGTGCTTATCAGCGACACCATGCGCGCCGCCGGAATGTGCGACGGGCAGTATACTCTCGGCGGACAGGCCGTGACCGTGCGCGGAGTACGGGCGCAGCTTGCGGACGGCACGATAGCCGGCTCGGCCACCGATCTCATGAAGTGTCTCAAGACCGCAATCAGCTTCGGGATCGCGCCGGAGACCGCAGTGAGAGCGGCCGCCCTCAACAGCGCGCAGGCGCTCGGAATAGACGACCGCTACGGCGGTCTGGAGGTCGGAAAGGCCGCGAATATCGCGGTGCTGACGCCCGAGTTCGACCTTGACCGCGTTCTTTTCCGGGGACAGGTCATATAACCGATAATAGCATAAAAGAGGAGGCCTTAAAAAAGCCTCCTCTTTTCATGTTAATTTCAGGCGAGAGTGGCGGCCATAACGGCCTTGATGGTGTGTAGCCTGTTCTCGGCCTCATCAAAGACAATCGACTGCGGGCCCTCGAAAACCTCGTCTGTTACCTCAAGGGCGTCGAGACCGTAAAGCTCGCCGATCTCCTTGCCGATGCCGGTGTTGTGGTCGTGGAAGGCGGGCAGGCAGTGCATGAACGCCGCCGTGGGTTTGGCGCAGGCCATCAGCGCGGAATTGACCTGATAGGGGAGCAGAGCCCTGATGCGCTCGTCCCAGACCTCCGCGGGCTCGCCCATTGATACCCATATGTCGGTATAGATAACGTCGGCGTTCTTCGCCGCCGTTTTGGGGTCGGTGACGTATTCGAGCTTCGCGCCGGTCTCGGCGGCTATTGCGGCGCACTGCGAGCGCAGCTCGGCGCCGGGGAAGTAGCCCTCGGGCGCGCAGAGCACCATGTTCATGCCCAGCTTCGCTCCGCCGACGAGCAGGGAATTGCCCATGTTGTAGCGCGCGTCGCCCATATAGACGAAGCGCAGACCGGAGAGCCTTCCGAAATGCTCGCGCGCGGTGAGGAAATCGGCGAGGGTCTGCGTGGGGTGGTTGTGCCCGCCGTCTCCGGCGTTAATTACGGGGATGGACGCTGCCTTTCCCGCGACCAGCGGCGCGCCCTCCTTGGGGTGGCGCATGGCGATAATGTCCGCATAGCAGCTGACGGTTCTTGCGGTG
>CAYNMN010000058.1:5251-11790 GCA_964398305.1 uncultured Oscillospiraceae bacterium
GTGGAACTCGTTGGTCAGACCGTTCCAGACGGGAACGCCGGCGTATTTTGCGAGCTCCTCGACAATCTCCTGACCGAACCCGCGGTATTCTATGCCGTCGAACATGCGTCCGAGCACGCGCGCGGTGTCCGCTATCGATTCCTTTTTGCCTATCTGCGAGCCGTTGGAGTCGAGGTAGACCGGGTGCATACCGAGATCGGCGGCGGCGACCTCAAAGGAGCAGCGGGTGCGGGTGCTGGTCTTTTCAAATATCAGCGCGATATTCTTGCCCTCGCAGAGCCTGTGAGGGATGCCGTTCTTCTTGTCGGCCTTGAGCTTTGCCGCAAGGTCGAGCAGACCGGTTATCTCCGCTGGGGTGAAATCGAGCAGCTTGAGGAAATTTCTTCCCTTGAGATTCACTTGACCACTTCCTTAATCACGTCTACGGCTTCGCGGAGCAGATCGTCGGGGATGTTCAGCGCGGGCAGCAGCCGCACCCTGTCGTGCGCCTTGATCACGAGCACGCCCTTTTCGCGGCAAGCGGCGATGACCTCGTCCGCGTCC
The DNA here is from genome assembly GCA_964398305.1 of uncultured Oscillospiraceae bacterium. GTDB lineage: Bacteria > Bacillota > Clostridia > Oscillospirales > Oscillospiraceae > Scatomorpha. Next base: position 5,795 of record CAYNMN010000058.1, read on the forward strand.
TTCACGGTCTTGACGCCTATCATGAGCCCGAGCCCGCTGACGCTCTCGACGCCCGGGGCGCCGGCGAGCGCGCCGAAGATATACTCCGACTTGGATTTTACACCATCAAGCAGCTGCGCGTCAATGCGAGATATAACCGAAAGCGCGCCCGCGCAGCAGACAGGGTTGCCGCCGAAGGTGGAGCCGTGGTCGCCGGGCGCGAGCACCTCGGCCGTTTTTTCCCCGAACAGGCACGCTCCGAGCGGGAGACCGCAGCCTATGCCCTTTGCGGTTGACATAATATCCGGAACAATGCCGTATTGCTCCCAGGCATAGAGCGTGCCGGTGCGGCCGTTGCCGGTCTGCACCTCGTCGCAGATAAGGAGGATGTCCTTCTCGGCGGCGAGCTCTGCCATGGCCGAAACGAAGGCCTTGTCGAGCGGAATTACGCCGCCCTCGCCCTGCACGCATTCAAACATGAAAGCGGCGATGTCGGGCGTGGAGCAGACGAGCTTTTCAAGCGACTCGATATCGTTCGCGGGGGTATATACGAAGCCGCCGGGCATGGGGAGGAAGCTTTCGTGATAGTGCGCCTGACCCGTCGCGGCGAGGGTGGCGAGCGTCCTGCCGTGAAAGCTGTTGATAAGCGTGACGATCTTGCCGCTCTGTCCGTTGTGCCTGCTCTCGTAATACTTTCGCGCGGTCTTTATGGCGCATTCGTTGGATTCCGCGCCGGAGTTTGTGAAGAACACCTTCTTCATCGGGGTGCGTTCGCAGAGCATTTCGGCGAGCAGGGCGCAGGGCTCGGAGTAAAAGAGGTTGGAGGTGTGCTGCACCTTGCCGAGCTGCGCCGTCACCGCGGATATCCACTCGTCATCCGCGACTCCGAAGCTGTTTACGGCAATGCCGGTGCCCAGATCGATATACTTTTTGCCGCTCTCATCCCAGACGACGGAGCCCTTGCCGCCGGCTATGAGCAGCGGGAAGCGCCCGTAGGTATGCGCGACGTACTGACTGTCCGTTGCTTTAATGTCCATCTATTTTGCCTCCACAACCATTGTTCCGGCGCCCTCGTCGGTGAGCATTTCCACGAGTATCGAATGGGGCACGCGCCCGTCGAGAATAAATACCTTCTTCACGCCGCAGCGAACGGCGTCTATGCAGCTTTGGATCTTCGGCAGCATGCCCCCGGAGATGATCCCCCTCGCCATGAGCTCGCCGGCGTCCTCTATATCCACCACCGGTATGAGCGTGGACGGGTCGTCCCTGTCCTCCATTATTCCTGCGATGTCGGTCATGGAGATCAGACATTCCGCGCCGATGGCGCCGGAGATCTGCGCGGCCGCGGAGTCGGCGTTGATGTTGAACACGCTGCCGCTCTCGTCGCAGGCGACAGAGGAGACGACGGGTATGTAGCCCTTTTCGATGAGATCGGTGATGGCCGCCGGGTTGATGCTCTCAATATCGCCCACAAAGCCGAGCTTTTCGTCGCGCATCTTCGCGCAGATCAGCCGCCCGTCTATGCCGGAAACGCCCATGGCCTTGCCGCCGCGGAGCTCAAGAAGGTTGACGAGGCTCTTGTTGACCTTTCCGGCGAGCACCATCTGCACGATCTCGGCGGTCTCCCTGTCCGTAACGCGCAGACCGTCCACAAACTGTGTCTCCTTGCCCATGCGCCGCAGGGTCTCGGTTATCTCCGGCCCGCCGCCGTGTATGAGCACGACCTTGACGCCGACGAGCTGCAGGAGCACGATGTCCTCCATGACCTGACGCTTGAGCTCCTCGTTTATCATCGCGTTGCCGCCGTATTTTATCACTACGGTCTTGTTCCAGTATTTCTGGATGTAGGGCAGCGCCTGAACGAGCACCTGCGCCCGCTGGCTTTTTGATATGTTCCCGTCCATATACGCGCCTCCGTCAGGTTCTGTAGTCGCCGTTGATCTTAACATAGTCATAGGTGAGATCGCAGCCCCAGGCGGTGGCGGAGGCCTCGCCGTCGCCGAGAGCGACGTCGATGTTTATCTCCTTTTCCACGAGCACCTTTTTGGCGAGCTCCTCGGAGAAGCCGACGCCCGCGCCGTTTTCGCATACAGTGACGCTGCCGGCCGCCGAGCGGAAGGTCACGCCGACATTCGTCACATCCACGTCCGCGCCGGAGTAGCCGATGGCGCAGAGAACTCTGCCCCAGTTGGCGTCCGAGCCGAACATGGCGGCCTTTACGAGAGAGGAGCAGATGACGCTCTTGGCGGCGAGCTTGGCGTTGGCGGTATCCTTTGCGCCGGTGACGGAGCACTCGAGCAGTCTGGTCGCGCCCTCGCCGTCGGCGGCTATTGCGCGGCAGAGATAGACTGTGACTGTGTTGAGCGCCGCCATGAAAACGTCAAAGTCCGCCCCCTCGGCGGTTATTTCGGCGTTTCCGGCCATGCCGTTGGCCATGATTGATACCATGTCGTTCGTCGAGGTATCGCCGTCTATGCTGACCATATTGAAGGTGTCCTTCACGTCCGTGGCGAGCGCCTTATGGAGCATTGCCGGGGAAATGGCGGCGTCGGTCGTGAGAAACACGAGCAGAGTGGCCATGTTGGGGTGGATCATGCCGCTGCCCTTGGCCACTCCGCCGAGCGTGCAGGTCCTGCCGCCCGCCGTGAAGCTCACGGCTATCTCCTTGGGCGCGGTGTCGGTCGTCATGATGGCCTCGCAGACGTCGGCGCTGTTGTCGCCCAGAACGGAGCAGAGCGGCGCTATGCCGGAGGCGATAACGCCGACGTCGAGCTTTTGCCCGATAACGCCCGTGGAGGCCACGATAACGTCGTCCGCGCTAATGCCGAGCTCTGAGGCGAGCAGCGAGCACATGCTCTCCGCTATCTCCACGCCGTCGGCGTTGCAGGTGTTGGCGTTTCCGCTGTTGCAGATCATTGCTTTGGCCTTGCCGTCGGCGAGATGCGCCTTCGTCACCTTGATTGGCGCGCTTTTTGCGAGGTTGGTCGTATAGATCGCGGCGGCGCTCGCCTCAACAGAGCTCACGATAAGCGCGAGATCCCTCTTTGTGCGGCTCTTGCGGATGCCGCAGTGTATGCCGCTTCCGGAAAAGCCCTTGGCAGCGCAAACGCCGCCGGGGACGATATTGATTTTGTTCATTTTATATACCTCACAGTACAAGCCCCGTGGTCTCGTCGAGACCGAGCATGATATTCAGACACTGCACCGCGCAGCCGGACGCGCCCTTTCCGAGATTGTCGAAGCGCGAGACGAGCAGGATCCGCTCGTCGTTCCCGTAGACGGAGATCTGCATAACGTCGCTGTCGGATACGGCGTTGGAGGCTATGAAGCCCGCCTCGTCCATATCGTCGATATACCTCACGACCGGCCCCCGGTATTTGGCGGCGAGTATTTCTCTGACCGTCTCTATACCCGCGCCGCCCGTGAGCTGGGAGGCGAACACCGGGACGGTGGTCACCATCCCGCAGATATAGTCGCCGACTATGGGGCAGAAAACGGGCGCGTGGTCGAGAGTGCAGATCTTTTGCATCTCCCTGAGATGCTTGTGCGACTGGGAGAGCGCGTATTGACGCGGCGAATCGTAGGACGCGGGACGCCCGGTCGCCTCATAGGCCGCTATCATGCCCTTGCCGCCGCCGGAATAGCCCGTGACGCTGTGGCAGGTGAGTAGCGCGTCGCGGGGCAGCGCTCCGGCCTCTATGAGCGGGTAGACGAGCGAGACGAAGCCGCCGGCATGGCAACCGGTGGAGGCGACGCGGTCTCCGTTTGCGATCCTCTCGCGAAAGTCGGCGGAGAGCTCCGGGAAGCCGTATGCCCAGCCGGGGGCGACACGGTGCGCCGTGGAGGTGTCGATAACGCGCACAGCGGGATTTTCTATCATGGCAGCGCTCTCGATCGAAGCCTCGTCGGGCAGACAGAGAATGGCAATGTCGCAGCCGTTGAGCGCAGCCTTCCTTGCGGCGGGATCCCTTCTGTCCGCGCCGGAGAGGGTCAGCAGCTCAACGCCGGGGCGGTTTTCGAGTCTGCCGTGGATCCTCAGACCCGCGGTGCCGGCGCTGCCGTCTATGAATATTCGCGTCACGCGATCACCTTCTTCAAATATTCGGTCTGCGCCTTTAGCGAGGCCGCGCCGGTGCCTCCGGCGCTCGTGCGCTTTTCCACGCAGGTCGAAAGAGCTATCTCGCCGAATAGGTCGCTCTCAAAGAGCGGCGAGTATTCCCTGTATTTCTCAAGCGGCAGCGCGTCGAGAGTCGTGCCGCTCCCGGAGCAGTCGGCGACGATCTCACCCGTTAGCCTGTATGCCTCGCGGAAGGGCACGCCCTTTTTTGCGAGGTAGTCGGCGAGGTCGGTGGCGTTGATGAAGCCGGTCTTTGCCGCATTGAGCATATTGTCCCCGTTGACCTGTATGGTGCCGAGCATCGGCGCGATGACGCCGAGACAGGCGTTGACGGTGTCGAAGGCGTCGAAGATCGCCTCCTTGTCCTCCTGCATGTCCTTGTCGTAGGCGAGGGGGAGACCCTTGAGCATCGTCAGGAGCGCCGTGAGGTCGCCGAACACCCTGCCCGACTTGCCGCGCACAAGCTCCGCCATGTCGGAGTTTTTCTTCTGCGGCATTATCGACGAGCCCGTCGTAAAGGCGTCGGAGAGAGTGCAGAATCTAAATTCCCAGCTCGTCCAGAGTATGACCTCCTCCGAAAGCCGGGAGAGGTGGACCATCACGAGCGAGAGCGCGGCGGCGAGCTCCACGCAGAAGTCGCGGTCGGAAACGCCGTCAACGGAGTTGAGACAGAAGCCGTCAAATCCGAGCGTGTCCGCCGTCCCGGCGCGGTCTATGGGGTAGGTCGACCCGGCGAGAGCGCAGGAGCCGAGCGGCGAGACGTTCATGCGCCTGACGGCGTCGTCTATCCTGCCGAGGTCGCGCGAGAGCATCATGCCGTAGGCGCACAGGTGGTGGCCGAAGGTGATCGGCTGCGCGCGCTGGAGGTGCGTGTAGCCGGGCATCACCGTGTCCGCGTTATTCTCGGCCTGAGAGACTATTGCGGCGATGAGCGACCTGATGAGCGTCGCGGTCTCACCGGCGGCGTTCTTCAGATAGAGCCGCAGGTCGGTCGCGACCTGGTCGTTCCGGCTGCGGGCGGTGTGGAGCTTTTTGCCAACGGCGCCGAGACGCTGCGTGAGCTCCGATTCCACAAAGGAGTGGATGTCCTCGGCGGCCAAATCTATGGCCAGAGCGCCGGAGTCTATATCCGCGAGTATACCGGCAAGCCCTTCTGAGAGCTCCTTGCCCTCGGCTTCGGAGATGATACCGCATTTTGCGAGCATTTGCGCGTGCGCAATGCTGCCCTTAATGTCCTCGGCATACATCCGGCAGTCCACGCGGATGGAGGAGTTGAAGTCCTCCGCCGCCTTATCGAGCTTTTCATGCGCCCTTCCGGCCCACAGCTTTTCCATTTACGGCTCCTTACTTTTTTCCGTTCTTCGCCTCGACCTGCGCCTGGACCTTTATCGGCAGACCGTAGAGGCTGATGAATCCGGCGCTGTCCGCCTGATTGTATATCTCGTCCTCGTCGAAGGTGGCGAGCTCCTGAGAGTAGAGACTCCAGTCGCTCCACGCGCCGGCCTTGATGATGTTGCCCTTGTAGAGCTTGAGCTTCACGGTTCCGGTGACGTGCTCCTGCGTTTTGTCCACAAAGGCGGACAGAGCCTCGCGCAGGGGAGTGTACCACTGGCCGTTATATACGAGCTCCGCGAAGGTTACGGACAGCTCCTGCTTCTTGTGAGAGGTCATTTTGTCAAGGCACAGCGTTTCGAGATACTCGTGCGCCTTGTAGAGTATCGTGCCCCCCGGGGTTTCGTAGACGCCGCGGCATTTCATGCCGACGAGCCTGTTTTCGACTATGTCCAGCAGACCGATGCCGTTCGCGCCGCCGAGCTCGTTGAGCTTTAGGATGATCGCCTTGGCGCTCATGCTCTCGCCGTCGAGGCTAACGGGTACGCCGGCCTCAAAGCCTACGGTT
>CAYNMN010000059.1:0-11780 GCA_964398305.1 uncultured Oscillospiraceae bacterium
TGCGCGCGCAGACCGGCGGCGTCGGTCGGGACAAGCCCCGCAAGGCGGTCGATGCCGAGCTCCAGCAGCGCGGGACACATCGGCACGCTCGGCCCCGTGAGTATCACGCGGGCGCCGCGCGAGAGCTCCAGCAGGCGCGGCAGAGTCTTGTTCACGAGCGACGAGCCCGTGATGATAACGACGCCGCAGCGCGGCAGCAGGTACTCGCAGGCGGAGTCGGGATAGTCGCCCTCGCGCGGAGCGCGCTCAAGCACGAATACCTCCTTCGCGGCGGCGAGAGTCTCCGGCGGCATCTTGAGATGTCCGATCACGCCCACGCTCTGCCCCGTCATGTCGATGCCGTCGGTGCAGAAATTCTCATAGGGCTCGGCGCAGCCGAGGGCGGCGAGGCGCTCCGGAGTATTGTAGAAGGCGTTTGCGGCGGAAAGACCGGCGGCGGCCTCGGAGAGATCCCACGAGCGCGCGGCGTAGGCCGCGTCGCGCAGCGGCATGCCCGCGAGCCCGTCGGGATACAGCGCGGGGCGCTGCGCCCAGTCTATCGACATTGCGAGCCCCTGTCCGCGCGCGGAGCTCTCGCAGAGCGTCCACCACTCGTTTTTGAAAATGCGCTCCGCGCGCAGCCCGATCGGCACGCCGTCGGCGATCGCGTCATAGAGCTCCCAGCCGCTCATGCTCAGTAAGCTCCGCGCTCGATGAAGTCGCACAGGCCCATTATGCCCTCGGGTCTGAGACTCTCGACCTCGCCGGCGTCGCAGGAGGCGGCGAAGAGCGGGTCGATGGGCAGCTTGGCGACGTTGTCTATCTCGAAGCGACCGGCGACCTCGTCAATATGACTGTCGCCGAAAATGGCGGACCTCTTGCCGCAGTCCGGGCAGACGAAGTAGGACATGTTCTCGACTATTCCGAGCACCTTTTTGTTCATCATGCCGGCCATGTTCACGGCCTTCTCGACTATCATGCTCACAAGCTCCTGCGGGCTCGTCACAACGACGACGCCGTTCACCGGCAGGGACTGGAACACGGTCAGCGGCACGTCGCCCGTTCCGGGGGGCATATCCACGAACATATACTCCACATTCTCCCAGAGCACGTCCGTCCAGAACTGCTCTACGGCGCCGGCGATTATCGGGCCGCGCCAGACGACGGGGTCGGTCTCGTTTGGCAGGAGGATGTTCATGCTCATCATCTGCACGCCCGTGTGCGAGCGCGCGGGGATAATGGCGTCCTCCGAGCCCATGGCGTGCTCGTGGACTCCGAACATCTGCGGGATGGAGGGGCCGGTCACGTCCGCGTCCAACACGGCGGCGGAATGTCCGCGGCGCTGCATCTCGGAGGCGAGCAGGCTCGTTACGAGGGACTTGCCCACGCCGCCCTTGCCGCTCACAACGGCTATGACCTTGCCGATATACGCGCCCTCATGCGGCTTTTTGAGCATATTCTGGGGGTCGCGGCTCGGACAGTTTTCGCCGCAGCTCGAGCAATCGTGGCTGCAGCTTTCGGGTGTTTCGCTCATATCTATACCTCTTTCAAAAAAATGTGCTCTTCAGGCGCGGAAATATTTGCCGCGCCTGCTCATTATATAACCGGAGCGGCGGATAAGTCAACAGCCCACGGCGGCGAGCGCCATTATCTGCGCGCAGGCGGCGTAGATGTCGGGGAGCTGAGAGACGGGCAGCGGACTGACGCCGCGTCCGCACTCAATAGTATATCCCGGTCTGCCGAAGTCCTGGATGAACCAGTCCTTATAGCCCGCGAAGCCGGATACAAAGGGCGTGTCGGAGACCGCATACCCGGACGCCGCGCCGAAGCAGGCGGCAAGCGCGCGCGAGCCCTCGGGCTCGTAGTCGAGAAAGCGCCAGTAGATCACCTCGCCCTGGGTGTGGAAGGCGAGAACGAGCGCGGGGTCAAGCGAGCGGGTGAGCGCGGCGAGGGCGCGGCTCTCGGTCGCCGAGAGCGGGGCGCTGCCCACGAAGTCGCGCGGGGCGGGGCGGTCGTAGCCCTGCGCGAATTTTATGGCGCGCGCTCTCTCCCATCCGGCGGGGTACTGGAGATTGAGGTCGGTGCCGGCGATATTTGCCTTCCAGCCGCTCGGAAAGGGAATGGCGGGAAAGTCCGACGCGATGCGCGCCGCACGCTCAAAATACGCTCCGCCCGTGAGCGCGCCGGTGACGAGATCGACGCCGTCGGGGTCTATGGCGGGGGCGATAATTATCCTCGCCGCGGACATAATATCACGGGCGGAAGCTCCGGCGACACTGCCGCCGGCGGCGTAGGCAGACGCGAGCTCCTCGGCAAATTTCAAAACCACGGGCGTGGTTATCCATTCGTTTGCGTGGTGCGCCGCGCTGTATATAACGGTGCTCCCGCCGTCGCCCATGCCCAGGCTGTAAAGCGGCGCGCCCATCACGCTTTTGCCGAATTCTCCCGCCGTTATGAAGGGATAGCGCGCCGCGAGACCGCGCACGGCATAGCCCACGAGCGCCGACGACCACGCGACGTCCGTCGGCACAACGTCGAAGGGCAGCGGCACGGTCACTCTTGCCCCGACGCGGAGATCGAGAGGGTCGAGCGCGCTGTTCGCAAGCTCTATGGCCTCGAGCGAGGAGGCGTGCTTCTGCGCGATCCTGTATAAGGTGTCGCCGGGTCTGACAGTGTGCGTCACATACCCCGTCAGCCACGGCGTCAGCGCCGAGAGCGTGCCAGCGCCGGCGACGCCGTCCGCCGCGAGACCGTTTTCGCTTTGAAACGCTCTGAGCGCCGAGACGGTGCGCGAGCCGAAGACGCCGTCGGCCGCTATGTCAAACCCGGCGCGCCGCAGACCGAGCTGCACCAGCTGCACCAGCGAGCCCCGATCGCCCTGCTTCAAAATTTTCATGGCATGATTTTCCTTTCAAGCTTCATCCCTACATAATATGTGCCGAGCCGACGAAAGGTAATCATGCATGAATTAACCGCCGTTATTTTAGTTTCCGCGGCACATACTGACAGGGCAAAACAAAGAGAGGCGGATGGAATAAAATGGAAATATTCAAAACGGCGCGGCGGACTCTTATATGGCTCTCGGCCCTCGCGCTGACGGTCGCGGCAACTGCGGCGGCCTGCGCTGCGGAGCTTGTGCCGGTGGGCGAGATCGTGGGCATCGAGCTCAAGACGGACGGCGTGCTCATAGCGGCGCTCGCCGGCGTGGACGGGGGCGGGGGCGAGGTGTATCCGGCGGCGGACGCGGGGCTTGAGCCCGGCGATCTGATAGTATCGCTCGGCGGACGGGAGATACACACCGCCGAGGACTTCGTGAATGCGGCCGCGCTGCTTTGCGGCGAGGCGACGGAGCTCAAGGCGGTGCGAAAGGGCGAGACCGTGACCTTCACCGTGACGCCCGCGGAGGATTCCGACGGCGCATACAGACTGGGGCTCTTTCTGCGCGACGGCGTGACCGGAGTCGGCACGGTGACGTTTTATGACCCCGATACCGGCGTCTACGGCGCGCTGGGACACGGCGTCACGGATTCCGACACCGGCGTGCTGCTGCCCGTGGGCTCCGGCGTGGTGTGCGAGGCGACGGTGGCCGACGCGCGGCGCGGAGAGCGGGATGCGCCCGGCGAGCTGCAGGGCGTGTTCGACGCCGCCGACCCGACCGGCAGCATACTGCTCAACACACCGAGCGGCATATTCGGCGTGCTCGCCGAGGCTCCCGACGGCGAAACGCTGATAACGGCGGCGTCGGAGGAGATAAAGACCGGCGCGGCAACGATCATCTCACAGGTGCGGGGGGATGCCGCGGAGGAGTTTGACGTGGAGATCGACAGGGTTTATTGCGGTGGCGAGGAGAAGCTCGTCGTGACGGTTACGGACCCGGAGCTCATCGAGCTCACCGGGGGGATAGTGCAGGGCATGAGCGGTAGCCCGATCATCCAGAACGGCAAGCTCGTCGGCGCGGTGACGCACGTTCTGCTCTCCGACCCGACGCGGGGCTACGGAGTGACGATAGACCGAATGCTCTCCGCCGCCGTGAGCGCGGGATAAAAAATCATCGGAGACAAAGTCTGCGACTTTGTCTCCGAAAGCGATTGCGCGTCGAACGACGCGCCCTGTGATTTGAGGTTTTGTTATTGCGTCTGCACCGCCGTGCCGTTGCGCTCCTTGATGAACTCGACAAAATCTGGAATCGGCATCGGACGGGCGAAGTAATAGCCCTGAATGCCCGTGGCGCCGAGATCCGTGACGCGGCGCACCTGTTCGGGCGTCTCCACGCCCTCTACAACGGTGTGCAGTCCCGTCTCGCGGAACACGCCCATCAGCCCGTCGAACAGGATGCGGTTCTTCTCGCCGGGCGAGATGAGCAGACTGCGGTCGAGCTTGACGATGGAGAAGGGCATTTCAGCAACCTGCGTGAGATTTGCAAAGCCCGTTCCGAAATCGTCGAGCGCGAAGCGATAGCCCCGGTCGATCATCTTGTTCATGAAGTCCACGAGCGCCCCGGGATGTGCGACGGCGGCGGACTCCGTGACCTCGAAGCAGATGAGACTTGGCGACGCCTCCTCGTCCGTGACCAGCGTGTTGATGCGCCGCCAGTCGTTTTTGAAGAACTCCGCGGCCGAAAGGTTGATCTCGATGAAATCCAGACCGTAATCGCGGGAGATATCGGACTGCGCGAGGAAGGCGCTGGCTTTTTTTAAGACCAGCTCGTCGATGCGCAGGATCAGGCCGCTCTTTTCGGCGATGGGTATAAACTCGCCCGGCGAGATGAAGCGCCCGTCCTCGCCGCGATAGCGCAGCAGCACCTCGGCGCTGGAAAAACGCTTTGTTTCGGGCGCGAAGATGGGCTGGAGCCATATCTCAAAGCCCTTGCCGGTTTGCAGCGCCTCGCGGATCTCGCTTTCGATCATGATGCCGCGCTTGGCCTGCTCAAGCTGCTCGCCGCCTATGCGCATGCGGTCGTTCCAGCCGTCGGTGCTCGCCTCGGAATACGCTACGTCTATGAGGTTGACGACCTCGTCCGCGCTGGTGAAAAAATCCTGCTCGTCAAAATACCGGAGAGACGCCGTGAGCGTCATCTCCTGGCCGGAGATCTCCCAGGGGCGCTCGAATTTGTCGCCGATCTGGATGATGGCGCGCAGAAAATCGTCCTCGTCGGAGACGACCAGAAGGAAGCGGCTGCCTATCATCCGGAAGGTGACGAGCCTGCCGCCCAGACTGTTGAGAAAGGCGCCGACCGCGGCGAAGGCGCGGTTGCCGATATCGATGCCGTAGGCGCTGTTGATGCGGCGGAAGCCGCCCACATCCACCGCGATGAGCCGCAGAGCGCGCTTGTCGCTTATCTGCGACTGGAGATAATCCATCATCACGGAATAGTTGAACACGCCCGTGACGAGATCGAGCTGATCCTCCGGGTTTTGGAGCGTGAAGAAGAACATGAGTATCGCGATGGTAAGCGCCACGCCCGTCAGCAGGAAGCTCGGGAACGCCATCTGCACGACGATGGCGGCTATGAGAATGATGATGAAGGCATATATGGTCTGCTGCTGCTTTGCCCTGAGATAGCTCCGAAAGTACGCCGTCAGTACAACCGTGGCCGCCATATAGAACCCGGCGCCGGCAAACAGCCAGTTGAAATACGGCCCGCGGGTGTATACCGGAACGCCGTCGACCACCGGCACATAAAAGAGAATGCCGGTGAAGAGGTTGACGACGATGGCGGCGGCGAAGGCGGCGATCGGCAAGAGCAGGAGGCGCAGCGCGGGATAGCTGCGGTAGCTGCGCCCGGCGCAGGCGAGGACATAGTTGACCATGAGCGCCGAGATTACCATTTGCAGGGCATAGAACACCGAGCACAAAACGTAATTCGTCCAGATCGGGAGTACCGCGGTGTACTCGATGGTGTAGGCCGTGACGATATCCATTATCAGGTTGGCCAGCGCCACGCACAGCGTTATTCCGAACAGCCTGTTCTGGGTGCTGGGAAAACGGCGCACGGAAAAAAACCTGGTGGTAATTATCACCAGAAACACAAGCGAGCAGAGCTCATAAGAGACCTCGTAATGCATTCCGTCGTCACGCTCCCCGTCAAAATAACTATTTCTTTGACAATATATTATATCAGCTTTTATGTTACAATAAAAGCCTTTTTTGTCGATTCGGGCAAAAAAATGATATTTTATGCGGCGGTGCGATATGGTTACATTTTGCTGACAAGTGCTGTATCAAAACAGTAACAATTAAAGCGCGAAAGATGACAATTATTGCCTTTTTTCCTGTTTTTGTTGCACAAAAGTTATCGTAGTTTAATTGACATAATATCCGAGAAATGCTATTATGAACGTGGATTTTTATCATTGGGAGCCGTATATGGAGCAGAAAAGAAAGCCGAAATTCATAGAAAAGCTCGCTACGCACATAGTGGACAGGCGGAGTCTCGTGTTTCTCATCTTCGCCGCGCTGTGCGTTTTCAGCATATTCTCCACCGGCTGGGTCAAGATCAATCAGGATCTTACAAAGTACCTCAGCAAGGACTCGGAGACGCGCATAGGGCTCGACATAATGGACGCGGAGTTCACGGAGTTCGCCACGGCCAAGATCATGGTCTCCAACGTGACCTTCGACATGGCCTCCGAGCTCGCCGGCAAGCTCGCCGACATCGACGGCGTGCACGGCGTGGAGTTCGACAACACCGCGGATCACTACAACGCCGCCTCGGCCCTGTTCACGGTGACCTTTGACGGCGCGACCGACGCGGAGGTAACGGTCACGGCGTTTGAGCACGCCAAGGAGCTGCTCTCCGCCTACGACACCTACATATCCACGGAGATAAACAGCCCCAAGGAGACGATAATCGAAAACGAGATGCTGATGGTGGACGCGATAGCGTTCGTCATTATCGTCACGGTGCTGCTGTTTACCTCCCGCACCTACATGGAGATACCGATACTGCTCGTGACCTTCGGCGCGGCCGCGCTCATCAACATGGGCACGAACTATATTTTCGGCACGATCTCCTATGTCACGGACTCCATAACCATTGTTCTGCAGCTCGCCCTTGCAATAGACTACGCCATCATACTCGTCCACCGCTATACCGAGGAGCGCGCCGTTATGCCCGCTCACGAGGCGGTGGTCACGGCGCTCTCAAAGGCAATACCGGAGATAGGCGCGTCCTCGATGACGACCATCTCCGGTCTCGTCGCGCTTACGCTCATGAGCTTCAAGCTGGGCTATGATATCGGCATCATACTCATCAAGGCCATCATAATCAGCATGCTCACAGTGTTCACGCTGATGCCGGGGCTGCTGATGCTGTTCTCCAAGCAGATAGATAAGACCCACCACAAAAACTTCGTGCCGAGGATCAATTTCTGGGGCCGCATGACCTATAAAACGCGCTATGTGATCCCGCCGATATTTCTTGTGATCGTCGTGGCGGCCTGCATCTTTGCCAACAGGTGCCCATATGTCTATGGCTACAGTACGCTCGACACCTATAAGCAGAACGAGGTCAAAACGGCGGAAAAGACCATCGCAGCCGCCTTCGGTACGGATAACTTCATCGCGCTGCTCGTGCCGGAGGGCGACTATGTAAAGGAGTCCGCCCTGCTTGCGGAGCTTGAGACCTACCCGCAGATAAAATCCACCCTCGCCATGACCACCATCGAGGCGAAGGACGGCTATATGCTCACAGACGCGCTCACGCCGCGCCAGTTTTCGGAGCTTGCGGATATAGACGTGGACATCGTGCGCACGCTCTACACGGCCTACGGCGTGAATAACGAGGACTACGGCCGCATAGTCGCGGATGTGGACAGCTACACCGTGCCGCTCGTCGATATGATAGAGTACCTCTATGAGCGCAGCCAGGAGGGCTATGTGGAGCTCGACAGCGACACCTACGACACTCTCGAGGATATGCACGCGCAGATACTGTTCGCCAAGGCCCAGCTCGAGAGCGACAGCTGGTCGCGCATGGTGCTCTACCTCAATCTGCCGGAGGAGAGCGACGAGACCTTCGAATATCTCGACACCATCCACGCCGTCACGGCGAAGTATTATGACGAGGCCTATCTCGCCGGAGAATCCGTCAACGACTACGACCTCTCCAAATCCTTCTCCAACGACAACCTGCTCATCAGCATACTCTCGGCGGTGTTCGTCATAATCGTGCTGCTGTTCTCCTTCCGCTCGGTGGGTCTGCCGGTGCTGCTGATACTCGTTATCCAGAGCAGTATCTGGATCAACTTCTCCTTCCCGTATCTCTTGGAAAGGAACCTGTTCTTCATCGCCTATCTTATCGTCAGCTCCATACAGATGGGCGCGAATATCGACTACGCCATAGTAATCTCCAGCCGCTACATGGAGCTCAAGCGCGAGATGCCGATAAGGGACGCCATGATCGAAACTCTCAACCAGGCGTTCCCGACCATCATCACCTCGGGCCTTATGATGGCCTTCGCCGGCTTCATCATCGGCTTTATGTCGTCCGAAAACACCATCTCGTCCATAGGCTTCTGCCTCGGGCGCGGCACCTCGATCTCCATATTCCTCGTAATGGGCGTGCTGCCGCAGATCCTGCTGCTCGGCGACATCATCATCGAAAAGACCTCCTTCACCATCAGAAAGCCGAACATCATCAGCGCCGACAGCGGCACGATCCGCCTGCGCGGCCGCGTGCGCGGTCAGGTCAGCGGCTTTATCGACGCCGACGTCAACGGCCTGTTCCGGGGCAGCATCAACGCGATGGTGGATATCGGCGACGCGGAGGTCATATCCGGCGACGAGCCCAAGCTGACCGCCGAGGTCGCCGACGAAGGGGGGCGGGGCGAAAATGAATAAGCTCAAACGGCTCTTCGCCGTTCTGCTCGCGCTTGCGCTGAGCGTGTCGCTCCTCGCCGCCGCCATACCTGCTCTGGCGGACGGCGCGACCTACTATGTCAAAACGGCCTCCGGGCTCATGACCCTCGCAAAGAAATGCTCGCTCGACTCCTACTCCAAGGACATCAGCGTGCAGCTCATGAACGACATTGATCTGACCGGCACGGACTTCTCGCCCATCAGCATCTTCAACGGCGAGTTTGACGGCAACGGCTACACGATAAGCGGACTCGAGCTCACCTACAGCGGCTCGCATGTCGGACTGTTCCGCTATATCGGGTCGGAGGGCTATGTCCACGATCTCAACGTGCGCGGCACGGTGACGCCCTCGGGCACCGCGGAATATGTCGGCGGCATCGTCGGCACGAATATAGGCACCGTCTCGAACTGCTCGTTTTACGGCAGCGTGGACGGCAAGAGCAACGTGGGCGGCATCGCGGGCTCGAACGAGACCGGCGGCGTAATATCCGACTGCCGCTCCGACGGCACCGTCGTCTGCGAGCACTATACCGGCGGCGTCGTGGGTCTTAACATGGGCACGGTGCGCGGCAGCACGAACTACTGCGCCGTGAACACCACAGGCGAGGATATAGACCAGACGCTCGAGGACTACAATCTCTCGGATCTCAACAGCGTTGAGAACGTGGACACCTATACGGACACGGGCGGCGTGGCGGGCTTCTCCTCCGGCGTCGTGATGAACTGCACCAACTACGGCACGATAGGCTATATCCATGTGGGCTACAACGTCGGCGGCATAATCGGACGTCAGTCCGGCTATGTCTACGGCTGCGTGAACAACGGCGACGTGATGGGGCGCAAGGAGGTCGGCGGCATCGTCGGCCAGATGGAGCCCTATCTCACGCTGCTGTTCTCCGCGGACACCACCGAGCGGCTCAAGACCGAGTTCAACAAGCTCCATGATCTCATCAACAAGGCCCTTGTGGACGCGCAGTCCTCGTCCAACACCATAACGGCGACGCTCGACGCCATGAACGGCTACGCCACCGGCGCGGTGGATAACCTCGACGTGCTCGGCGAGCAGACGATAGATTTTGTGGACAGCAATATCAACTCCGCAAACGACGTCGTGGATCGCATCGACTATGTAATGAACAACCTCCCCGGCGTGCTGACAAGTCTTGAGAACGCCACGAAGTCTTTCACCGAGGCGATGAAATACTTCGACATGGTAAACGACGATCTCAACGTCGTCGGCGACATGAAGGGGAACAAATACGACGAGACGGACTACCAGCTACTGAGCATCACCACCGGCACAGGCGGCAGAGTCACCTCGGACAAGACCAACCCCGCCGCGGCGCAGACCGTAACGCTCACCGTGACGCCGAATACGGGCTATGAGCTCGGGGCGATAGAGGCCTACGACGCCGACGGCGCCGCTGTCGCCTTGACGCCGGGGGCGGGCGGCACATACACCTTCGTCATGCCCACGCTCAGCGGCGACCCCGTGAACGATCCCGTGAACTCCGTGGCAAAGAGCGTTGTCGTGCGCGCGTCCTTCAAGCCGACAGCCGCCTATACCACAGACGTGGGCTCCGTGATCCTCGAATCCTCCTACGGCGGCGTGATCTCCGCGGATAATCTCAATCCGACGACAGAGAAAAAGACCGTCAATCTCACCATAGCTCCGACAGAGGGCTACGAGCTGAGCAGTCTGAACGTAACATATACTGACCCCGGCACGGATCCCAAGCTGACCAAGGTAGACAATCTCGGCACGCAGTACACCTTCCAGATGCCCAACAAGGTCGACGCCGACGGCGTTGTGCAGCTGGAGCTTGTGAGCAGCGTTACGGTCACGGCGGTCTTTTCGCCCATGAGCGACTGGGACGTGGTGGTGGACTCCGCACGAATCATCGACGCCCGCTCCGCCGATCTTCAGGTCGCCATGGACGCCGCCGGCGTCGACGCCGACGCGCTCAAGACGGCGCTCGGCTATACCTACGATTCCGAGAGCGGCCAGTGGGTCTCCGGCGGAAAGACTGATTACAATGCCGCAGCAGAGGCCGCAGTTTTTCTCGCGGAGGATCTCACCACGGCGGGCGCGGCGGCGGCGGACGTGATCAGCGCGACCTCCACCATGCTCCAGGTGCTCGGCCCATATGTCAGCGAGGCGGCGCAGGCCGCGAACGAGCATCTCGGTCTCGCGCTCGACGATATGCAGGCTGCCTCCAACTCCCTCACCGACGCTATAGGCTCGGCCAAGCAGATCATCAACTATCTCAATGAGCAGCCGGACATCAGCTTCAGCGGTCTTGGGAGCGAATACCGCGCCAATGTGGACGAGCTCATAAATAATATGCACGGCGTCACGGACAGTCTCACCCAGCTCAATTACGACATCTCCAACGCCACTACCACACTCATCTCCGATCTCGCGGCGGTGAACGACCAGTTCAACGTCGTCATGCTGCTCATGGTCGATACCCTGAGTACTTTGATGAACGCGAAGTACGGCGATAATTTTGAGGATATATCCAACGAGGACACCGAGGAGAACACCAACGGCAAGGTGGCCTCGAGCACAAACTACGGCGACGTTACCGGCG
The DNA here is from genome assembly GCA_964398305.1 of uncultured Oscillospiraceae bacterium. GTDB lineage: Bacteria > Bacillota > Clostridia > Oscillospirales > Oscillospiraceae > Scatomorpha. The sequence goes on from CAYNMN010000059.1 coordinate 11,433, forward strand.
ACATAAACATCGGCGGCGTTGCCGGCGGCATGGCGATAGAATACGACTTCGACCCCGAGAGCGACGTCACCGGAGCCGAGGAGAGCACCACATATGTTCAGGCTCTGCAGAGCACCTATGAATCCATGTGCGTCATCCGCGACTGCGAGAACCGGGGCGACGTATGGTCGCGCAAGGACTGCTGCGGCTGCATTGTGGGCTATATGGACATGGGCAGCGTTATCAACTGCCGCGCCTACGGCACCGCCACGAGCGAGAGCGGCGACTATGTCGGCGGCCTCGCGGGCGAGTCCCTGTCCTATGTGCGCGACAGCTACGCCATGTGCACCCTCTCCGGCGGCGACTATG
>CAYNMN010000060.1:0-11382 GCA_964398305.1 uncultured Oscillospiraceae bacterium
AAAGTTCGTGACGTGGCCGCTCGCCTCCCAGACGCGGGGGTTCATGAGGATACCTGCGTCAAGCCCGATATTATGCGGGCACTCCTGCACGAATTTCTTCCACCACGCGGCCTTGACGTTGTTCTTCATCAAAACGCCGAGCGGGCCGTAGTCCCAGGAGTTGGCGAGGCCGCCGTATATCTCGCTGCCAGCGAAGATAAAGCCGCGGTTTTTGCACAGGGCTACGATCTTGTCCATTGTCTTATTGCTGTTGTCCATGTTGTTCTCCCTTTCCCGCAGATGGCTTCTGCGGAGATAATAATTGTTGAGCGCGGAAGTTTTCAGATTGTTGTTCCTTTTTCCGGCAACCATGGTATAATACCATACCGCAAGATAATTATCAATCAATGTTATTCAATAAACAGGAGAGGTCGAACTTTTTATGAAGAAAACCGTCATAAGACAGTACGCGAGGCTCATCGCCCGCACAGGCATCAATATACAGAAGGATCAGCCCGTCGTTATTACCGCGCAGGCCGATCAGTTCGATTTCGTGCGCGTGCTCACGGAGGAGTGCTACCGCGCCGGAGCCGGCGAGGTGGTCGTGGACTGGGAGTATCAGCCGCTCACAAAGCTCAATGTCCGCTGGCAGAAGCAGCGCACGCTCGGCGCCGTCCCCTCCTGGGAGGAGAAGCGCTGGCGCTTCCGCGCCGGGACGCTGCCCGCGATGATATACATCGAATCCGAGGACCCCGACGGGCTCGACGGCATGGATCAGGCCAAGTGGGCCAAGGCCCGGCAGTCGCGCTACAAGGTCATCAAGCCCATACGCGACGATATGGAGGGCAAGTACCAGTGGTGCATAGCCGCCGTCCCCGGCGAGAAGTGGGCGCGCAAGGTGTTCCCCGAGCTTTCAAAGTCCAAGGCCGTCGAAAAGCTCTGGGAGGCGATTCTCTACACCTCCCGCGCCAACGGCGACGGCGTAGCCAACTGGGCGGAGCACGACGCCGATCTCAAGGCGCGCTGTGAGCATCTCAACTCGCTCTCGCTGCGCTCTCTCGAGTATAAGTCCCCCAACGGCACAGACCTGCGCGTGGGGCTCATCCCGGACGCGCTCTTCCTCGGCGGCTCCGAGGCCGCGCTCGGCTCCGGCGTGGTCTACCAGCCCAACATCCCCTCCGAGGAGTGCTTCATCTCCCCCAGGGCGGGGGATGCCGAGGGCATAGTCTATTCCTCCCGCCCGCTCTGCTACCGCGGCGTGATGATCGAGAACTTCTCGATACGCTTTGAGCACGGCCGCGCTGTCGAGGTAAAGGCCGAGAAGAACGAGGAGGCTCTGCGCCAGATGATCGCCATGGACGAGGGCGCCGCCATGCTCGGCGAGTGCGCGCTCGTGCCCTACGACAGCCCGATCAGAAACATCGAGATCATGTTCTACAATACGCTCTTCGACGAAAACGCCGCCTGCCATCTCGCGCTCGGCATAGGCTTCCCGAACTGCATAAGGGACTACGAAAAATACTCGCTCGAGCAGTGCCGCGCCAAGGGGATCAACGACTCCATCATACACGAGGACTTCATGATCGGCACGGAGGAGCTCTCCATCGTCGGCGTGACCGAGAGCGGAGAGCGCGTGCAGATATTCAAAAACGGCAACTGGGCGTTTTAATTTCTGAGCGCGCGCAGCCGAAAAAGCCGCGCCTCGCCGCGCGGGGAGAACGCCACAACACAAGCCGGGAGGCTATGAAATGAAAAAGAAGGAAAGCAGGCACGCGACGCCTGTGAACAAAAAACGGCTGACGATACTCATTGCGGGTATCGCCGTGCTGCTCGTCATCATTGTTATTGCGACGATACTTATCGGCCGCGCAAGCGACAGGCGCGGCTATCAGGACAACTTTCAGGCGGCGATGCTGTATTACATCAACGGCGACTACGACAAGGCGCTCGACTCGCTCTCGGCGGCCTCGGCCATAGACGACACCGAGGAGGCCGTCGTGCTCGCCGCGCGCTGCCACGCCGCGAACGGCGACTACGACAGGGCCGTGACCCTGCTGAAGGGCTGGCTGCTCACCAACGACGGCGACGACGCCGAGGCGCTGCTCAAGGAATACGAGGCTCTCGCCGGCGACGGCGAGGACGCCGACGCCGTGGTTATCGCCGGACAGACGCTCAAGCCCGACGCCAAGAGCCTTGTTGTGAACGGCAAGACGCTCACGGACGACGAGCTCGACTCGATAGCGACGCTCACCTCGCTCACAACGCTCAGTCTGAAGAACTGCGGTATCGACGACATCTCCTTTATCTCCGCGCTCAAAAGCCTTGAATCCGTTACGCTCAGCGGCAACTCCATAAAGAGTCTCGTGCCGCTCTCCGGTCTCACGGCGCTCAAGACGCTGTATGTGAACGACAACGCCGTGGAGGACTTCACCCCGCTCTACACGCTTGACGCTCTCACCATGCTCGACATTCGCGGAATGGATATTACCGATTCCCAGCTCTCCGAGCTCTCCGGCGAGCTCAAGGGCTGCCGCATCATCTCTGACGACGCCACGGTCGAGGTGAAGGAGATCACGCTCGGCGGCGTGACCTTCAAGTCCGACGTCACCGAGCTTGAGCTCAAGTCCAAGAGCATAAAGGACATATCCGCGCTCGCCGACTGCACGGCGCTCGAAAAGCTCGTGCTCTCCGGCAACAAGATAAGCGACCTCTCGCCGCTCATGGATCTGCCCTCGCTCGTTTATCTCGATCTCTCCAACAACGGTCTGACCGACGTCACGTCGCTCATGGGCATGACCCAGCTCAAGCATCTCGATCTCTCCGGCAACGGACTGACGAAGATCACCGCGCTCACAGCGCTCACGAAGCTCACCTATCTCGATCTGAGCGGCAGCGAGCTTACCAGCTTCACTCCGCTCAAGAGTCTCACAGCTCTCGAGGAGCTGCATCTCAAAAGCACCGGTCTGGACGACGGCGACCTCGCCTCGCTCGAGGCTCTCGGCTCGCTGAAGGCTCTGAACATCGAGGACAACGACGAGCTCACCGGCGGCGCGGTGGACGCGCTCAAGCTGAAGCTTGACGGCTGCACCGTGACACACAGCGACCTCGCCTACAAGGTCACTCTCGGCAAGGCGGAGTTTGACGACACGGCGGCCACGGTGGACGCGAGCGCCCAGAGCGTGTCCGATCTCACCGAAGCGGCTCTGCTCAAAAAAGTGACGACGCTGCTTTTGAGCAACAACACCATCACCGACCTCACCCCCATCGCGACGCTCACGACGCTCGAGGTGCTTGAATTCGACTATAACAGCGTCACCGACCTCTCGGCGCTGCTAAATCTCACCAAGCTGCGCTCGCTGAGTCTGATGTACAACAAGGTTAGCGGCGGCGTTGCGGGGCTCACCTACTGCACGGCGCTTGAGGAGCTGCATCTCGATTACAACGATAAGCTCAGCGACATCTCTGCGCTGTCCGGTCTGCCAAAGCTCAGGGAGCTCACACTCAACGGCACGGCGGTCTCCGATCTCAGCGCACTGTCCGGCATGAAGACGCTCGAAACTCTCTATCTCGACGGCTGCCCCGTTGACAGCATCGAGGCGCTCATGACGCTCACGGGGCTCAAGGAGCTCTATCTGCGCGGCACGGAGCTTGACGACGCCGACATAGTCCTTTTGCAGATCGCGCTGCCCGGCTGCGTTATTTACTCATAAATTCATAAATACTTCTTCAATTCCCGATTGGTCTGTGCTATACTGAATACAGCGAGATCCATTACACCGGAAGGAGCTGAAACCAATGAAGTTCACGTACACGGAGAAAAAGATGGAAGCGTCCGGCGATCTGCGCGCCTATGCCGAAAAAAAGATAGGCAAGATCGACAGGCTCTTCAAGACCGAGAGTGAGGCATTCGTCACCTTCAGCACGGAGCGCGGCCGTTTTCTCGCCGAGGTCACCATCAAAAACAACGGTATGTTCTACCGCGTGAGCGAGCTGACAAGCGATATGTACGCCTCCGTCGATTCGGCGGTCGCGGGCATAGAGCGGCAGATCCGCAAAAACAAGACCCGTCTCGAAAAGAGACTGCGCGACGGCGCGCTGGAGCGTGAGGTCAAGCCCTCCTCCGTCGCCTCCGGCGACGAGGCCGAGGAAGAATTCCATGTCGTGCGCAATAAAAAGTTCTTCATTGCGCCCATGTCCGTAGAGGAAGCCATATTGCAGATGAACCTCCTGGAGCATGAGTTCTTCGTTTTTAAAAACGACGAGGACGACGACGCTTTTTCCGTGGTCTACCGCCGCAAGCACGGCGGCTACGGTCTGATAACAGATTCCAACGACTGATAATACAGCCCCGCCCAAAGGCGGGGCTTTTTTAAGGAGAAACGCTATGCACTGGATAGAGGCGTCCTTCAAAACGACGGGCCCGGAGATCGACGGGCTTTGCGAAAAGCTCACCGAGCTCGGCGCGGACGGTCTTGTTATTGAGGACGAGGCGGATTTCCGCCGGTTTCTTGAGGAGAACAGACAGTACTGGGACTATGTGGACGAGGAGCTTGAACGGCACTTCGCCGGACTTTCGCGCGTGAAGCTCTATGTTTCGGACGACGCCGAGGGCAGGGCGCGTCTCGCCGCGTTCACCGAAGGCGCCGGCATCGAGCCGGACACCGCCGTTGTGGACGACGCGGACTGGGAAAACAAGTGGATGGACTACTACAAGCCCATTGAGATAGGCGAAAAGCTCCTTATCCTCCCGGCCTGGGAGCCGATACCCGATAATCCGGCGCGCAAAATACTCCGTCTCGACCCCGGTCTCACCTTCGGCACCGGCAGTCACGCCACGACCCGGATGTGTCTTGAGGCGCTTGAAGCTCTCGCAGCGCCGGGCAAATTCGTGCTCGATCTCGGCTGCGGCAGCGGGATACTCGGCATCGGCGCGCTCGTGCTCGGCTGCGGCTACGCCGTCGGCTGCGACGTGGACCCCAAGAGCCCGGACGCCGCGAACGCCAACGCCCGTCTCAACGGCATCAACCCCAGCGTCTACCGCATGATGGCCGGGGACATCTTAACGGACGCCGCACTTCGCACGGAGCTCGGCGAGGGCTATGACATCGTGCTCGCCAACATAGTGGCCGACGTTATCATTCCGCTCGCGCCGCTCGCCGCGCGCTTCAAATCAAGGGACGGCGTCTTTGTCTGCTCGGGAATAATCGACGGCAGGCAGGACGAGGTCGAGCGCGCGATCACGGACGCCGGCATGTCTGTATTCGAGCGCCGCGAGGCCGACGGCTGGCACTGCTTCTGCGCGAAATAATTCTTGTAAAAACCGACGGAATATGCAATAATATCTCCTGCGCTATACCCGGCATACCGGGACGGCAGCAGGAGGTAAATATTTATGGGAAACACTGAAAAGACCAGACGCCTTGTGGGATTATCCATCTTCACGGCTCTGGTCATTGTTTTGCAGGTCGTGGCCGGAGCCATCAAGCTCGGCCCCTTCTCCATCACGCTCACGCTCATTCCGATAGTAGTGGGCGCGGCGGTTTACGGCCCCGCGGCGGGTGCGGTGCTCGGCGGAGTTTTCGGCGTCGTCGTCGCGGCGGCGTGCATCACCGGCACAGACGTCGGCGGAGCCTTCCTCTGGAGTCTCAAGCCCTTCTGGACGGTCTTTGTAGTGCTGCTCAAGGGCACGCTCTCCGGCTGGTGCGCCGGGCTTGTTTACAGAGCCTGCGCGGGCGACAAATTCCTCGGCTTTGACTATGACGAAATACAGCCCAGGGCGTTTTCGGACAAGCTAAAAAACCGCCGCACAGTCCTTGGCGTGGTCCTTGCGGCAATTGTATGCCCCGTTGTGAACACCGGCATATTCTGCCTTGCGATGGCTACCGTATTCTATGACGCGCTGCTCATGTGGGCGGACGGCGCGAACCTTGTATATTATATTTTCATCGGTCTTGTGGGTGTGAACTTCCTCGTGGAGATGGGCGTCAACGTCGTGCTCTCCCCGGCGGCCGTCCGCATAATCAAGGCCGGTAAGAGGGGGCAGAACTCATGATCCTCGCGATCGACGCCGGCAACACCCAGATATGTCTCTGCTGCGCCGAAGGGCGCGAAATACTCTCGGTTGCGCGCATTGAGACCAATCGCAGCAAAACCGAATACGAATACGCCGCCACCATCAGCCAGATACTCAGGCTCGACGGCAAGGGCGCGGAGGACTTCGAGGGCGCGATAATCTCCTCGGTCGTCCCCCAGCTCACCGATACCCTGCGCGTCGCCGTGCGGCTTGTCACAGGGCGCGACGCGCTGATTGTCGGCGCGGGGGTCAAGACCGGGCTGAACATAGGGCTCGACGACCCCGCCACTCTCGGCGCGGATCTCGTGGTTGCCGCCGTCGCGGCGCTCGACAAATACACTCCCCCGCTCGTTATCATCGACATGGGCACGGCCACCACACTCACCGTCATCAACGAGAAGGGGCGCTTCATGGGCGGCGCGATCGTCCCGGGCGTCGGCATATCCGCGAACGCCCTGGTCTCTCACGCCTCACTCCTGCCGCACATCGAGATATCCGCGCCCAAAAGCTGTATCTGCGCCAACACAGAGGACGCCATGAAGGCCGGAGTGGTGTTCGGCGCGGCCGGGGCTCTCGACGGTCTGCTCGCGCGTGTGGAGGCCGAGCTCGGCGCCTCCGTCGCCTGCATTGCCACCGGCGGACTTGCCGCGAAGATCACGCCGTACTGCTCGCACCCCATCGACGTTGACAGCGATCTTCTCCCCCGCGGGCTGTGTCTGCTCTGGGAGAAAAACAAGGGCAGGTTCGGAAAATAAAAACCGCCGAGGTCAGGTATTGACCGCGGCGGGGTGTTGCACGGGCGGAACGGTCAAGACCGTTCCCTACGTAAAATGGTTTTTGTCTGGCAAAAATAATTTGCGGTGGATTGTTATTTGACGTAGGGGCGAAGGCTGCGTGGTCGCCCGCACAAGATCCTTCGCTTCGCTCAGGATGACAACGATGGCGCTCAGGATGACAACGGGCGAGGATTAACGGATCGCGGGCGACCACACAGGGTCGCCCCTACGAGAAGAATTGGCGGTTCGGTTATAACCGACGTGGAATTTCCCGCATTACCTTAATCGAATACGTAGGGAACGGTCTTGACCGTTCCGTGGCACGTTTATCACCGACGTTGATGATATTCATACCCGCGGAACGGTCAAGACCGTTCTCTACGGCAAATTGTTTTGTCTGGCAAAAATAATTTGCGGTGGTATAAAGATTTGACGTAGGGGCGACCCTATGTGGTCGCCCGCGGCGCGTTTATCACCGACATTGATGATATTCGCACCCACGGAACGGTCAAGACCGTTCCCTACGGCTTGATACTGACATTAACTATCGTTTTGACCTTATCGGGCGTGATCTTTATCACCTCGCGGTCGTAGGTGACAAGGCCGTTGAGCTCATCCTCGACGTCCGTGAGCTGAGTATAGACGCAGGCGGCGAGCCCCTCGCGGACCGCCTCGCGCACCTCGCCGTCATAGAGCTTCATGAGTCCGGCGCGAAGGTCGTCCGGGCTCTTGAACTTTTTATACCCGAAGATCTTTTCGTTCCACGTATGCCCCTCCACGGGCAGAGTGTAGCCGCCGAACTCCGAAAGCACGACGCAGCGCCCGAGCTTGTCGCTCTTATACTCATAGGTGTCGAAATAGACGTGCAGGCTCCTGACGTCCCCCACGCCCTGATCGTGCCAGCCGGAGGCGTGGTCGATGATACGCGAAGCGTCGAGCTCGCGCACGGCCTCCATATTCGCGGCGGCGTCGAACTGGCCCCAGCCCTCGTTGAAGGGCACCCACATTACGATGCACGGGCAGTTATACAGCGCCGTGACCATCTCCCTGAGCTCGGCTGTAAACTCCGCCCTGCCGGTCTCGTCCTTCCTGCCGAAGAGCCCGTAGCGGCTGTCCTTCATATGCGCACCGGTGAAGAGCGGCGTAGTAACGACGGCAGGCGAATAATTCCCGCCGCCGCAGGGCATATCCTGCCAGACCAGCATACCTAGCTCGTCGCAGTGGCGGTACCACCTCGCCGGCTCTACCTTGATGTGCTTGCGGAGCATATTGAAGCCCATGGCCTTCGCCGTCTCAATATCCCGGCGCAGCGCCTCGTCCGACGGCGCGGTGTAGAGCCCGTCCGGCCAGTAGCCCTGATCGAGCAGACCGTTCTGAAAATACGGCTTTCCGTTGAGCAGCAGACGCTTCACGCCCTGCGAATCCTCGCCCACGCCCACCGAGCGCATGGCGAAGTACGTCTGTACGACGTCGTCTCCGAGCGTCACCGTCATGTCGTATAAATATGGATCCTCCGGCGACCAGAGGCGCGGCGACGGCACGGCGAGCCTCACGCTCTCCCCCGCGGCGAAGTCGTACTCCCCCTCGCCTATCCGCGCCGTGCACTCGCCCTCGCCGGCGACCAGCAGCTCGACGGCGGCCTCATCCGGCAGCGGGGTTATGCGCAGCGAGCCGATATGCTTCTCCGGCACGGATTCGAGCCACACGGTCTGCCATATGCCGCTCTGCGGGGTGTACCAGATGCCGCCGCGCTTTGTCTTCTGCTTGCCGCGGGTGTGATATGAGCCGTCGGTGTCGTCCGTGACGCGCACAAGCAGCTCGTTCTCCGCGGCCAGCGCGTCAGTTATGTCAACCGAAAACGGGAGGTAGCCGCCGACATGGGAGCCGACCTCCGTGCCGTTGAGGAACACGGCCGCGCACTGGTCAACCGCGCCGAAGCGCAGCAGCACCCGTCCGACGTTGAAGCCCACCGGCAGCGCCAGCGCGCGCCGATACCACAGATATTGTCCGGCTTTGAGCGCTCTGCCCACGCCCGACAGCTCGCATTCCGGCGAAAAGGGCACGATTATCTCGCCCTCAAAGCTCTCCGGCGGCGTATCGGAGGACGTAATAGCGTAGTCCCACGGGCCGTTAAGGTTTACATAACTATCTCGCACGAGCTGCGGGCGCGGGTATTCCGGCAGCGGATGCAGTCTGTCGAGCTCACGCCCCCATTTTGTCAGCATTCTTTTCTCTCCTTTTCAGAAAGTAAACAGGTATGAACACCGCCAGCAGCACGATGGCCGCGGCGAGAAATATGGCCGGGGTGGGCACGGTCTTGACGACGCCGAGCTCCTCATAGGTGCTCTTGCCGCCCCTGATGACCGCAGCGCCGATATACGGGCCGATTATCATGGGCAGGAGCACGGCGAAGAGCATACGGATGCCCTGGAAATGCCCGACCTTATCGACCGGGGTGCAGTCGCGCACCTTGCCGGAGAGGCAGGCCGTGACGAGCATATACCCGCCCATCATCACGGTGCCGGCGACCATGACTCCCGCCATGCCGCGCACAAGGAACATCCCGACAAGCCCGACGAGCATCACGGCGGCGGCGGGCGTGACGAAGCGCAGCTTGCCCACGCGGTCTATGAGCTTGCCGCTCGCGACGCTGACGGCGGAGGCGAGAATGAGCACGACGCCGAGAACGACGGCGTAGTTATTGATGCCGAGATAATTCTGGATATAGATTATCAGATACGGGAAAAACACCTGCACCGCTATCGAGAAGAGCGCGAAGGCGCTCAGCGCGAGGTAGAGCGAGGGATTTTCCCGCACCACCGACGGACGAAGACCGTAAACCAGATTTTTCCAGTAGCTGTCGCGTCGGGGCTTCAGCTCCGGCTCGTCGCGGACGATGAATATCGCGGCGACGCCCGTGAGCGAAACTGCGGCGCCGAAGATGCCGAAGAACTCGCTCCATCTCCCCTGCTGCGTCAGCGGGTCGAAGGCGCCGAAGATAACGAGCATGGATATGAGCGGCAGCACCGCGAGCACGGACTCCGCCCGCCCTCTGTTGGTCTCGTCCGTGGCGTCCGTGACCCACGCGTTGAAGGCCGCGTCGTTCGCCGTAGAGCCGAAGAAGGTCATCACGCAGTCGAGTGCGATAATCATTATCGCCGCCGCAGATACCGCCGGAGCCGCCGGAAAGAGCTTTGCCGCGTTGTCCACCGTAACGAGCCCGAAGGCCGCCGTGGACGCGCCCCAGAGTATGTATCCGCCGCAAATAAAAGCCTTGCGCTTCCCCACCCTGTCGGAGAGCGCCCCCATGAGCAGCGCCGTAAGCGTCGCGGCGGCAGCGCTCCACGCTACCATTGCCGCGATATATCCGGGGTCCGTGGAGATCGTGTTATACAGATATACGTTGAAATACATATTCTCTATCGTCCACGCGAACTGCCCCACGATGCCGATGAGAACGAGCGTAAGCCACTTCCTTGCGCCGAGTCTGTTTGCCTTCATGCTCCGGCCTCCTTATTTCACTGACGGATATTGTACAATATTTTTTCAGATTTGTCAGTAAATTCGAATAAACTATTGACTTTTCCGTATAGTGTGTTAAGTTATTAACAAATCATTTTTCGCGGACGCTTGTCCATGCGTCGCGGAATTGCAGGACTTCTGTCATTTTGTTCAAGTTTTGGGGTGTTTGTTAAGCTTTTCGCAGGATTGTTAAGAACTAAACTTGGAAAAATGGCATTTTTCTGTCGTTTTCTATGGACATAATTTGTATATTGTGTTAGTATGACAAGGTCAAAAATCAGAGAGGTGATGCTCATGCCCTATAAGTATTACGGCGGTGTACACCCGGATTATGCCAAGGACGCAGCAGGCAGTCCGGTGGAATCCATCGCTCCGCCCAAGGAAGTCGTGCTCCCGATGATAATGCACATCGGCGCCCCGAACAAGCCGCTCGTACAGGTCGGCGACGAGGTGAAGATGGGTCAGGTCATCGGCGCTAACGACGCCCCGGTTTCCGCACCAGTTCACGCCACCGTCTCCGGCAGGGTGATCGCGGTTGAGCCGCGCCGCCACATGCTCGGAGATATGATCATGTCCGTTGTGATCGAGAACGATTTCAAGGACACCCCCTGTCTTATGGAGCCGCTCACACCCGAGCAGCTCAAGGATCCCGACGCCATTCTTGCACGCATACGCGAGGCCGGCGTGGTCGGCATGGGCGGCGCGATGTTCCCGACGGCCTTCAAGATCGCCGGCGCGCGCGGCAAGGTCGACACCGTCGTCATCAACGGCGCCGAGTGCGAGCCCTATCTCTGCGGCGACCACCGCACGATGCTCGAGCACCCGGACGAGCTTCTCAAGGGCATCGAGCTCATCAGGATCGCCCACGGACTTGACAAGGCGTTTTACGGCATCGAGAAGAACAAGCAGGACGCCATCGATCTGCTCAACTCTCTCGATCCCGCCAAGTACGGCATCGAGATCGTGCCCGAAAACGTCAAGTACCCGCAGGGCGCAGAGAAGATGCTTATCGAGGCGCTTACCGGACAGGAG
>CAYNMN010000061.1:0-10804 GCA_964398305.1 uncultured Oscillospiraceae bacterium
AACTTGCGGCCTCTTGACCCCCAGTCAAGCGCGCTACCAACTGCGCCACACCCGGTCGCTATTTGTCGCTCGATCATAATAGCACAGCAGCCATTAGATTGCAAGAAGAAAAATGCAATCCCGTCTATTTTGCTTTTATTGTAATTTTTCGTTCAAACGACCAAAGCAGCACGGCTCCTGCGGGTTTTATCAGGTTATTTTTTCCTTTTTTTCACGCAAATACTTGATTTTCTTGTAACCACCTGCTATAATCAACCTACCGCATGGCGGCAGGAGGTATCTATGTTCAAAAAGATCCTGTGTCTTATGCTCGCGCTCTGTCTTCTCACGCCTGTCGGCGCGCTTGCGGCCGAGGGCTCATACGAGCTGAAAACGAGCGAGGCCTGTATTAAAATGATAAAGGGTTATGAGAGCTTTTGCCCGACGGCGTATTCCGACGGCGGCGGCTGGGCCATCGGCTATGGCACACATATCGACCCCGGGGATTATCCCAACGGCATCTCCGAGGACGACGCCGACACTCTCATGCGCCGCTACCTGTATTACATGGAGCAGCGGCTCGACGCCATGACCGACACGCTTGGAATAACGCTCTCGCAGAATCAGTACGACGCTCTCGCTTCCTTCACCTATAACATCGGCGCGGGCTGGATGGTCAAGGGCAACGGGCTCTATGACATGCTCGCCTACGGTATCGACAGCTTTTCCGCCGACAGAATAATCCAAACCTTCGCCATGTACTGCCACGCCGGCAGCGTGCTGATGGTCAGGATCGCGCAGCGCAGGATCGACGAGGGCAATATGTTCGTCTACGGCGATTACCATTTCGGCGGCACTCCGGCGTATGAGATTAAGAAGGTCGACGACCCCGACGCCGACACGGATGTGGATTTTAATCTCACCGGCGAGCTGACGGGCTGCGTTTTTTCGGATGTGTACTACACGAGCTGGTATTATAAATATGTCTCGCCGCTCACCTGCCTCGGTATCATCTCCGGCGTAGGCAACGGACAGTTTGCGCCGCTGCGCTCCGTGACCTGCGGCGAGGCGCTCAAGCTAATACTGCTCGCGGCGGGCTACCCCGCGCAGTCTCAGGACTGCGTCCCCTGGTCGCTCAATTATCTCCAGCTCGCCTATAATAAAGGCGTCATTACCGATCGCGAGCTGACAGCCGAGTTCCTCGACGAGCCCATCGACCGCGGCATGGTCGCGAAGATCGCGGCGCGCGCAATGGGACTGAGCGAGTCCTCCTCCGCCTCCCCCTTCGGCGATACGGGCGACGGCTATGCCACCGCGCTCTACGAGGCCGGAATAATCACAGGCAGCGCCGACGCAAACGGGGCGCTCGTCTATCTCCCGCGAAACGACCTGACCCGCGCCGAGATCAGCGCGATAATCTGGCGCATAAGGTGCGCGTGAATCAAATAAACGAAAGCAAGCGCGCCGGACCAGCTCCGGCGCGCTTGTTATGCTCCTGGGTCTTATTCCTTCTCCGCCGCATAGCCGCTTTTGGCGAGGGCAAGGAGCACGGCGCTGCCGTGGTCCAGGCCGGCGACCTCGCAGGCAATGTGGACAAATATCTCGTTGGGCACGAGCTCCGGGGACATTCGGTCGTGGCCGATGGTTATCACGTTGCCGCCGGAGTCGGCGATCACCTGCAGCAGCCCCATCAGACTGCCCGGCGTATCCGGCAGGCGGACGCGGAACTTGAGACGGCGGTGGCGCGAGACGAGCCCCTGCTCTATCACCTTGGGAATGAAGCCGACGTCGATATTGCCGCCAGAAAGCAGACAGACCGTCTTTTTCCCGGCCGCCTCTACCCTACCGGAGAGCACCGCGGCGAGAGGCGCGGCGCCGCTCGGCTCCACGATCTGCTTGGAGCGCTCCATCAGCAGCAGTATGGCGGAGGATATCTCCGAGTCCGTAACGGTCACAATATCGTCGGCATACTTCAAAACGACCTCCATGGTCTTTTCGCCGGGGCATTTGACGGCAATGCCGTCGGCTATCGTGGAAACGGACTCGGCCGTCTCACGCTTGCCGTCCCGGAAGCTCCGGGCAGCGGCGTCGGCTCCCGCGGCCTGAACGCCCACCACGCGCACACGCGGGTTGACCTGCTTGACACACGCGGCAACGCCGGCAAGCAGCCCGCCCCCGCCGACGGGTACAATGATCGTATCCACCGTGGGCAGCTCGCGGAGTATCTCAAGGCCGAGAGTCCCCTGCCCCGCCATGACCTCATAATCATCAAACGGGTGCAGAAAAACGGCCTGCTCCTTTTCGCATATCTCCAGCGCCTTGGTATAGGCGTCGTCATAGCACTCCCCATAGAGCACGACCTTCGCGCCATAGCCCTCTGTGGCCTGCGCCTTGGCTATCGGCGCCGCCCTCGGCATGACAATGGTGGCCGGAATACCGTGGCTGTGCGCCGCAAAGGCTACGCCCTGAGCGTGGTTGCCGGCGGAGGACGCGACTACGGCATTGACCTCGCCGCGCTCGACAAGGGCGGCTATCTTATTGGCGGCTCCGCGGATCTTAAAGGAGCCTGTCTTTTGCAGATTCTCGCACTTGAGGTAGATCTCGCCCTTTGCCATACCCGAAAACGTGCTCGAGCAGGCAAGCTCTGTGTTATGTATTAGGCCGCCGATGCGCCTCGCGGCAAGCTCAAAATCGCGCAGAGACAGTTCCATATCCCGTCACTCCGATCAGTTTTTTAGCGGATCGCTCCGTCTTTATTTCATTATATTCTCCGCTTGTCCTCTGTCAACGCCGTTTTTGCCTACCGAGTGTCCGCCCACCGCGGACACTCCCTTTGATCCTCTCGCAAATAATGTTTGAAAGGGAGTTTTATCGGACACCAGATTATGGTATCATGGAGAAAAAGCCGGAACAGGGGGTATTACCGTGGCGAAATCGACTAATCAGAAGCTGAAGCTGCTCTATCTCATGCGTTACCTCACCGAGCAATCCGACGAGACGCATCCCGTCTCCGTGGCGGACATGATAGCGGAGCTCGCGCGGCACGACGTCTCCGCGGAGCGCAAGAGCATATACGACGATCTGGAGGCGCTGCGGCTCTTCGGGCTGGACATCATCCAGCGCAAGGGCAGAACCACCGGCTATTACGTCGGCTCGCGGGACTTTGAGCTGCCAGAGCTCAAGCTGCTTGTGGACAGCGTGCAGTCGAGCAAATTCATCACCCACAAAAAGACTATTGCGCTGATAAAAAAACTTGAGCGCCTCGCGAGCGTCCACGACGCGCGGATGCTCCAGCGGCAGGTATATGTCCGCAACCGCGTAAAGAGCATGAACGAGAGCGTCTACTATAACGTGGACGAGATCTCCGAAGCCATCACCTCCGACCGATCCATCCGTTTTCGCTATTTCGAATACACCGTCAGCAAGGAACGGCGCTTTCGCCGCGACGGGGCGTATTATCACATCAGCCCCTTCGCCCTGATGTGGGACGACGAGAACTATTATATGCTCGGCTGGGACGACGGCGCCGGGATGCTCAAGCATTACCGTGTGGACAAAATGACCGACATCTCCGCTGCGGAAAGCCCCAGGCAGGGCAAGAACGCCTTTGACAAGGTCGATATGTCCGCCTATTCCCAGAAGGTCTTCGGAATGTTCACAGGCTCCGAGCAGACGGTGCGGCTGCGCTTTGCAAACCATCTTGTCGGCGCGGTGATCGACCGCTTCGGCAAGGACGCCGTTATCGTCGCGACCGAGCCCGAGCACTTCACCGTCAGCATCGGGGCCGCCATTAGCCCCCAGTTCTACGCCTGGGTCTTCGGCTTCGGCGCGGAGGCCGAGATCCTCTCCCCCGAAAACGTCCGCGAGGGTATGCGGGAGCACATAGCGAGCCTGGCGCGGCTGTACGAATAAAATATTATGTCAACCGATATGGCAAATAACAAAGGCCGGAACAACGTTCCGACCTTTGCTATACAGATTAGCCGCGAAATATGGAGAGGAGGAATCAGACTCTTTTTAACTGGAAGGTGACGTCAACAATGACGTTCTCGCCCGGCATCACGAAGCAATACGCTCCGTCGCGCTGCTCTATCTCGAGCGCGTTGCCGGACGCCGATATAACCGCTACGGACGCCATTTCATAGCCAGTGTCCGCTTCTACCTTGATGTCAACACAGCAGCCGCGCGCGCAGTCGGAGACCTCCGAGCGCACAGTGCCGCCCTTTTGCGCGGGAACATTGATAACATAGGTTCCGGAGCTTCCGCTGTTCACCTGAGTATACAGCCCGCTTCGCGCCCCCGCGACAGCGTCCGGCTCATTGGAGCCTCGGTCCGCCGCCAAGATTGGGATTGAGATGACGGTGAAGCACATTACCGCAATAAAGACCCATAATAACAGATACGGCAGCCGCTTCATTTCATATCCCTCGCTCGAAATAATTATTCCGGTTACATAATCCGGTTTACAATAATAGTAATATACGCAGGGTAATTCGGCAAGGAAATGTTTAGACACATTTGATTACAAATGATTACTTTTGTGGCAAAAAAGTTAAAAAAAGGCATCCGCCGTGTTAAGAAACACGGCGGATGCGAGCATTTTGACGAACAGTCGGCGCTGTACTATCAATCTTTAGGTAACTTCGCCCAATCTGCGGCTCAGTTTCTTGAATTCAGGAGCTCGTTCTTTATCGCGAGCAGACGGTCGGACAGGTCGACATAATAGTGATGCGGATTATCGAAGCGCTGAACCTCCGGCCACAACGTTGCAACCTGTTTCCGGCAGTTCTCCTGGATCTCGTCAAGCGTCGGGCAGTCATATACCAGCGCGCCGTTGCGGAAGATCGGCACGAGCAGCTCCTCGGCACGGAAGTCCGTCATGGTCTTTTGCTTCCAGGTGGCGTCGGGGTCGCGGATGACGAGCGGCTGAGTGTCGTCCACGGTCTCGTCGCGCAGGCAGATATAATCGGCCTCGGCCATGCCGCTCTCGCGTCCGAAGAAGCGGTAAACTTTTTTGAAGTGGGGGTTCGTGATCTTGGCGACGTTTTCGCTGATCTTGATCTTGGGAATGATCCCACCCGCGTCGTCCTCGACGGCGCAAAGCTTATAAACACCGTCAAACACCGGGGAGCTCTTGCTCGTGATGAGTCTCTCCCCCACTCCGAAGGAATCTATACACGCACCCTGTCTGAGCAGCTCGCGGATGAGATATTCGTCGAGCGAGTTGGAGCAGGTTATCTTGCAGTCCGTCCAGCCCGCGGCGTCGAGCATCTCGCGGGCGCGGCAGGTCAGATACGCCATATCGCCTGAGTCGAGGCGGATGCCGCACTTGGTGATGCCCATGGGCTTTAGCACCTCGTTGAAGGCGCGGATGGCGTCCGGCACGCCGGAGCGCAGGGTGTCGAAGGTATCCACCAGCAGCACGGCGTTCGTGGGATATATACTGCAATAGGCCTTGAAGGCCTCATACTGGCTGGGGAACATCTGCACCCAGGAATGCGCCATCGTCCCGCCGGCAAAAACGCCGTAGAGCTGGTCGGAGATCGTGCAGGCCGTGCCGGCGCAGCCGCCGATATATGCCGCCCTCGCGCCGAGTATGGCGCCGTCAGCCCCCTGAGCGCGGCGGGAGCCGAACTCCAGCACCGTGCGCCCCTGTGCCGCGCGGGTAATGCGGTTGGCCTTGGTCGCGATTAGACTCTGGTGGTTGATCGTAAGGAGCAGGAAGGTCTCAAGGAGCTGGGCCTGTATCGCCGGGGCGCGGACGGTCATAACGGGCTCGCGCGGGAACACCGGCGTCCCCTCCGGGACGGCCCAAATATCGCCCGTAAATTTAAAGTCGCGCAGATACTCAAGGAACCCCTCGGAAAAGAGCTTGCGCGAGCGGAGATAGCTGATATCCTCATCTGTAAAGTGAAGGTTCTCGACATAGGCTATCGCCTGCTCCAGCCCGGCCGCCACAGCGAAGCCGCCGTTGTCCGGTACCGTGCGGTAAAACAGATCGAAATATGTCATGCGGTCGGCCATGCCCGACTCAAAATATCCGTTGCCCATGGTCAGCTCGTAGAAATCGCAGCACATTGTGTAATTGAGTCCGCTGAATTTTTCCATCACGGAGCCTCCGATTATCAATAGTAACTGCATTATAGTATGCTTTTGCCTTTTATTCAATCGTTTGGAGTGTAATTAAAATGTTAACAAGCTTCGAGCCGTTTCTACATGACTTGGACACATTTATATGCTATAATTTCCCATAACCACGATAAAAGGAGCGTACATCCATGGACAACGTCAAACCGTCAAGGAACATGCCCCGCATCTCCAGCCGGCTGCGCCATCACATCATGGAGATACCGCCCGAGGCCCGCACCGTGAGCGGCATCGTGATAGACGGCCGGCGCATCAAGACGCTGGTGTTCACAACAGATATCGCCATTATCCGCAACTGCGACGCAGACGCCGTGCTCGCGGTATATCCCTTCACGCCGCAGCAGACGATATCCGACGCCATACTGCGCTATTCCTCCCGCCCCGTTTTCTGCGGCGTGGGCGGCGGCACAACACAGGGCATCCGCACCACGAAGCTCGCATGGGACGCGGAGTCGCAGGGCGCCATGGCCGTTGTCGTCAACGCGCCCATGGGCAACGACGACATACGCAGCATCTGCCAGATGATAGACGTCCCCCTCGTTGTTACCGTGCTCAACGAGAGCACCGACATTCAGGCGAGGATCGACGCCGGAGCGTCTATCCTGAACGTCTCAGCCGCCGACAGAACCCCGCAGGTGGTCGCGGCAATACGCGAGAGCTTCCCGAACATACCCATCATCGCCACCGGCGGACCTACCTCGGAGAGCATACTCGCCACGGCCAGAGCCGGAGCCAACGCCATAAGCTACACTCCGCCCACCACAAAGACGCTCTTCACCGACATGATGGACGACTATCGCAGTCGCTAAAGAATCTTCGGCGCATCCTCGCCGAGCATGATATCGCCGGTACAGTCGATAAATCGACGCATTGCCGGCGATATTTCGCGCCTTGAGCGCACGGAGATGCCGAGCGAGCGCTCCGCCGACGGGGACAGCGGCCGCGTCTCCACGCCGGCGTCGTGACCCTTGAGCACCAGCTCCGGCAGTATGCTCACTCCCAGACCCCGCTCGACCATCTGGATAACGGCGAAGTCGAAGTTCGAAACAAAGCGGATGTTCCATTCGCGGTTGGCGCCGTTGAGCACCCTCTCGGTGTCGTAATCCGTGCCGGCGAAGGTCTTGCAGAGGATAAACGGCTCCGCCGCGAGCAGCTCCACGGGCACCGCCGACAGCCTCGTGAGCGGGTGGTTCTTCGGCAGCACCGCGTACATGGGGTCGGATATCAGCACGCAGCTCTCGTTGGGGTCTCTGTCCGTCAGACTCGAAAAGCACATGTCGATGCGCCCCTCCGACAGCCAGCTCGTAAGATGTCTGGGGCTGCCCTCGAGCACCTCGACGCTTATCTCCGGATACTGCTGCGCAAACCGCTCGATTATCAGCGGCAGCCAGTGTATGGATATGCTCGAAAAGCTCCCTATCCGGACATTGCCGCATACCACGCCGCGTATGAGCGCCGCCTCCTGCTCAAGACGCTCGCTCCAGTTTTTTATCTCCCTTATGAACGGCATCAGCCGCTCCGCCTCCTGAGTCGCGCTCACACCCTTGTTGCTGCGCATCAGGAGCGGCAGACCGATCTCCTGCTCCAGACTGTTCATCATCTGCGTCACGCCCGACTGGGTATAGGAAAACTCCTCCGCCGTTCGGCTGAGATTGCCGCAGCCCACGGCATAGAGAAATACCTCAAGCTTTTTAAGATCCATATTTACCTCCGACATTAAATATTCTTATCCTTGGTGATAGAAATTTTCGATTTACTTATTATATATAACATACTATACTGACATTGTAAAGAATTTATCAGGATCTCAACGCCGTCCCCTCTCAGGCGGTTGAGTAAATTCTCCCGAAAGCTGTCCGCCCTCCCGGACGGCTTTCGTCATTTTATACATAATTTCAGTTTGACTATTGACATCTTTACTAAGAGTATTTATAATCGCACCATTGAAGAGCAAGGACGTTCCGAAATTATTTGGGACTTCCTCGCTCTTTTTTGCTATTTAAATTGTTGACAACCATCATGAAAGGGGAAAAAAATTATGAGCAGCTACACCAAAGAAGACATCATTCGCAAGGTAAGAGACGACGGCGTCGAGTTTATCCGTATGCAGTTTACGGATATCTTCGGGCAGCTCAAGAACGTCGCGATAACCTCGTCCCAGATAGAGAAGGCTGTCAACAATCAGATCATGATAGACGGCAGCTCCATCGAGGGCTTCACGAGGATCCACGAATCCGACCAGTATCTCCACCCGGATCTCGGCAGCTACAGCCTGCTGCCCTGGCGTCCGTCCTGCGGGAAGGTCGCAAGGCTCATCTGCGACGTATTCAACCCCGACGGCACGCCCTTTGTCGGCGATCCCCGCCGTGTGCTCAGGAGCGTGCTCGACAAGGCCGCGGCGCTCGGCTACACCTTCAACGTGGGCCCCGAATGCGAGTTCTTCCTCTTTGAAAACGACGACGACGGCCATCCCTCCGCACGCACGGGTGACGAGGCCGGATACTTCGATCTCGGCCCCATCGACCACGGCGAGACAACGAGGCGCGAGATATGCCTTGCGCTTGAGGAAATGGGCTTTGAGATAGAGGCCAGCCACCACGAGGTCGCCGCCGGCCAGCACGAGATAGACTTCAAGTACGCCGACGCGCTCACCGCCGCCGACAACATAATGACCTTCCGTCTGACCGTAAAGACTCTCGCGCAGAAGAACGGTCTGCACGCCACCTTCATGCCCAAGCCCATATTCGGCATCAACGGCTCGGGAATGCACACCAATATGTCGCTCTTCAAAAACGGCAAGAACGTCTTTGCCGATCCGACGGGGCACATCGGCCTTTCCGCCGAGGCATACGGCTTCATAGCCGGACTGCTTGAGCACGTCAAGGGCATGGCCGCCGTGACCAACCCGCTCGTGAACTCCTATAAGCGTCTTGTCCCCGGCTACGAGGCTCCCTGCTATCTCGCCTGGAGCGCCTCGAACCGCTCGGCGCTCATCCGCATCCCCGCCGCCCGCGGCCAGAGCACGCGCGTTGAGCTGCGCTGCCCGGATCCCACCTGCAACCCCTATCTTGAGCTCGCGCTGTGCCTCGCCGCAGGTCTTGACGGTATCGAAAGAGGTCTCACGCCGCCGGCGGAGATAACCGAGAACATCTTCGCGATGGACGCGGAGCAGCGCAGCGCGCACGGCATAGACAGTCTGCCCGGCGATCTCTCCTCCGCTCTCGACGAGCTCTGCGCCGACACGCTCATGTGCGACACTCTCGGCGAGCACGTTTTCTCGCGTTATATCGCAGGCAAGCGCAGCGAGTGGGACGATTACCGCACCCATGTGACCGACTGGGAGACCGACCGCTATATGGTCAAGTATTGACCGCATGTGTTCTATAACAGGCTTTACACGGCGCGCCATTCCGGAAACGGAGGCGCGCGCCGCCTTTGACCGCACAATATCCCGCGGGCCGGACATGAGCCGCTTTCTCGAGGCCGGCGACGGCTGGCTGGGCTTCCACCGTCTGTCCATCATGGGACTATCGCCGGAGGGCATGCAGCCCTTCGCGCTCGGCGGCGACATGGCGGTTTGCAACGGCGAGCTCTATGGCTTCCGCCCCATCAAGACCGAGCTTGTGAGCATGGGCTATACCTTTGCCTCCGGCTCGGACTGCGAGATCATCCTGCCGATGTACCGCGAGTTCGGCACGGAGATGTTCGCGATGCTCGACGCGGAATTCGCCATGATAATCTATGATTCCGCCAAAAACAGCTTTATCGCCGCACGCGACCCCATCGGCATCAGACCGCTCTATTACGGCGCGTTGCCCGGCGGCGGGACGGTATTCGCCTCCGAGCCCAAAAACCTTGTGGGCGTCTGCGAGCGCATCATGCCCTTCCCGCCCGGCTGCTGGTGGGAGAACGGACAGTTCCACCGCTACGCCGACCCCTCCCGTACAGACGAGATCTGCGGCGACAGCGCCGACGAGGCCGCGAGACATATTCGCAGCCTGCTCGTTCAGGGGATAGAAAAGCGCCTCGATTCCGACGCGCCGCTGGGCTTCCTGCTCTCCGGCGGGCTGGATTCGAGCCTTGTATGCTCCATCTCCGCCCGCCTGCTCCAAAAGCCCATACGCACCTTCGCCGTCGGCATGGACATAGACGCCATCGACCTCAAATACGCGCGTCAGGTCGCGGACTTCATCGGCTCCGAGCACACGGAGGTGATAATGACGCGCGACGACGTCATCGGCGCGCTGCGGAGCGTCATTCTCGCTCTGGGCACCTACGATATCACGACCATACGCGCGAGCATCGGCATGTACCTCGTGTGCAGATACATCCACGAAAACACCGATGTGCGGGTGCTGCTGACGGGCGAGATCTCCGACGAGCTTTTCGGCTATAAGTACACGGACTTCGCTCCCTCCCCCGCCGAGTTCCAGCGCGAGGCGGAGAAGCGCATACGCGAGCTCCACATGTATGACGTGCTGCGCGCCGACCGCTGCATTTCCGTGAACTCTCTCGAGGCGCGGGTGCCCTTCGGCGATCTGTTCTTTGTGCGCTATGTAATGAGCCTTGATCCGGCGATAAAGATGAACGTCTACGGCAAGGGCAAATACCTGCTGCGCCGCGCCTTTGAGGGCGACTGGCTGCCGGAGAGCATACTGCAGCGCGAGAAGGCCGCCTT
>CAYNMN010000061.1:10814-11327 GCA_964398305.1 uncultured Oscillospiraceae bacterium
CCTGCGCGAGTACGCGGAAGCCCGATACACCGACGAGCAATTCGAGACCGGCTGCAAAAGGTATTCGCACGCGCGGCCGTTCACCAAGGAGAGCCTGCTCTACCGCGATATTTTCGAGGAATACTACCCCGGACAGTCGGAGATGGTGTCCGACTTCTGGATGCCTAACCGCTCGTGGCCCGGCTGCGACGTGAACGACCCCTCCGCCCGCGTGCTCTCCAACTACGGCGACAGCGCGGTATAAAAAATGACAATGAGAAGACCCGACCGAAAACCGGTCGGGTCTTCTCGTATTATAACTAAAGTCTCGTGAATTACTCGTTGATGCCGATGACGACGCCGGAGCCGACGGTGCGGCCGCCCTCGCGGATAGCGAAGCGGAGGCCCTTCTCGATGGCGATCGGGGTGATCAGCTCAACGTCCATGTCGACGTTGTCGCCGGGCATGCACATCTCAACGCCCTCGGGCAGAGTGATGATGCCGGTCACGTCGGTGGTACGGAAGTAGAACTGG
>CAYNMN010000062.1:0-11062 GCA_964398305.1 uncultured Oscillospiraceae bacterium
GAACCAGTGGGTGAAATGCGTCGCGCCCTTTTCCATCGCCCAGTCGCGCATCACGGGCGCGACCGCCTCGGCCGTGTCCGGCTTCAGCCGTCTGCCGTTTTTGACGGTTCGCTGAACGGCGATATAGGTTTCCGCGCTCAAACGCTCGCGCATTACCTCGTCAGAAAACACCATGGAACCGAATAATTCTGATACACCGGACATAATAAAACCTCCCGATATACGCGGATATAATTAAAAAAGTTTATACTAATCGGGGCTTTATGTCAATATTTTTGCGCCCTCACTTGACAGAACCGGCATAAAGTAGTAAAAAATAATGTTATAAAAGGTATAAGGTCGTGATATGATGAGAGAGTACAAGAAAGAATTCGAAGGCCGCGTGAGGTTTATAAGGGAGCTTTTGGAGAGCTCTGGCGCAAAGGGCGTCGTCTACGGCAATTCCGGAGGCAAGGACAGCGCGCTTGTCGGCATACTCTGCAAGGCCGCCTGCGATAATACGCTCGGCGTCATAATGCCCTGCGCCTCGAAGCGCAACTTCGGCATGGACAGGGACGACGGTCTCGCCGTCGCGGCGCAGTACGGCATCGAGACCCGCGAGATCAATCTCACCCCCGTGAGAGATGCGCAGCTCGCGCAGCTCGCCGGAGTGACGGATATGACGGCGATGGCGACGGCGAATATCGCGCCGCGTCTGCGTATGCTCACGCTCTATGCCATCGGCGCGGCGGAAAACCGGCTCGTCGCCGGAACGGGCAACGCCTCGGAGGCGTATATGGGCTACTTCACCAAGTGGGGCGACGGGGCGCATGATTTCAACCCCATAGCGGATCTCACGGTGACGGAGATATACGAGTTTCTTGAATATCTCAACGCGCCGGAGAGCGTGCGCAAAAAGGCGCCCTCCGCCGGCCTTTTCGAGGGACAGACCGACGAGCGGGAGATGGGCGTGTCCTACGCCGCCATCGACAAGTTCCTTGCTACGGGCGAGGCGAGCGAAGAGGACAAGGCGATTATCGAGAGCTACCACAAGCGCAGCGAGCATAAGCGCAGACCGATAGCGACATATAAGGGCTGAATTAAAAGGACCGCCGATACCGGCGGTCCTTTTTCGCATGGTTTTGGTCTGCCCAAAGACGGAATTTTTTCTTGCGCCGCAATATCGATAACGGTTTGACAAAGCGCCCGGTATATACTATAATTAACTGTAACTTTTGGCGATGGGCTTTTTTTTATGTGCAAATCGCCGGAACGCTTGAAAAAATTAAGGGGGCCGAAAATGAAAGACTTGAAACATCTGATCTACTTCGAAAACCTTCTGCAGGCGGCTTCGAACGAGCTCGTTGAGCAGGCGGTTGGCGAAGGCCAGATCGCGCTTGGGTATAACTGCTACTACATACCCGAGGTTCTCCTCAATCTTCCGGGCTGCTTCTCCTCGCGCCTGAGAGCGCCGGGCTGCACCTCGCCGGACATCGCGACCTACTACATGACCAACCGCAACTGCCCCTATGTCCGCTCCATACTCGAGCGCGGCATCGAGGGCGGCTACAACTACCTCAGCGCCCTGTTCGGTGCTGAGTCCTGCGCCGCCATGGAGCGTATGCAGGAGCACTTCTTCCTCATCAACCCCGTCAAGAACGACAAGTTCTTCGTCACGATCATCGACCCGCCGCTCAAGTCCGATAAGAACGCGCTCGACTACTACAAGCAGCAGCTCAAGCTCAAGGTCGTGGACGAGCTCAGCAAGCGCTTCGGAGTGGACGTCTCCGACGAGGCCATGCGTCAGGCGATCACGGAGCACAACGAGCTGTGCGACGTTATCACCCAGATCGGCGATTACCGCAAGGCGGACAATCCGCGTATCACGGGCTATGAGTTCCACGTTATCCAGCTCGTCAGCCAGGTCTGCCCCCAGAAGCTCATCCTCCCGTATCTCAAGGAGACCCTCGCCGAGCTCAAGCGTCGCCGTCCGGAGCCGGAATTCCCGTTCCGCGCCCGCGTCGCGCTCGTCGGCTCCGAGGTGGACGACCCCGAGTTCACAAAGCTCATCGAGATGTGCGGCGCGATGGTCGTGGCCGATCGCTACTGCTTCGGCTCCTTCCCGTCCCGCGAGCAGATCGAGATAGCCGACGGCGAGAGCGCGTTCGACGCCATCTGCCGCCACTACCTCCATACCAACCAGTGCGCCCGCTTCATGTCCGGCGACAAGATCGACCAGCGCCACGATGAGGTCGAGAGACTCGTCCATGAGTTCAAGGCCGACGGCGTTGTGTATGAAAACATGAAGTTCTGCGAGTTCTGGAGCTATGAGAAGGTTCTCGCCTCCAACATCTTCATAAACGAGAGAAACATCCCCTGCTGCACCATAGAAAAGGAATACGCTGTCGGCTCCGCCGGCCAGCTCCGCACCCGTTTCCAGGCCTTTGTTGAGAGCCTGGAGATCAAAAAAATCAATTCTTGAGAGGGGGAGGTGCGAAAATGAAAAATCCTGTTTTTGCGGCAATAGATAAAAAGCTCCAGAAGTACGACCCGATCTGGCGCGCCGAAAACGGCATGGGCGGCCAGCGCGACCGCTACTACGACAAGACCGGCATCGAAAAATACCGCGAGTGGCGCGGCTGCAGCGACACGCTCTTTGATTACTGGTACTGGCTCAAAAACCTCGGCTCGCTCGGCATGATGGCCGCGAGCGCGCCCATCCCCGTCGTAAAGGGCATGCTGGAGTACCGCTGGATGTGCTCCTTCCTCGGCACCTTCAACTTTGCCAACCGCCTCTTTGAGGGCTTCCGCGGCCCCGAGCTCCGTGTTGCCGATATGCATATGCATGCCATCGTCGCGTGCCTCGCCGGAAAGATCGGCGATTCCCTCGCGAACGACCGCCGTCTCGGCGGCGGGCCCAAGACCGACAAGATGGTGAGCATGGACGAGACCATCCCGCCGCTGTTCATGGGCGGATTCCCGAACCTCACCCCCATCCCGATACAGACCTTCCCCGAATTTGTTATCTGCGACATTGACCAGAAGCTCGAGCCCTACTACATCGACATCGCCGAGTCCTACGGTCTGCCCGCGGACGTCTGCTCCCGCTGCTCGGCGGAGACCGGCGTTACGATAAACGACGATTTCCCCGACTTTGGCAAGGGCATACTCTCCACCAACCAGCCCTGCAACGCCTCCGAGGCGACCTCCATGTTCCAGCGCCGCCGCTTCGCCTCCAAGGGCGTTGAGGATCACGTCTTCGCCTTCTCGATGATACACAACGAGGAGGGTGGCCACGTCTACTCCGCCGCGGAGCTGCGCGCCACCATCAAGTTCCTTGAGGAGACCTATGACGAGAAGTACGACTGGGACGCACTGTTTGCCGCCGCGAAGGAAATGAACGCGCAGAACCAGATGGAGATCGAGAAGTGGGAGATCCTCAAGACCCCGTATTCCGCTCTCTGCGGCATAGCCGAGACGCTCTACAAGCTCTTCGAGTGGGCGAGCGCGAACGGTCTCGATCCGAGATTCACCAAGGTGGACCGCAAGGTCATGAAGATACTCTACAAGCAGTACGAGCGCAAGTATCAGCCGTTCGGCGGCAAGACCCGCCACCGCGCGTTCCTGTGGGGCCCCTCCGCCGTGTACTATACCGACTTCCCGACCTGGTGCCAGAACTGCTGGGGTCTCGCGATAGTTTTGAACATGGACTCCACGATGGGCCACAACATGATAGACACTCAGGACCCCGAGCAGGCGCTCATAGACCTCGCCAAGTTCTCCGAGAAGGGCGTTATGCGCCACCACGCCGTCGGCGGCTGGGACAATGTCAACGCCGTCTGGGACTGGGCCAAGAAGATGAACTGCGACATGGTCATGGTCAACGACAACGTCTCCTGCAAGGGCATGAACGGCGTTCACGCTCTGCTTGAGGAGCAGGCGCACGACCTCGGCTTCCACTTCATGTTCGTAGAGCACGATCTGGAGGACTGCCGCACGATATCCCGTCGGGATATGCGCAAGCAGGTCAGCAACTATATGTCCGTCGTCCTCGGCGAGAAGCCTCTTGACGAGACTCTCGTGGACTTCGACGACTCCGAGGCGTGGTAAGAAAGGCGGTATGAGAAATATGAAGAAATGTAATTGCTCCGTCAAGAAATTTGCCGGAAAGCTCATTGGCAAACTGAGTCTCTTCGCCCTCATCGGCTTTGTCGTTACCTTCGCCATTTATATGTTCAACGGCGAGAACAAGCTCATATATTACGTCATCTATCCCTTTATGCACAAGTATGTCTATGACAAGCAGGTGCGCGACAGAAAAATCTGACAGCGCATATCAAAAACAGGCTGCCTAAGGGCAGCCTGTTTTTTGTGTGCGCGGCGCGCGTTGATCCGCAGCGCGCAAGGCGCTGCTCCATGATTTTTCTGCGCAAAGTGCGCTTCGCTGACTTTGCTCCGAAAAGATAACCGCTTGGCGTTGGATGCAGGGTAACAAGGCCGGCATCGGCTTGACCATCCGCAAACAGATTTTTGTAACGTCCATTCCCCTCGTAGGGGCGACCCTGCGTGGTCGCCCGCGGGAACGAATACGACCGACGTCGGTGATAAATGTGCCACGGAACAGTCAAGACAGTTCCCTACGTATTCGATTTGGGATATACACAATATCCGACGTCGGTGATAATCGAACCGTCCATTCTTCTCGTAGGGGCGACCCTGTGTGGTCGCCCGCACCCTTTCCCCGGCGTCCTCACCCCGCGCCCGCAGGCGCTATCCGGGGGGGTTGACCCTGCAAGGGGGGGGCCGAGGCCCCTCCCTTACGGTGTCGATTTAAGGGGATTTCCAAAAGGGGGAAAACGAAATCCCCCTTTTGGCGGCTTCTCTTTCCGCCTTTCTCTTCGGCGGCGAAGAGAAAGGCGATCCATTCACGCGGGCGACCACATAGGGTCGCCCGTACGGCAAAGATATATACCATCGGAAATAATTAACCGCCGAAAACAACATGCCGCCGAAAAAAATGTAATACAAAAAACAAGCCGTAGGGAACGGTCTTGACCGTTCCGCGGGTACGAATATCATCTACGTTGGCAATAATCCGACCACGGAACGGTCAAGACCGTTCCCTACGTATTCGATTGGGGCATACGCTATCCCACGGAAGATCCTTCGCTGCGCTCAGGATGACAGGGGGGGGACCTTCACGCCTACGTCAAATTGCTGAACCGCCTATTTTTACCATCGCAATCATTTCCACATACAAATAATTAGTTTATCTTGCTGTATTTAAAGTATAAGCAGCCACACGATCAGAGGCATCGTTACCGCTGAGAGCACCGTGCTTATGAACACGCCCTCCGAGGCGAAGGTCTCGTTTTTGCCGTACTGCACGGCGAATACCGTTGCGAGCATGGCGATGGGAGAAGCGGCGAGAATCGTATATACTCCGAGCGTCATGGGGTCGGAGACCACGAGCCCCAGCACCAGCCAGGTTAGCACGGGACAGACCAGCAGGCGCACGAAAGAGAGCACATATACCCGCCAGTCGCTTATGGCACGGCGCACGGAAACGCCGCCGAGGGACGTGCCTATTACGAGCATGCACATCGGCACCGTGGCCTTACCGAGAGTTGAGCAGGTGTCGGTTATCACGGCGGGGAGCTGCACGCGAGTGAGCATTATGACCACGGCGACGACCGTCGCAATGAGCGGCGGGGAGACGGCGCTGCGGAGCGTAAGACCGCCCTTCCACCCGCGCACGGCGCCCACGCCGACGGTGTAGGCGACAATGTTGAAGGGGATGTTGGAGAGCGAGGCGTAAAACACGCCCTCCGGGCCGTAGACCGCCTCTATCACCGGATAGCCGACGAACACCGAGTTCATGAGCAGTATCATGAAGAACGCAAGACCCCTGTCGTCGCCCTTTATGCCGAGCAGCCTCGGCGCCGCGAGCCCCGCCGCCGCGCTCACGGCGAGCATCAGCGTGCCGACGCCCATGAGACCGAACACCTTGCCTATCGAGAGCGACAGGTCGCTCTGCATGGCGGAGGAGAGTATCGTGCTCACGAGCAGCACGTTCATCACGACCGCCGAGCAGCTCTTTGTGAACTGCGGCCCCGTGAGCTTTATCTTCGCGCATATGAAGCCGATGAGCATGATGAGCACCAGAATGCCCATCTGGTTGAGTACAACTGAAATATCCATCTGTCCCGAGTGCCTTATTCCTTAAAATTGTAGTATCGCCGTGGCGAGGCCAAAGTATATAAGCAGCGATATGGCGTCCACGATCGTGGTTATGAAGGGGCTGGCCATCACAGCCGGGTCAAAGCCGATCTTCTCGGCCAGCATGGGCAGGGTACAGCCGACGAGCTTGGCGCAGAACACCGTAAGCGCCAGAGTCAGGCACACCACCGCGTCCACGGCGAGGGTGATATCGGAGTTACCCAGCAGGAGCCTGTCCACAAGCAGGATCTTCACAAAGCTCACCGCCGCGAGGGAAACGCCGCACAGCACGGAGACGCGGATCTCCTTCCAGATGACCCGGAAGATCTCGGAAAACTCGATGTCGCCCAGTGAGAGTCCGCGGATGATCGTGACGGAGGCCTGAGAGCCGGAGTTACCGCCCGTGTCCATCAGCATGGGGATGAAGCCCGTCAGCACGGCACAGACGGACAGCGCGCTCTCAAAGCTGTTTATTATCATGCCGGTGAAGGTCGCGGATATCATCAGCAGCAGCAGCCAGGGGATGCGGTTCTTCCAGATGTCCACAACGGAGAGCTTGAGATAGGGCTTGTCGGAAGGCGTGATGGCGGCCATCTTTTCGATGTCCTCCGTGGTCTCCTCCTCCATGACGTCGATGACGTCGTCGACCGTGATGATTCCGACGAGACGGCCTTCCTTGTCCACAACCGGGATGGCCAGCAGGTCGTAGTCGGAGATCTTGTCCGCCACGTCCTCCTGATCGTCGCCCGTGTGCGAGAAGATGACGTTCGAGTCCATGATGTCCTCGATGACCGCGTCGTCGTCGGCAAGGAGCAGATCCTTGACCGTCACGACGCCCTCGAGCGTCCTGTCGCCTGAGGTGACATAGCAGACGTAGATGGTCTCCTTGTCCTCTCCGATGCGGCGGATGCGGGCAATGGACTCGTGCACGTTCATGTATTTTTTCAGGTCGATGAACTCGGCCGTCATAATGCTGCCGGCGGAGTTTTCGGGGTATTTGAGATACTGATTTATGAGCGCCCGGGTAGAGGGCGTCGCCGTGCGCATCACGCGCTTTACGACGTTCGCCGGCAGCTCCTCCATCATGTCCACGGCGTCGTCGACATACATGTCCTCGACGATCGCGGCGAGCTCGGTGTCGGTGATGGAGTTGATGACGGCCTCCTGCTCGGGAGCGTCGAGCTCGGCAAAGACCTCCGCTCCGCGCCCCTTGGAGAGCAGACGGAACACGGTCGCCATGAGCTTCGGGTCGTCCTGACCGAGCTCCGTGAGGAATTCGGCCACGTCAAATTCGTTCATATCCTCCAGCTCGTTCTGGAGCGTTTTGAAGCGGCGGCTGTCCATAAGCTCAAAGAGCTTATCGCGCAGCGCCTCGTAATCCATGTTTTCCATGGGACTCACCGCCTTTGCAGGGAAATGTTTTTTTTACACGCCGATATACTCCTCCTGTGTCCGTGAGAGACAGTCGATCTCTGCACCGAGCGAGGCGAGCTTTCGTCGCGCCACGGCGTCGTCGATATCGCGCGGGACTCTGTGAGCGGCGGCCGTCAGCCTTCCCCTGTTCTTCACAAGGTACTCGGCCGAGAGCGCCTGAATGGCGAAGGACATATCCATTATCTCCGCGGGGTGTCCGTCCGCCGCGGCGAGGTTAACGAGCCTGCCCTCGGCAATTACGAATACCGTGCGGCCGTTGGGCAGCTCATAGCCCGTTATGTTGTGGCGCGCCTCGTATTTTCTCACGGCGAGAGCCTCGAGCGCGGCAATGTCGATCTCAACGTTGAAGTGTCCGGCGTTGGAGAGGATCGCGCCGTCCTTGAAAAGCTCAAAGTGCTCGGGCGTGATTATGTCGCGGCAGCCGGTGACCGTGCAGAAAATGTCGCCCCTCTGCGCCGCCAGGCGCATCGGCATGACCTCAAAGCCGTCCATATAGGCCTCGAGCGCGCGTATTGGGTCGGTCTCAGTGACTATTACCTTCGCCCCAAGACCCTTCGCGCGCATGGACACGCCCTTGCCGCACCAGCCGTAGCCGGATACGACGACATATTTGCCCGCGACGATGAGATTCGTCGTGCGCATGATGCCGTCCCAGACGGATTGGCCCGTGCCGTAGCGGTTGTCGAAAAGGTGCTTGCAGTCGGCGTCGTTCACCGTCATCATCGGGAAGGCGAGCTTCCCGTCCCGCTCGCGCTGGCGCAGGCGGATGATGCCGGTGGTGGTCTCCTCGCAGCCGCCGATAACCCCCGGCAGCAGCGCGGAGTATTTGCCGTGCATGAGGTCGACGAGCTCTCCGCCGTCGTCGATTATTATGTTCGGGCCGACGGCGAGAACGGCCTCGATGTGGCGCCTGTATACTTCCGTCGGCGCGCCGTGCACCGCGTGGACCTCCATGCCGCCCGCGGCGAGCGCGGCGGCCACGTCGTCCTGAGTGGAGAGTGGGTTGGAGCCTGTGACAAACATCTCGGCCGGCAAAGATATGCCGTTTTGGCCTCGAGATGCACCGAGAGCGCTACCTTCAGACCGGCAAACGGTCGGGATACGCTGAAATCCTCCTCGATGCCCCACAATATGGGCATATTGCGCTTTACCCAGGCGATCTTCCGTTCGCCCTCAGGGGCAAGGGCAATATCAAATATTTCGTTCATTAGACCCACCTCCTGCTGTCTGCAATCATGTAATTTTATCACCTTATGTCATTTAATACAAGAAAAAGAAATTCTCACGGCGGACACAGTCCGCCGCGAGAAAGGAGCCTTTCAAAGAATCGCGGCTTATCCGGATTACGGGGAGGAAGAAAGTGTGAAAGAAACCCGGGAAGGGTGTCTTTCACGTTTAATAAAAAGAATTCAATTTATCGAAAAAAGCTTTTCGATAAATTGAAATCTCACGGCGGACTGTGTCCGCCGTGAGATTTTTGGTTATTTGTCCTCGCCCCGGGGACGGGTCCAGAGGTATCCAAGCGCATAGAGCGCGGCGCACACCAGAAAGACCGGCAGCGGGCCGAGAGTTAACGACGAGTATTTTGAGACGAGCAGAAAAGCTACCACAAAGATCGCCATGGCTCCTACAACGATGAGCCACTTTGCCCATTTGCTCACTTTTCGACCTTCTCCTCTTTTATCTCGTCAAGGATGGCTTCCTCCTCGCGCTCCTCGGCGGCGTCGGGGATCATCTCATCGACGAGCTCGGCGTCCACGACCTTGAGAGCGTTGGGATGCTCCTTGAGGTACTTCTTGTTCTTGATGTTGCCGATTATGATGACCGGCAGCACGATGACCGCGAGAGCGAGGTAGCCGTCGTAGCCGTAGGCGTACTTGATGATGTTGGTAAGTCCCATGCGGCTGACGAGCATGCACAGGCCGATAACAATGATGCCGACGATCGTCTTGCGCAGCTTGATCTGGGGGATGGCCTTCGGGAAGAGCTTGCCCTCAAAGCGGTTGATAAGGGTATAAATGAGGGTGACGCTCGTGGAAACGAAGGCGCAGAACAGCAGGATGGAGTAGAGGCCGAGCAGCCAGCTCCAGCCGATGGACTGGCAGATGAAGAGGTTCGGCAGGCTCTGAGCGCCGGCCGCGACGATCTCGTTATACCAACCGATGAGCATGACGCCCGACAGGGCGAGCATGCCGCCGTTCATGATGCCGCCGAGAATGGCGGCCTTCTTGACGCCCTTGTTATTCAGGGTGGTGGCGGCGGAGATCATTGCGGGGACGGATACGCACTGGAAGCCGCAGTATACGAATACGCCGCGCCAGATGGCCGTTCCGGTGTTGTTGAGACCCTGGGCCACACCGGTGCCGATCTCGGCGGTGTGGGTGCTTATGCCGGATACTATCATTATGCCGGCCACAACGAGAATGGCGGCGGAGAGGAACGTGGAGGCGGCGATAATGAGCTTTACGCCGAATATCGAAAGGAGTATGAGCATCGCCGTGACGATTATCGTGCACATGAGCGAGCCGATGGGTATGAAGCTGTTCAGCAGGTCGGCGGCGCCGGATATGCAGCCTGCGACGGCGGCGAGGATTATGACTATGTAGAAGAGCTCAAAGGTGAGCTCCATCCAGGAATACGGCGCCCACAGGTCGCGGAAGGTGTCCTTGTAGTTGTCGAAGCCGCGTATTCTGGCGTACTTCATTATGACATACATTACATACGCGAGCAGTCCCATCGACAGCAGGGGGAACAGCATTGCAGTCCAACCGTAGTTTACATAATACTACATTACCTGGTTGCCGGTCGCGAAGCCCGCGCCGACGTGTGTGCCGAACCACACGGACGCTACTGTAAAGCCAGCCGCCCATGTGCCGCGCACGATCTTGGATTTGTCTTTCTCCATGTCTTTCCCTTTCTTTCTCCTGAAATAATGTGCTCTCTTCTCTCTGCCGGGTATGCGGTCAGAATAGCATGCAACAGGGGATTGCATCAATTCCCGTAGCCATTTTGTCCGGCCGCAAAAAATATGTTCCTACTTTAATAAATCACGGGTATATTTGTCAATAGTGTATTTATTTCTTTATTTTCTTTTGCAGTTTTAGTTTATTTTTGATGTCCGATTTGTGGTTTTGTTACATAAAGTCTGACTATTTTTTTTCAATCTCACGGCCTTTTTGGTCAAAAGCTCCTCCGCGGACGCGGGATCCGACGCGCGGGATGCGCCGATCTGACGGACTTTTCCCGACGGCGATGCCGGCGGGACGAAAAGAACGAAAAAGAAATATGCTTTGATTTTGATTTATTCTCAAAAGTGTGTTAGATTGATACTGAACATAAGACGGAGGCGATGAGTCACGAAAGTAGCGATGATAGGCTCCGGTGCGGCGGGCAGCGTGTTTGCCTGTTATCTGCGCGCCGGCGGAGCGGA
>CAYNMN010000063.1:0-11012 GCA_964398305.1 uncultured Oscillospiraceae bacterium
CCTCCGGCGTCGGATGCAACGTTGTGAGTACATACACGGCCTATACTATCTACCGCGCCTGCTATGAGGGCATGCCCTCCATCGAGCGCGTCGTGACCGTCGCCGGCAGCGGCATCAAGGAGCCTAAAAACCTCCTCGTCCGCTTCGGCACCCCGCTCTACCACATCTTTGAGCAGGCCGGCGGCTTCGTCGGCGAGCCCGAGCGCATCTGCATGGGCGGCCCGATGATGGGTATCTGCGTTGCGGATATCACGGCCGGCAGCGTCAAGGGCGCGTCCGGTCTGCTCGTGTTCACTGCCAAGGACAATCTCGAGAAGGAGGACCCCGTCTGCATCCGCTGCGGCAACTGCATAGCGCACTGCCCGATGAAGCTCGAGCCGATGTATATGTACATGTATGTCAAGAAGGGCGACCTCGCCAAGATGCAGGAATACCACGTTATGGACTGCTTCGAGTGCGGCTCCTGCTCCTACGGCTGCCCGGGACGTCTTCCGCTCACCCACACCTTCAAGCTCGGCAAGGCCATGCTCAACGCCAAGCGCGCCGAGGATAAGGCCCGCGCAGAGGCCGCGAAGGCCAAGGCCGAGGCCGAGGCCGCCAAGGAAGCCGAAGCAAAGGAGGTCAAAGCATAATGGAAGAAAAAAGAATCTTTAAAGTGACCTCCAACCCCATACTCCGCACAAAGCGCGACACGAGCTCTATAATGCTCGACGTCATCATCGCTCTTGTTCCGGCGCTGGGCGTGGGCGCGTATATGTTCGGCTACAAGGTCGTTCTGCTGCTCGCCGTTTCGGTGGTCTCGTGCGTATTCTTCGAGTGGGGCTACCGCAAGCTCATGAAAAAGCCCCAGTCCATCGGCGATCTCTCCGCCGTCGTCACGGGCGTGCTGCTCACCTGCGTGCTGCCCGCCTCAGCGCCGTGGTGGATCCCCATAATCGGCTCCTTCTTCGCCATCGTGATAGTCAAGCAGCTCTATGGCGGCATCGGCAAGAACTTCCTCAACCCGGCTCTCGCGGGCAGGGCGTTCCTGTTCTCCTACCCCGTCATCATGACCACCTGGGCCGTGCCCAACGTCCTCAAGGGCGTTATAGACGCGACCACGATGGCCACGCCGCTCAGCTACCTCTACTCCGGCGAGGCGCTGCCCGGGTTCATCACTCTCAAGTCCATGTTCCTCGGCGCGATCCCCGGCTGCATAGGCGAGATCAGTACGGTCGCCATTCTCATCGGCGCGGCGTACCTGCTCATCCGCAAGGTCATCACCTGGCGCATCCCCGCGGCCTTCCTCGGCACGGTCGCCGTGCTCTGCCTGATATTCGGGCACGAGGGCTACGGCAATGTGGACTGGATGCTCCTCAACCTCTGCTCCGGCGGTCTGATGCTCGGCGCCTGCTTCATGGCGACCGACTACTGCTCGAGCCCCGTTACGCTCACAGGTCAGCTCATATTCGGCGCAGGCTGCGGCGCGCTGACGGTGCTCATCCGCTACTTCGGCTCCTATGCCGAGGGCGTTACCTACGCCATACTCATCATGAACTGCTGCACATGGTTCATCGACCAGCTCACAAAGCCCCGCCAGTTCGGCGTTTCCCGCGAGGATGTCAAGGCCAGGAAGGCCGCCGACAAAGCTGCGAAAAAGGCTGCAAAGGAGGCGACCGTCTGATGACTGAAACAAAAAAGAGCCCCAACCAGATTCTCAAGCTGACGCTCGTCCTCTTCCTCGTTGCGGCGATCACCTCCGGCGTGCTGGGCTTCGTGAACCTGCTCACCAGAGACCGCATAGCGGCACAGAAGGCCGCCGCGAGGGCTGCCGCCTATGCCGAGGTGCTCCCGATAGCCGAGGGCGAGACCTATGACGAGGTCGATTTTGACGCCGACACCTACACGATCGTGGATTCCATAAGCGCCGCGAGCGGCGGCGAGGGCTACGTCGTCGAGCTCTCCTTCTCCGGCGCGCAGAGCACCATCACGGCAGCTGTCGGCATCGACGCCACGGGCTCCGTGTCCGGCGTGTCGCTCATCAGCCAGGCGGAGACCTCCGGTCTCGGCGCGAAGGCCACCGAATCGGTCTTCCGCGACCAGTACATCGGCTCGACCGAGCACGTCGCTCTCACAAAGAACGGCGGCACGATACAGGGCATCTCCGGCGCCACGATAACCTCCACAGCCGTTACCGGCGCCGTAAACACCGCCATGGACGCCGTGGCAAGTCTGGGTTAAGGAGGGTGTGAGGAATGAATATCGGTAAACAGTTTAAAGAAGGTCTGATCACCAACAACCCGGTGCTTGTCCAGCGCATTGGCATGTGCGCGACCATGGCCATCACCACGACGCTCTTCAACGGTCTCGGCATGGGCCTTTCGGTGCTCATCATCCTGACCTGCTGCAACGTGGTCATTTCCGCGATACGCAAGATAATCCCCAATGAAATACGTCTGGCGATCTTCGTCGTCGTAATAGCGGGCTTCGTCACAATAGTAGACCTGCTCATACAGGCCTTCGTGCCCGCCCTCTCCGCCTCCCTCGGCGTGTTCATACCGCTTATCGTCGTCAACTGCATCATCATCGGCAGAGCCGAGGCCTTCTGCCAGCACGAGAGCATCGGCCCCTGCTTCTTCGACGGTATATTCCAGGGCTTCGGCTACACCTGCGTGCTGCTCGCGATGTGCATCATCCGCGAGTTCCTCGGCAAGGGCAGCTTCGGCGGCGGTCTGCTCGACCTCTCGCAGGGCTACCTGCGCGTGGTGCTCGACGGCACCGGCAGCGGCATACAGATATTCCCGTCGGAGTACGGCGCGATGCTGCTCATACTCCCCTTCGGCGGCTTCCTCACTCTCGGCTTCCTGATCGCGCTCATGCAGTACGCTCTGCGCAAGGCCGAGGACAAGAAGGACGCCGCGGCAAGAGCCGCGCTCGTCGAAGTTGGAAGCAATGCAAAGGAGGGCGCTGAATAATGTTTACTTCTCTTATGTCCATATCCCTCGGCGCCATACTCATCAACAACTTCATCTTCTCCCAGTTCCTCGGCATCTGCCCGTTCCTCGGCTGCTCCACAAAGGTGGACACGGCCTTCGGCATGGGCGTGGCGGTCATCTTCGTAATGGGTCTCGCCTCCGCCATCTGCTGGGTCGTGAACGAATACCTGCTCGTCAGACTCGGACTCGAATACATGCAGACGCTCGCGTTCATCCTCGTTATCGCGGTGCTCGTCCAGTTCGTCGAGATGTTCCTCAAGAAGATGGTACCCTCGCTCTATACGGCGCTCGGCATCTATCTGCCGCTCATCACCACCAACTGCGCCGTGCTCGGCGTCGTGCTGCTGAACGTGCAGAAGACCTACACCTTCATCGAGAGCGTCGTGTACGGCATCACCGGCGGCATCGGCTTCCTCGTGGCTATCATCCTGTTCGCCACGGTGCGCGACCGTCTGCAGTTCGCCGACTACCCCGAAAGCTTCGAGGGCTTCCCGATATGCCTTGTGAGCGCCGGTCTGCTGGCCCTCGCGTTCATGGGCTTCAGCGGGATGCGTATCTGGTAAGGGGGCGGCGGAATGATAGAAATTATTAAAGCCATTGCCGTTCTCGGCATACTCGGCGCGCTGTTCGGCGCTCTGCTCGCCTATGCGGCGAAGATATTCCATGTAGATCAGGATCCGCGCGTCACGGAAGTGCGCGAGGCTCTTGCCGGCGCCAATTGCGGCGGCTGCGGCTTCCCCGGGTGCGACGGTTATGCCGCCGCCGTGGTTGCGGGCGAAGCGCCCTGCAACAAGTGCGTTGCCGGCGGCGCTTCCACGGCTGCGAAGGTCGCCTCCATCATGGGGCTCGACGCCGCGCCGGACGTGAAATATGTCGCCTTCGTCCCCTGCTCCGGCGGCACCGACCACGCGCAGCTCTTCTTCGACTATGACGGCCCGCAGGACTGCATGGCCGCCATGCGCTTCGGCAACAAGGGCCCCAAGCTTTGCCAGTTCTCCTGTGTCGGCATGGGCAACTGCGTGCGCGCGTGCAAATTCGGCGCCATGCACATTGTCAACGGCGTGGCCGAGGTAGATCGCGAAAAGTGCGTCGCCTGCATGGCCTGCGCCGGCGCCTGCCCGAAGAAGATCATCCAGAAGGTGCCGTATGACCAGAAGGTGCTCGTCGGCTGCCGCAGCGGAGACCGCGGCGCGCAGACCCGCAAGTACTGCGATCAGGGCTGCATCGGCTGCATGAAGTGCCAGCGCGAGTGCGAGGCTCAGGCGATAACGGTAGAGAACAACGTCGCCGTCATCGATTACTCCAAGTGCACGGGCTGCGGCCACTGCGCCGAGACCTGCCCGCGCGGCATCATCCACGTCCAGAAGCAGTACATCCACAACGACTGATAAGGACAGAATAATACGGCAAAACCGCGCCGGTTTCCCGGCGCGGTATTCTTATGTCCGGCGGCTACAAATGGTCACAACTATGGCTACGCAAATAGTAATGTAATATATACTTGACATTATGTCGTGCTTATCATATACTGGGCGTAAGGGGTGATGAGCGTGGGCAGATCGGTATTCGCGGATATATTTATCATCATAGTAATCGCCGGCATCGTGATCTTTATCTGCTCGAGCGGCGAGAAAAAGGAAGCGTTCGACGAGCGGCAGAAAATAGCGCGCCGATCGGCCTGGGGTGTGTCGTACTTAGTGCTCGCGGCGTATACCATTCTGACGTGGTGGTATTGCTATTACAGGCTTTCGAATGTGACGGCCTCCGGAGAGATGCTCGGCATCGTCGTCGCGCTCAGCTCCGCCGGTCTTGCCATATCGTTTGTAATCCACGAGATCATCTGCATCTTCAAGGATGCTTTCACGCCCGTCGGCCAAAGGGGCCGCGTGGTGGTCTTCTCCTCCGGTTTTGTGATCATGGGCGTCCAGATCGTCGGACTTATTATAGAGGGTCGCACTCAGGGCGAGTGGCGGCTGACACTGACGCTCTACTGCGTTATCTGCGCCCTCTTCCTGTGCGTAACAGTCGCCGGGCTTATAAAGTATTTAATGGATAAGCGGGCGGAAAAACAGGGCGGCGACGAATGAAGAATCTTCGTCTCAAATCGGCGCGCTCCGCGCTCGACCTATCTCAGCAGGAGCTGGCCGACGCCGTCGGAGTCTCGCGCCAGACGATAAACGCCATAGAAAAGGGCGATTACAACCCCACGATACGACTCTGCCGCGCCATCTGCCGCGTGCTCGGCAGGACTCTCGACGAGCTGTTTTGGGAAGAATGATACCGCGCCGGTCTTCCGGCGCGGTATCATTATCTAATGCATTAATTAAGCCGCCGCTCAGACGCCCGCTCTCTCCGCAGCCTCAACGACGTGGCGGCAGAGGACGGCGGTAGTGACGCTGCCCACGCCGCCGGGGACGGGCGTGATCGCCCCGACGACAGGCTCCACGGCGTCGAAATCCACGTCGCCCACGAGCTTTCCCTTCGTCTCCGACCGATTGACGCCGACGTCTATCACCGTCTGTCCGGCGCGGAAGAACTCCGCGCCGAGCGATTCGCCGCAGCCTATCGCCGCGACGACAACGTCAGCCTCCCGCGTGACCGAGGGCAGCTCCGCCGTTTGACTGTGGCAGAGCGTCACCGTCGCGTTCGCCGCGAGAAGCAGCATCGCAACAGGCCGCCCGATCACAAGGCTGCGCCCGATCACCGCCGCACGCTTCCCCGCCGGCTCCGCGCCGTAATACCGCAAAAGCTCCATAACGCTCTGCGCCGTGCAGGGCGGATACCCGGCGCCAGCGCCGGAATACGTCCGCGACATCGACGAGGGCGTCACTCCGTCCACGTCCTTCTCCGGCGATATGGCGGCGCAGGCCGCGCGCTCGTCGAGCGTCCCGGGCAGCGGGCGAAACATCAGTATGCCGTGGACGGACGCATCCGCGTTGAGCTTCTCCAGCTCACATATTAAAGCTGCCTGCTCCGTATTCTCCGGCAAAGCGACGCTTCTGGTCTCGATTCCGAGCTTCTCCGCGCGCTTTGTGGCGGCGCGCTCATATGCGGCGACGTCGGCCCGATCACCCACGCGCAGCAGCGCGAGCGTCGGGACTATGCCCTTTGCTCCAAGCGCGCTCACGCGCGCCGCCGTCTCACCGTCCATCGCCGCCGCGACCGGAGCGCCCGTCAAAAGCCCGCTCATTTCAGCCTCCCGTAAACGTCCTCGTAAACACTGTCGGCTATCTGCCAGTTCTCGCCCATCAGCGCTTCGACACGCGCGTTCATTGCGTCGGCATACTCCCGATCCGCCATCAGCCGCGTGTTCACGCGCACATTCAGCGCCGCGGCGTACATCGCGCTCCAGCACAGCACCGCGCCGCAGCCGGCGTCCGACACCGAAAGCGCGCTGCCCATATCGGCGAAGCCGCGCATCAGCCCTATAGTCTCGCAGGAGAGCTCAAGTATCTCCATCGGCGCGGCGGCGGCAGCTCTGAGACATTTTTCCATAGTCTCTCCCCGCCCCGGCGCGTCCTTAGGCAGCGAGTAGGCCGCGGCGAGCGGCGCAAAAGCCTCCGCGTCGCCGTCGACAAGCTCCACGAGCCGCGCTCTTATGCGCTCGGACTTCTCCATGAGCGCTCTAAGCTCCGGCTCCCTGTCGGCATATTTGGCTTTTCCGACCGTGAGCGAGCCCACCATCGTCCCCAGAGCCGCGCCAAGAGCGCCGCAGAGCGCAGCCGCTCCCCCGCCGCCCGGTGTGGGCGCCGAGGACGCGAGCGCGTCGGCAAACTCGCCTATCGTCATGTCTTTCATGCTCATTAGAATAACCCCGTGATGACGCCGTTTTTGTCGACGTCGATCTTCTCCGCCGCCGGGACCTTCGGCAGGCCCGGCATGGTCATTATTTCTCCCGTGAGCGCCACTATGAAGCCCGCGCCCGCGCTGACCTTCAGGTTTCGCACAGCTACGCGGAAACCTCTGGGCGCGCCGAGCTTCTTCGGGTCATCCGAAAAGCTGTACTGCGTCTTGGCAACGCAGATGGGCAGCTTCCCGAAGCCCAGAGCCTCCAGCTCCTCAAGCTGCTTCGGCGCCTTCTCCACCAGATCCACGCCGTCCGCGCGGTATATCCTCGTCGCTATCGCATTGAGCTTCTCCATGATGGACATGTCCGCGTCATAGGAATAGGTGAAGCCGTTGTGCTCCCCGCACAGGCGCACGACCTCCTCCGCAAGAGCCACGCCGCCGTCGCCGCCCTTGCCCCAGACCTCGCTGAGCGCCACGTTCACGCCGAGAGCCCGGCATTTGTCCTCGATGAGCTTCAGCTCCGCCTCGCTGTCCGTCGGGAAACGGTTTATGGCCACCACGCAGGGCAGCTTATACACCGTCGTTATGTTCTCAACGTGCTGCAAAAGGTTAGG
Organism: uncultured Oscillospiraceae bacterium; assembly: GCA_964398305.1. GTDB lineage: Bacteria > Bacillota > Clostridia > Oscillospirales > Oscillospiraceae > Scatomorpha. The sequence goes on from CAYNMN010000063.1 coordinate 7,379, forward strand.
CAGGCCCTTTTCGAGCGCCGCAAGGTTCTCGGCTCCCAAGTCGGCCTTTGCGACGCCGCCGTGGTGCTTGAGCGCGCGCACGGTCGCCACGACAACGACGGCAGAGGGCTTGAGCCCCGCCATGCGGCACTTGATGTCGAGGAACTTCTCCGCGCCGAGGTCCGCGCCGAAGCCGGCCTCCGTCACCGCGTAGTCGCCGAGCTTGAGCGCCATGCGCGTCGCCGTCACGCTGTTGCAGCCGTGCGCAATGTTTGCGAAGGGGCCGCCGTGTATGAACGCGGGCGTGCCCTCGAGCGTCTGCACCAGATTGGGCTTGAGCGCGTCCTTGAGGAGCGCCGCCATCGCGCCCTGAGCCTTGAGCTGTCCCGCCGTCACCGGCTCGCCGCCGTAGGTGTAGCCCACGATGATGCGCGCGAGCCGCGCCTTGAGATCGGGGATGTCGCCCGCGAGGCAGAGCACGGCCATGATCTCGCTCGCCACGGTGATGTCGAACCCGTCCTCGCGCGGAGTGCCGTTGGCCTTGCCGCCGAGGCCGATCACGATGCTCCGGAGCTGCCTGTCGTTCATGTCCACGGCTCTGCGCCACGTTATTCTCCGCGGGTCTATGCCAAGCGTATTCCCCTGCTGGATGTGGTTATCCAGCATCGCCGCGAGCAGATTGTTCGCCGCTCCTATGGCGTGGAAGTCGCCGGTGAAGTGGAGGTTGATGTCCTCCATCGGCACGACCTGGGCATAGCCCCCGCCGGCCGCTCCGCCCTTCACGCCGAACACAGGGCCCAGACTGGGCTCGCGCAGCGCAACGACGCTGTTTTTGCCTATTCTCCGCAGTCCGTCCGCCAGACCCACGGTGGTGGTGGTCTTGCCCTCGCCCGCCGGTGTGGGCGTTATGGCCGTCACCAGCACCAGCTTGCCGTCAGGCTTTTCCACCATGTCCTTCAGGAGCCGGTAATCCACCTTCGCCTTGTAGTTGCCGTATAATTCGAGGTACTTCTCGTCTATCCCGGCCTTCGCCGCGATCTCCGTTATCCTGCGCTTTTCGCACGCCTGCGCTATCTCGATGTCTGTCTTGTAGTCCATCCGCGCCGCCTCCGACACTTTTTATAGTATTATAACCCGCTCGCGTCCCGCTGACAAGGTAGATTATTACGCGCGAGGGTTTCCGAATGCGCCAAGCGCTGACTTTGACGGGATAAAAGCTCAAAGCACCGCGCTCCGGTGATGCAGCCGGTGCGCGGTGCTTTGAGCTTGCGTTGAATAAGTGAGAGAAGATAGGAAAAGATACAGAAAAAGAGAAGACAAGAACTATGACATTTCTTTAACAATTCGTCTGATAAGAATATAACATATACTGCGCGGTTTGTAAAGAGGCAAATGAACTTTTTTCTGAAGTATTCGGAAAGCACGGGGCTCACATCAGCCATCTCACGGCGGCGGCCGCCGCAGCAAAGCCCGCAAGGTCTGCGCAGAGTGCGGCGGGCACAGCCCAGCGCGTTTTTTTCACGCCTGCCGCGCCGAAATATACGGCGATCACATAGAAGGTCGTCTCGGTCGAGCCCATCATAACCGCCGCCGTGCGCCCTATCACAGAGTCTGCCCCATACTCCGTCATAAGTTCCGACGCCGCCGCGAGCGCGCCGGAGCCGCTGATGGGGCGCAGGAGCATCAGCGGCGCGGTTTCCGACGGGATGCCGAACAGCGCAAGCGCCGGAGCCAGGAGCTGCGTAAGCGCGTCCAGAGCGCCGGAGGCGCGGAGCATATAGACTGCCGTCAGCAGCGCGCAGAGCGCCGGAAAGATTTTTGCGACGATACGAAGCCCCTCCCCCGCCCCCTCGGTCATCGCGCGGAATACGTCCGTTCCGCGCAGCAGCCCGGCGAGCCAGATCGCCGCAATTATCAGCGCCGCCGCCATAATACCGAAAGCAGCTTTGCCGAAGCTATGCCGACCGTCACCAAGATAACGGACGCAAGCCAGACCGCCGGGAGAATGTCAAACGCATTTTCCGCCCCTGCCGCCGCACGCACCGAGGCTATCGTCGTGGGCAGGAGCTGTATCGACGCCGTGTTCACCACCACCAGCATACACAGCTCGTCACCGGCCTCCCCTTCCCCTATTCGCGCCATGCCCTCCGCCACTCTGATGCCCATCGGCGTCGCCGCATTCCCGAGCCCCAGCAGATTTGCCGCCACATTGGCGCAGAGAGCGTCCATCGTTTCTTTCCGCCCCGACGACACGGGGAACAGCCGCGAGAGCGCCGGACGCAGCACCCGCGCCACAGCACCCATAAGCCCTGAGCGCCGCAGCACCTCCATCACTCCCGTCCAGAGACAGATGAGCCCTCCCACACTCAGGCAGAATTCCACAGCCGCGCGGGCTCCGTCAAGAGCAGCGCTCCCCACCTCGGCTCCCCTCCCCGTTGCCGCACCGAATATTACGGCTGTCAACGCCATAAAAACCAATATTGCGGTCATCATTTCGGTTACACCTCTTGTTATGTTATAATATTTTTACTATTTTGCATAATTTACTTGACAATGTAACTTTTTGGATATATAATCCAAATGCTGGTAAAACATATTTCCACTCCGCTCGAAGGAGGTAAACAAATGAAGTCAACCGGCATTGTCAGAAAAGTGGATGAGCTGGGCAGGATAGTGTTGCCCATCGAGCTGCGCAGAACGCTGGATGTGGCGGTCAAGGATTCGCTGGAGATCTATATGGAAGGCGACGCGATCGTATTGCGCAAGTATCATCCGGCCTGTGTATTCTGCGACAGCACTAAAAACATCATCAGCTTTCGGGGCAAAAATGTCTGTCTGGACTGCGTGGAACGTCTGCGCGCTGAAGACGAAGTCAAAACTGCAATATGATCCGGACAGCGGGAGCGGCGCAGGCCGCTCCCAAACTATTTGTCGATACCGTTATTATTTATGCGGAACTTTCACAAACTATCTCCGTCAAAAGAGCGAAAACAATATGCGGAGGAAAATAAATGAAAAAACTGTTATCTGCGATCCTTGCCGCCGCCATGCTGATGAGCCTTGCCGCCTGCGGCGCGGCTACGGGCGGTGACACCTCGGAGCCCGACGTCGATCTGGACGCGTTCTGGACGCAGCTTGAGAGCGACTATGAGATGCCGGCGATGATCGAGTCCACCGATGACATCATTGAGATGTACTATTTCGGACTTGCGGATATCGCCCTTTCCCAGAGCGTGATAAAGGTTCCGATGATGTCCTCGGTGGTGAGCGAGTATGTGTTTGTGCGCTGCGAAAAAGCGCAGGACGCCGCGGCTGTGGCCGAAATCCTGCAGGCCCGCGTGGACGATCAGGCCGCCGGCGGCGCGTGGTATCCCGACTCCGTGGCGGCGTGGGGTACGGCGCAGGTGCTCACGAACGGCAGCTATGTGGCCATGATTGCCGCTGGCGACAATACCGCGGCCATTGCAGACGCCTGGAACGCGCTGTTCGAGTAAAAACAGCCTAATCAGCAGCAGCGCCCGTACCTTTTCGGCACGGGCGCTGCTGCTGATTTTAAAATAACTGTCGAAATACTGCTCGGTAAATTTAACCGGTGCAATTATTTGCAGGATAAACCATATCACTATGGTTAGGGTGAACGCTTCCCAAAGGCCTG
>CAYNMN010000064.1:0-10900 GCA_964398305.1 uncultured Oscillospiraceae bacterium
AAATACCTGCTCGCCGACGGCGATCTTCTCGTCATCGCCGCACTGCTCGATGGCGAGCGCATGCTGGCCGTTCGGCAATTCGACCGTCTCGCGGATCGAGCCGCCCGCGTAGTGGCGCGACGTCAATATCCCCGGAATCGAGCACTCGCCGCGCGGCGCGCGCAGCACCCGCATGCGCTCGATGCGCAGGCACAGATCGACCGTATCGCCCGACGACAGCGCAAACGGCGCCCTGCGGCCGGGGAATTTCCGCCCGGCAAAGCCGAGCAGCGGCGCGCCGTCCGGCAGCATTTCCTCGACGGTGCAGCTTAAGAAGTTCGACTGGCCGATGAATTCGGCGGCGAAGCGCGTCTCGGGGCGCTCGTAGATGTCCTCCGGCGCGCCGACCTGCTCGAATACGCCGTCGCGCATGATGGCGATGCGGTCGGACATGTTGAGCGCCTCCTCCTGATCGTGCGTTATGTACAAAAACGCAATGCCGAGCCGCTTCTGGATGTCCTTCAGCTCGCGCTGCATCTGCTGACGAAGCTTGAGGTCGAGCGCGCCGAGCGGCTCGTCGAGCAGGAGCACGCGCGGGCGGTTGACAAGCGCGCGGGCTATCGCGACGCGCTGCTGCTGACCGCCGGAGAGGGAGATGATGTTGCGGTGCTCAAAGCCCTTGAGACTCACGACCTCCAGCATCTCCATCACGCGCTGCTCTATCTCGTTCGCCGCGAGGCGCGGGCGAACAAGACTAAGCCCGAAGGCCACATTGTCGAACACATCCAGATGCGGGAAAAGCGCATACTTCTGGAACACCGTGTTGACCTTGCGGCGATAGGGCGGCACATCATTGATCCTCTTGCCCTCAAAAAATACGTCGCCCGAGGTAGGCGACAAAAACCCGCCTATGATCCGCAGCGTCGTGGTCTTGCCGCAGCCGGACGGGCCGAGTAGCGTAAGGAATTCCTTATCGTTGAAATATAGGTTGATAGAATCAAGGACGGTCTCGCCGTCAAATACCATCCGGCAATCGGACAGCCGGACAAGCTCTTTGGCCATTATCCTCCTCCTCTTTGCTTGGGAGCACCCCCTGCAAACAGGGAGTGCTCCTGACAGAATACAAAAAGAATATACATATTATATACTCGAATGTCAATCAAAATCGAAAGCCGGGGAAATATTTGCCGACGAAGTCAATATCGTCCGCCCTGAACTCCCGTCCGTTTAGGTATTCCAGCGCTCCGGCGTCCGTTTCAAAGCGGAAAACAAGGCGGTAGGAGCACAGGAGCTGCCCATCCTCTCCGCGCGCGCGGTTGAGCTTTTCCGAGCCGTATTTCCCGTCGCCGAGGAGCGGCCAGCCGGCGTGAGCCATCTGCGCGCGGATCTGGTGCGTGCGGCCGGTGTGCAGCTCGCACTCCACGAGCGAGAGACCGTCCCCCGAGGCGAGCAGCCTGTAATCAGTAACGGCGCTCTTGACGCCCGGCTCCGGCTTCTCGCGGACATAGACGCGGTTTTTCACGGCGTCCTTGAATATAAAGCCCTCGAGCCTGCCCTGCGGCGGCTTCGGTCTGCCGGTGACCACGCAGAGATAGTATTTTTCTATTTCACGGGATTTTATCTTGTCGTTGAGGATACGCAGCGCCTCGGCGTTCTTCGCCGCGATGACGATGCCGGAGGTGTTGCGGTCTATGCGGTTGCAGAGCGCGGGGGCGAAGGAATTCTCCTCCCTCGGTCTCCACTCGCCGCTCTGATAGGCGCGCGCCTGAATATGCGATATCAGGGTGTTGTAGTCCCACTGACCCGCGCTGTGGCACAGCACGCCCGCGCTCTTGTTCACGAGCAGGAGGTTTTCGTCCTCATAAACGACGTCGAGCTTCGGCGCGCCGACCTTGAGATAGGCGTTGTCCTCGCGCGGAGCCTCGAAGAACTCGTCGTTGATGTAGAGCTGCACAACGTCGCCCACGCTGAGCCTGAAATCGCGTTTTGAGCCCCTGGAGTTGACTTTTATGCGTTTAAGGCGTATATACTTTTGTAGAAGGGATTCCGGCAGCAGCGGCACGGCCTTGCCGACAAAGCGGTCAAGGCGCTGCCCGGCGTCATTTTTACCTGTAATAAGCTCTTTCATGTATGCGATTATCCGCCAAATATCGCCCGATGTCAATGAAAATCATGTTGACATTGTTTCTTATATCGCTTATAATACCAAAGCGGCTGTATGGAGGGATCATATGAAGCTCAACCTCAGAGAGATCATAGAGATTCCCGGCGCCCGCATCCCGTTTGAGACGGATGTGGACGTCTCCCGTCTCGATTATCCGTCGGTGGTGCGTTACCTCAAAACGCCCCGCGCCGTGGGCGAGGTCAGGAACGAGGCCGGGGTTCTGCATATCACGGGCACGCTCAGCGCGGACATGCTCTGCGTGTGCGACCGCTGCGGGGCGCAGTTTGAGAGCGAAAAGCAGCTCGAGCTCCATGCCGTCGCCGTGACGGAGGAGGAGCCGGACGACCCGGAGGCCTTTGAGATCGTCGGCGACGCGCTCGATCTCGACGAGGTGCTTGAAACGGCCTTCGTGCTCGATATGGAGACCAAATTCCTATGCAGCGAGGACTGCAAGGGCATATGCCCAAACTGCGGCAAAAACCTCAACGAGGGGCCCTGTGCCTGCCGCGTGAAAAGTGATCCAAGATTAGCTGTGCTTGAGCAGCTTTTGGATGATAAAGAATAACAAGCTGCTCGCAAACAGCTACGGGAGGTGTAAGTCATGGCGGTACCCAAGAGTAAAATATCCAGACAGCGCAGGAATAAGAGACGCTCTTCTGTCTGGAAGCTGGAGACGCCCAGCATTGTCAAGTGCCCCAACTGCGGCGCTTACCACCTGCCTCATCGCGCCTGCAAGGCCTGCGGCCAGTATAACGGCCGTGTGGTGTTCAGCGTGGAGGAGAGCAAGTAATTGAAGCTTGAGAAGGAAAGGCAGGCCCTTTCCTTCTTTTGCTATCTGTGAGAGGAGGAGGCCTGTGCTCAACACCATCAAGTCCGTGGACGCCGGCGGCGTGCTCGACGGGCGCGCGCATACGGGCGAGCGGCTCGTGTCCATAAACGGCCACGAGGTCCGCGACGTGCTCGACTATAAGTTCTTCTCCTACGACCCGCGGCTCACGGTGGTCGTCGCAGCCCCGGATGGGGAGGAGCGGACGCTGCATATCGACAAGGCCGAGGGGCAGGATCTCGGTCTCGATTTCGAGACCTATCTGATGGACAAGCCCCGCGCCTGCGCGAACAGCTGCGTGTTCTGCTTTATAGACCAGCTTCCGAAAAACATGAGGAAAACGCTCTATTTCAAGGACGACGATGCGCGTCTGAGCTTTCTCATGGGCAACTATATCACTCTCACAAACCTCTCAAAGCGCGAGATACAGCGCGTCATCGACCTGCGGATAAGCCCCATCAACGTCTCTGTGCATACCACCGACCCGGAGCTGCGGGTGAAGATGCTCGGCAACCCGAGAGCGGGGGAGAGCATCGACGTCATGCGCCGGTTCGCTGCGGCGGGGATCACGATGAACTGCCAGATCGTCTGCTGTCCGGGACTGAACGACGGCGCGGCGCTCGAGCGGACGATGCGCGACCTTGAGGAGCTGTGGCCGGCGGTGCACAGCGTCTCGATAGTCCCCGTTGGGCTCACGAAATACCGCGAGGGGCTGTATCCTCTCGAGCCCTTCACTCCCCGGCACAGCGCCGAGACCATAGATCTCGTCACGCGCCTGGGCGACGGCTGCGTTGAGCGGCACGGCGAGCGGATATTCTTCTGCGGCGACGAGATGTATCTCAAGGCCGCTCTGCCTCTGCCGCCGGACGGGTTTTATGAGGACTACGCCCAGCTCGAGAACGGCGTGGGCATGATGCGCCTTATGGAGACCGAGCTGCGCTCTGCGCTCAAGCTCGGCGGGGAGCCGGACGGCAGACCCTTTTCCATAGCCACAGGTACGGCGGCGGCGCCTTTTTTTGAAAAACTTCTCTGTACGGCGAAGGAAAAGTGTGCTAAAATTAACGGTACTGTATATGCCATAGAAAACGACTTTTTTGGGCACAGTATCAATGTGGCGGGCCTTGTGACGGGGCGCGACCTCATCGCGCAGCTCAAGGGCCGCGATCTCGGCGAGAGGCTGCTCATCTCCCAGAATATGGTGCGGCGAGACGAGCGCGACTTTCTGGACGATGTGACCCTTGCCGAGGCGTCGGCGGCGCTGGGCGTGCCGATATACCCGACGGAGCAGGACGGCTTCGCCCTTTTCGACGCCATGCTCGGCGAGCTGCCGGAGCAGACAGCGCCGGTGACCGGCGAGGATACGGAGTATTACAAATACAACAGAAATTGAGAGGGAGTATATGTCAAGACCCCTTGTAGCTATCGTCGGCAGACCCAATGTGGGCAAGTCGATGCTCTTCAACAGACTGGCCGGAAAGCGGCTTTCAATAGTGGAGGATACCCCCGGCGTCACGCGCGACAGGCTCTATGCCGAGTGCGAGTGGTGCGGGAGGGTGTTCGACATCGTCGACACCGGCGGCATAGAGCCCACGAGCGACGACGAGATACTCATCTTCATGCGCGAGCAGGCGAGCATCGCCATCAACGCGGCGGACGTCATCGTGTTCGTGACGGATATCCGCACGGGCGTCACGGCGGCGGACAAGGACGTGGCCAACATGCTCCTGCGCTCCGGTAAGCCCGTGGTGCTCTGCGTAAACAAGATGGATTCCACGGGCGCGACCGACCCGGACATATACGAGTTCTATTCGCTCGGTCTCGGCGACCCGATAGCGCTCTCCGCCATCCACGGCCACGGCACGGGCGATCTGCTCGACGAGTGCGTGGCTCATTTCCCGCCGGAGGACGCGCAGGACGCGGAGAGCGACCGCATCAGGGTCGCCGTGATAGGCAAGCCCAACGTCGGAAAATCCTCGCTCATCAACCTCATCCTCGGCGAAAACAGAGTCATTGTCTCCGACGTCGCCGGCACAACGCGCGACGCCGTGGATACGCCGGTCGACAACGACCTTGGCAAATATATATTCATCGACACCGCCGGCATCCGGCGTAAGTCCCGCGTGGACGACAGGGTGGAGAAATTCTCCGTCATGCGCGCCAAGCTCGCCATAGAGCGCGCGGACGTCTGTCTCATCATGATCGACGCGCGCGAGGGCGTGACCGAGCAGGATACCAAGATCGCGGGGCTCGCGCATGAGGCGGGCAAGGCCTCGGTCGTCGTTGTCAACAAGTGGGACCTCGTTGAGAAGGACGGCAAGACCATGGACAAGATGCGCAAGGACGTCTACCGCGACCTCGCCTTCATGACCTACGCGCCGGTGCTCTTTATCTCCGCGCTCACGGGTCAGCGCACGGAGCGCATCTTCGAGCTCGTGAATTATGTAAACGAGCAGACCAATACCCGCATCAGCACGGGAATGCTCAACGACGTTCTGGCCGACGCCCAGGCGCGGCAGCAGCCGCCCACGGACAAGGGCAAGCGCCTTAAAATCTACTACATGACCCAGACCGGCGTGAAGCCGCCCAACTTCGTGATCTTCTGTAACAGCCGCGAGCTGTTCCACTTCTCCTACAGGCGATATATCGAAAACCAGATCAGAGCGGTATTCGGACTTGAGGGTACGCCGGTAACCATGGTGATTCGGCAGAAGGGAGACACTGAATGAAGATAACGCTCCTGCTGATCCTCATAGCCGCCATAGCGTATTTTCTCGGAGGCATCAACGGCGCGATCATCACCTCACGCTACATCTACCGCAGGGACGTGCGCGCCTCCGGCAGCGGCAACGCGGGACTGACGAACTTCTATCGCGTTTTCGGCGCGAAGGGGCTCGCCATGGTCGCGGTGATCGACGTCGGCAAGGGTCTGCTCGCCGCGCTGATCGGCGGCTGGCTGCTCTCGCTTGCCGGGGATTATGCCGAGATAGGCCGGAGCTTTGCCGTGTTCTGCCTTGTGCTGGGGCACGACTTCCCGGTGTATTACGGCTTTCGCGGCGGCAAGGGCATCCTGTGCGGAGTTGCGGGCGCGTTCATCGTCGACTGGCGCGCGGGCATGATCTGCCTGCTCATATTCGCCATTGCGGTGGGCACGACGCGGCTCGTGTCGCTCGGCTCGGTGCTCGGCACAATAAGCTACCCCGTCACGCTTCTCTCCGTGGGCTATACGGGGCTGACGGTATGGCTCGCGTTCTTTGCCATACTGCTCATCCTTATCAAGCACTCCGGCAATATCGTCCGCCTTATTCAGGGCACAGAGCCGCGGGTAGACCTGCGCAGGAACGTGACGCATAAGCTCGACGAAGAAGAATTCAGATAGATATAGGGGAGAGACACACCAATGCTTGAACTTCGCAACATCTCTTTTTCCGCCGAGGACGGCGAGAATCAAAAGGAGATACTGGCGGACATCAGTCTCCGCACCGACGAGCGCTTCGTCGCGATAACCGGCCCGAACGGCGGCGGTAAATCCACGCTCGCCCGCGTCATTGCCGGCATAATCCCGCCCACCTCCGGCAGCGTCGTGCTTGATGGCGAGGATATCACGGCTCTCGGCATAACCGATCGCGCGCAGCACGGCATAAGCTTCGGCTTTCAGCAGCCCGTGCGCTTCAAGGGACTCACGGTGTATGACCTGCTCCGCTACGCCTCCGGCAGGAAGCTCTCGGTCTCCGACGCCTGCGGCTATCTGGCCGAGGTCGGCATGTGTGCGAGAGATTATGTAAACCGCGAGGTCAATGCCAGCCTCTCCGGCGGCGAGCTCAAGCGCATTGAGATAGCAACGATCCTTGCCCGCGGCACAAAGCTGTCGATCTTCGACGAGCCCGAGGCGGGGATAGATCTCTGGAGCTTCGGGAACCTCATCGCCGTGTTTGAGCGCATGTATAAGCAGATAAAGGGCTCGATCATCATCATCTCCCATCAGGAGAGGATACTCGAGATAGCCGACCGCATCATCGTCCTCGCGGACGGACACATTACGGCCGACGGCCCGGGCAGCGAGATACTGCCCAAGCTCAAGCAGGGCCCGGGCGTCTGCGGACGTCTCGCTTCGGTCTGAGGAGGCGCGGAAGATGGAATACAACAGCATGGACGCCATACAGAAGCGTCTGCTTGAGGAGACCGCCGAGCTGCACGGAGTGCCGGAGGGCGCGTATAACATCCGCTCGGACGGTCAGCTCGCGGGGCGCAAAACCACGGCGCATATAGACATAGTCACCAAAACGGATAGGCCGGGAATAGACATAATCATCAAGGACGGCACGAGGGACGAGAGCGTGCATATCCCCGTCATCATGGAGCAGTCCGGTCTGCATGACCTTGTCTATAACGACTTCTATGTGGGCGAGGACTGCGACGTTGTTATCGTTGCGGGCTGCGGCATATCCAACTGCGGCTCGCAGAAGTCGCAGCACGACGGCATACACAGCTTCCATATCGGCAAAAACTCGCGTGTGAAGTATATCGAAAAGCACTATGGCGAGGGCGACGGCACGGGCGGACGGGTGATGAACCCGACGACGGTCGTGGAGCTCGGCGAGGGCGCGTATATGGAGATGGACACGACCCAGATCAAGGGTATCGACGACACTCTGCGCACCACGAGCGGCAAGCTCGCCGCCGGCGCGACCTTCATAGTGCGCGAAAAAATAATGACGCATGGCCGGCAGCAGGCGGAGACCGATTTCACCGTCGATCTCGACGGCGAGGGCAGCAGCGCGGATGTGGTGTCGCGCAGCGTGGCGCGGGACGAATCCAGGCAGCAGTTCCGCTCGATCATTAACGGCAACGGCAGGTGCGTGGGGCATACGGAGTGCGACGCGATAATCATGGATCACGCCTCCGTGACCGCGATGCCCGAGCTCACGGCGAACAGCGTGGAGGCGAGCCTGATCCACGAGGCGGCGATAGGCAAGATCGCCGGCGATCAGCTCATAAAGCTCATGACTCTCGGTCTCACCGAGCAGCAGGCCGAGGAAGAGATCGTCGCCGGCTTCCTGAAATGATCACGGGCGTTTTTGGGAGACCTTAACGCGCCCAGATGCCATAATGATATGGGCAAAAAGCTCTGAAAGCATATGCTCTCAGAGCTTTTTGATATCATCGGGGCGCTTGCCGGATCTGAGCGCCGACCGCACGCAACAACTTATTGTAATTCGCGGGCGGACAGAGTATAATATACTGACTAACCCCATCGGGGGGGGCGTCGGTGTCATTTTTTTCCATAAACTGCTTTTGAGACGCAGAGCCATTGAAAACACAGAGGTTTGTGCAAGCATGATACCTGTTATCCAATTAGTTTACATAATTCCAATCTGGAGGACTGTGCTGTGACGATCTGGGCGGCCATAATCCTCGGACTGGTGCAGGGCGTGGCTGAGTTCCTGCCCATATCCAGCTCCGGGCATCTTTCGATACTTCAAAACCTTTTTGGTATGTCCACGGCCGGGAGCGGACACCTCTTTTTTGACGTCCTGCTCCATCTCGGCACGCTGATATCCATATGCGTGGTGTACTGGCGCGACATCGTCGGCATGGTGCGCGAGCTGCTCGATCTCATTAAGGGCGTCGGGCGCACCCCGGGGAAGGACGGCGCGGCGGTGTCCAACCGCTCGTTTGCGCGGCTCTTTCTGATGATCGTGCTCGCGACGCTGCCGCTGTTTCTCATCCTGCCGTTCAACGACTATGTCGAGGGACTGTATTATAAAAGCGGCTTTATCGGCGTGGCATTCCTGCTCACAGGCGCGCTGCTGTATGTCTCCGACAAGATGACGCAGGGGCGCAAGACCGAGAAAAACATGCGTATCCGGGACGCGCTCATTATCGGCGTCTGCCAGTGCGTGGCCACCATTCCGGGGCTCTCCCGCTCCGGGACCACGATAACGGCCGGCATCGCCACGGGGCTCGACCGCAGCTTCGCCGTGCGCTTTTCGTTCCTGATGTCCATTCCGGCCGTGCTCGGCGCCCTGATACTTGAGCTCGTAGACGCCTTCAAGGAGGGCATAGACGTGTCGCTCCTGCCGGCGTATCTCATCGGCATGGCCGTGGCGATGCTATCGGGCATCGCGGCGATAGGTCTCGTCAAGCGCATTGCTCAAAAGGGCAAGTTCGGATATTTCGCATATTACTGCTGGGTGGTCGGCGTGCTGACCATAATTCTATCACTCGTATTCGCATGAAAGGCTGCGTGACAGATGGCTTATTCCTCCAAAGGCTCCGGGAAGAACGGCTCGGGGAGCGCTAAAAAATCAACAGGTAAAAAGGGCTCAAGCTCGAAGAGCAAGAGCGCCCGGCAGACCCAGCGCCCGATCAGGCGCGAGGTCGGCGCGGTGGCGTGCGCGTTTCTCGGCCTCTTTGCCATCATAGGCTACTTCAACGTAGGCGCCATTTTTATCGACGCCTTCTGCGGCTTCTTTAAGGGGCTCATAGGCTGGGGCTTTTACATCCTACCGCCCGCGCTGCTGCTCGCGGCGGCCATTCTCGGCTTCCATGGCGGCCGCCCGGTGCTCTGGCGCTCGATATGCGCGCTGCTGCTGCCGCTCGTTTTCGGCTCGCTCGCGCATCTTCTGTTCTGCCGGACGCCCTACACCTTCGACGGCAGCTTTCTCGCGCTTGTCAAATCGCTCTACTCCGAGGGAGCGGCGCTCACCTGCGGCGGGCTGCTCTCGGGGCTGCTCTCCATGGGGCTCGAGGCCATGTTCAGCGTATACGGCGCGTTCCCCGTGCTCCTTGCGCTGTTCCTCTTTATGCTGATGGTGAGCGTGGATCTCACCTTCGCCAAGATCAGCGCATGGCTGGGGGGACGCGAAAAGCTCGAATATGAGGAGCCCGAGCCGGAGCCGGAGGTCGTGAAGGTGCGCGGAAGACGCCCGGCGGAGGTAAAGACCCTGCCCACGGCGCCGGTGCGCAACGCAATAGACATCCCTCTCGACGATGAGCCACTGCCCGAGCAGGGCGTGGAGAAGATCGGCTTCTTCAACCGCCGTCCTCGCGTGAGGACTCCCGACGAGGTAATAGGCACCGAGCCTGCGGGCACGCCGATCCGCGAGAGCGCGCCTGTGTCCGCCGCCGAGACGGAGAGCGGGAAGACCACCGCTCCGCCCGTGAAGGCGAATAGGGAGGAGCTCGAGGCCGAGAAGGCCGCTGTGATCGAGGAGCTCGACAAGAGCGCCGCGCAGGACGCGCCGGAGTATGAGTTCCCGCCCATCGACCTGCTGCGCAAGAGCTCCGCCGCCGCGGTGGACGGCCGCGAGGAGATAGCGCTCAACCGCGAGCGGCTCGAGTCCACGCTCCACAGCTTCGGAGTTGCGGCGAACATCGTCGGCGTCACCCGCGGGCCGACGGTAACCCGCTACGATCTCGAGCTCGACGCGGGCGTGAAGCTCGCGAAGATCACGGGCCTTTCGGGCGATATCGCGCTCTCGCTGGGCGTCACAAACGTCCGCATAGCGCCGATACCGGACAAGATATCCACGGTCGGCATTGAGGTGCCCAACAAGATAGTCTCCATCGTCTGCCTGCGGGATATAATCGATTCCGCGGCGTTCAGAAACGCCAAATCCACTCTGACCTTCGCCATAGGCAAGGACATCGGCGGCGAGTGCATCGTCGGCAACATAGCGAAGCTCCCGCATATGCTCATCGCCGGCACAACAGGCTCCGGCAAGTCCGTCTGCCTCAATTCGCTCCTGCTCAGTCTGCTCTATAAGGCGACGCCCGACGAGCTGCGGCTTATCATGATCGACCCCAAGATGGTGGAGCTCGGCGTATATAACGGCATCCCGCAGCTTTTCGTCCCCGTGGTAACAGACCCCAAAAAGGCCGCCGGCGCGCTCCAGTGGGCAGTTGTTGAAATGCTCAAACGCTACAGACTG
>CAYNMN010000065.1:0-730 GCA_964398305.1 uncultured Oscillospiraceae bacterium
GGCATGGGCGCTTCCTTTATGGCTCTGTTCGCCCGCGTGGGCGGCGGCATCTACACCAAGGCCGCCGACGTCGGCGCCGACCTCGTCGGCAAGGTCGAGGCCGGTATCCCCGAGGACGACCCCCGCAACCCCGCCACCATCGCCGATAACGTGGGCGATAACGTCGGCGACGTCGCCGGCATGGGCGCGGACCTTTACGAGAGCTATGTCGGCTCCATCCTCGCCACCTTCGCACTTGGCTCCGTGGCCGGCTACGGCTTCAGAGGAATGCTGCTGCCGGTGCTTCTCGCCGTCTGTGGCATCGTCTGCTCGCTGATCGGCTCCTTCCTCGTAAAGACCAAGGAGGACGCCACTCAGAAGTCCCTGCTCGCCAGCCTGCGCACCGGCACCTACTTCGCCGCCGGCCTCTCCGCCGTGGCGGCCGCGCCGATAACCTATTTCACGCTCGGCAACTGGGGCGTGTATGTGGCCATACTCTGCGGCCTTGTCGGCGGCTGCGCCATCGGATATTTCACTGAGTACTACACCTCCGATACCTATAAGCCCACCCAGAAGCTCGCCGCCTCGTCCGAGACCGGCTCTGCCACCGTCATTATCGGCGGCATCGCGCTCGGTCTGCGCTCCACGATGGCCTCCATCCTGATAGTCGCGGCGGCCGTTATAATCAGCTTCTTCTGCGCCGGCGGCGCACAGTCCTTTAATATGGGCCTCTACGGCATCGGCATCGCCG
>CAYNMN010000065.1:740-10890 GCA_964398305.1 uncultured Oscillospiraceae bacterium
GATGCTCTCCACCCTCGGCATCACCCTCGCCACCGACGCCTACGGCCCCGTGGCCGACAATGCCGGCGGCATCGCGGAGATGGCCGGTCTGCCCGAGGAGGTGCGCGAGCGCACCGACGCTCTCGACAGTCTCGGCAACACCACCGCCGCCACGGGCAAGGGCTTCGCAATCGGCTCCGCGTCCCTCACGGCTCTGGCTCTGCTCGTCTCCTATGTTAACATAGCGGACGTTAAGCTTGCCGCAATGGGCAAGGAGATCATGGACATATCCCTCACCAACCCCACGGTGCTCGTCGGTCTGTTCCTCGGCGCGATGCTCACATTCGTATTCTCCGCCTTCACAATGAGCGCCGTTCAGACGGCCGCCCAGTCCATAGTCGTCGAGGTTCGCCGCCAGTTCCGCGAGATCGCCGGAATCATGGAGGGCAAGGCCGATCCGGACTACGCCACCTGTGTCGCGCTGTGCACAAAGGGCGCCCTGCATGAGATGGTCCTGCCCGCTCTGCTCGCCATCATCGTTCCCATCGCCACAGGCCTCATCCTCGGACCCGAGGGCGTTGTCGGTCTGCTCGGCGGCGTCTCCGTTACAGGCTTTGCCATGGCTGTGTTCATGTCCAACGCCGGCGGCGCGTGGGACAACGCGAAGAAATATATTGAGTCCGGCCATTTCGGCGGCAAGGGCTCCGACTGCCACAAGGCCGCCGTCGTGGGCGACACCGTGGGCGACCCGTTCAAGGATACCTCGGGCCCGTCCCTGAACATCCTCATCAAGCTCTGCTCAACGGTCTCCATCGTGTTCTCCGGCCTCATCATAGCTTTCCACCTGCTTTGATTTAACCCCCTTCGGGAGAGAATAGGCAAATATGGAAAAGGCCTGCGCTCCGCTTTTCGCGGAGCGCGGGTTTTTTCGGGAGAACGCTCACTTGCCTGCGAGCGTTCCTGCGTTTTTTGTGGTCAAATTGGTATTTCTTTGGTGCACATTCAATAAATGTGTTGACTTTTCATCCTTTGCGGCGTTATACTACTATAGCGCCGAAAGGTGAAATAAACTCAAAGAGGTCATCACATGTTCGAAGACAAAACACTCGTTTGCAAAGAATGCGGACAGGAATTCGTGTTCACAGCCAGAGAGCAGGAATTCTATGCGGAAAAGGGATTCGAGAACGTGCCCCAGCGCTGCAAGAACTGCCGCGACGCCCGCAAGGCAAACCGCAACGGAGAGCGCCAGATGTTTGACGCCGTTTGCTCCAACTGCGGCCAGCCCTGCAAGGTCCCCTTCCAGCCCCGCGACGATCGTCCCGTTTACTGCAGCGATTGTTTCCGCAGTATGAGAGGCGAGTAATCAGTTTCTAACAGCTGATTCAAAAGAGTTTCCGAAGTGATTCGGAAACTCTTTTTTTATTATCCTTATTCGTCCCTTGCCTCAAGGAGGAAGCTCACAGGGCGGAAGCCGTCGTTGCAGGAGATCATGGCCGAGCGGGGATCTCTCATCCAGCCGTCGAAGAAATCGCCCCCGCCGTTTGCAAGCGCCGTTACAAAGGGCTCCATGCTCTCCCACGCGCTCTCGCACAGACCCGCGGGCCTTTTGCCGTTCTCCGATACAAATACGCGCCCGAGCTCCATGTCGCAGGCGTGCTCAATAGGGTTCTCGTACTCGGCGATGAGGTCGCCGTAGCTCGCCATACGCATTACCGTGATACGTACTGCTTTCATGTCGCCACCCTCTTTTTGAGCAGGCGCTCGTGCATCCAGACCATCAGCGCAAGAGAAACGCAGAGATAGTAAGGCAGCAGAGCCGTGCCGAGGAACCTCGCGAGCAGACCGAACAGCGGCGGCATCACGCATATCCCGACATAGGAGCTCGCCATCTCCACTCCGACGATGGCCTGCGACCTGTCCGCGCCAAAGCGCTCGGGCGTCGCGTGAATAATGCAGGGGAACACCGGGCCGCAGCCGAGACCGATAACGATCAGCGCGGCGAGGGCGATGCTGTCGCGCGACGCGAAGAGGAGCATTATGACGCCGACGGCCATCACGCCCTGACCGAGTCGAATCATGCCGCTGTCGCTCAGCTTCATCGTGAGGAAGCCGCCGATGAGCCGCCCGACCGTTATGCCGACTATGAACAGACTCGCGTAGCCCGCCGCGGTCTCGGCGGCGATGCCGCGACTGAGCACGAGATAGCTGCTTGCCCACAGGCAGGTGGTCTGCTACACGGCGCAGTAGAAGAAAAACACGGTCATCACCTCAAACACGCCGGGTATGGCCACCACCTCGCGAAGCGGGAGGGGGCGGCTGCTCTCGCCGCCGTCGGACGTCTCGGCGCCCGGCTGCGGTCTCCACAGCGGCAGACTTAGCACGAGTATCACGGTCAGACCGAGCTGCAGCAGGGAGATGATGCGGTAGCCGCTGTTCCAGCTCACGCCGGAGGTGAGGACGCGCCCCATTATATAAGGCCCCACGGACGCGCCCGCGCCCCACATGCAGTGCAGCCAGCTCATCTGGCGGCTCTTGTAGTGCAGCGCGACATAGTTTTTGAGCGCGGCGTCCACACTCCCGGCGCCGAGACCGTAGGGTACCGCCCAGAGACACAGCGCGAGGAAGCTGTGGCTCACGGAGAAGCCGAAGAGCGCGGCGGAAGTCAGCGCGACGCTCGCGGCGGTGATCTTGCCCGTGCCGAGCTTTTTGGTCATGCGGTCGCTCAGCAGGCATGAGGTGATGGTGCCGAGCGCGATTATCATCGAGAGGATGCCGGCGGCGGAGACCGACGCGCCGAGTTCCACATACATGGAGGGCCACGCCGCGCCGAGCAGAGTGTCCGGCAGTCCGAGGCTTATGAACGAGAGGTAGATTATCGCAAGCAGAAATCCGTACAAATTGATAGCTCCTGTTCAGGTTATTTGCTCGCGCCGCAAGCGGCGTCAGTCGGCCGGTATGATCCGCACGATGGCCTTTACTACGCCGTTATCCAGATAGAGGTCCACTGTTTGTCCGTTCACATTGGCAAGGGTGGAGACAGTGCAGCTGCCGTTATCGCTGACAAAAACCAGAGTGTCGCTGGCAAGGCTATATGTAGGGCTTCCGTCTTTAGTAGCAGTATATTCGCCGCCTGTTTCCGATGTTGTGTAGCCATCCAGACGATCAAGCCTAATCACCGACGTTACGACTCCGTCGGTGGTGGTGTATTTTACGACCGTATTTGAATCCGCGTTGCCCGTCAGGGCGCTCGCGCTGTATGGCAGGCTCACCTGTCCGTCGGCGGTTATGAACGTCAGCTTGCCCTGATCGCTGTCAATGGACGTCCAAAGTCCGTACCGGGTAACGACCGTCGGATAATAGGGTTCGACATAGTACACCGGACTGACCACGGCATATTTGATATCGCCGTTGTCGTCGTAGTACAGGTCCATAAGCGCGGAGTCGGCGGCGAACATGAGATCGGACAGATCCCCGACGGACACGCTGCCGCTGTCGTCGGAGCGGTATATCACCAGCTCTTCGGAGAAGTACCGCCGTGTGCTGCTGCCCTTAATGACGAGATAGGTGCTTGTCGGCGTAGATGCCGTGACTGAGCGGGAAACATTGCCCGGATAGGGGGAAATGGCCGTCACTCTGTCCTGACCGTCAAGCGTGAGATGCACTACCCTGCACTTGTTTGTGTTCAGGTCTCCGAAGCTCCTTCCGGCGGCCGTGAGAAATGTGCGCTGCTCGTCCTCGCAAAGGCAGGTGAGCTCATAGACGGTCCTGCCGCTGCTGTCCTGAGAGCGGGCCCAGCTGTTGATGACAGCATTTACAGTGTTTTTAGCCGCTGCGTCGTTCGTGACGGCCAGCATCCTGCCGTTGTCCACGCGCGCATAATAGAGGTCGATGTCGCCGTCGGACAGCTCGGCGGCGGAGACGGCGGCGTAATTGCCGTCCTTGTAATTGAGTATTACGGTATTCTCGTCCGCGAGGAAACCGCCTTCGGAGACCCTCATGGTCGCCGAGGTCAGCGCGACGGGGGCGACCGAGACTATCCTGCCGTTTTTATTGACAGTATAGTTAACGAGAGAATGCCCCGCCTCAAAGAGCGCGGTCGGGGTTTTAATGCTGATGCCGATAACGGAGTCGTTCACGGACACGCCGACGCCCGCGGCGGCGCTATTTATCGCCCCGTTTGCGTTTACGGACACAGCGACCTCAAATAATTGTATTCTACCGTTCATGTCAACGAGCCTGACTTTTGGGTATATCATAATCGAGCTGGCGCCGGAGAAGGCGTCCTTGCCGATCGCTCCGTCAGCGCAGCCGAGCAGTATGCCGTATTGCAGCGCGTCAGATTCTTTATCCGAAAATGCCGCGATATATCCCCTGCGGTCGAGATAGAAAATGCCCTCGTCGCCGGGCTCCAACGCTATGCCGTTGAGATGGTAGGCTATGCCGTTTATGTAATAGTAATCGCCGGCGACCTGGGTCACCTTGCCCTCAACGCTGCTGCGGGTGACGATGATGCTGAGCCTGCTCCTGTCGGCCGCCGCGGCGCACTCGATGATGTCGCCGACTTTTATACTCTCAAGGGAGGTCGCGTCGCCCTCCACGGTCACGGCGGAGAGATCGACCTTTTTATCTGTGCCCACGGGCAGATTGAACCCGGCAAACGTAGCTTTTCCCGCGACATATGCCGAGCTGACCTGAACGGGAGGGGCGTAATCCCAGCAGGCCGCGCCGCAGATGCTTCCCTGAGAGTTCGCCACCAGTCTGACCTCGCAGCTCTTGGTCTCAAGCTCCTTCTCGGTCATGGTCGTCTGCGCGCCGTTGTAATAAACGGGGATGCTGTTGGCGGCGAGAGTCAGCGTCATGGTGGTTTTGTCTGATGTGGTTATGGTGAGCGCGTTATAGGCTGCGTTTGCTTTGAGATATCCGGTGTAGGTGGCGACGTTTGACTTTACAACATAGACCCCCTTGCCGTCGCAGTTCTTATACACGGTCAGATTTTCGTAGATGTAGTCCGTCAGGTCTATCAGGTGCCCGTTGGCGAGCTCCCTTGCCGTCACGTTAAAGGAGGGGTCCACTGTCGCTATCTTTGAAATGAGCGTATTGCCGGTGCCATGAGCGGCGCCGCTGTCATCGCTCACGACGGTTTCCGTGGCCAGCAGGTCCGTTATTGCCAGGGCAATATCTCCGCGGATGGCGGGCGTCTCAAACTGCACGTCGCTCTCAAACAGTCCGTGCTCCACTGCCTGATCTGTGTAGGTGTCCGGGTCATAGGTCGGGCTGCCGCCGACGCTCGAGTTTGTGTAGCCGAGAGTGCGGAGCATCATGACGGAGGCCTCCTCGTAGGTGACGCACGCGTCGGGGTCGAAGATACCGTTGCCGCGCCCCGTGATTATGCCGGCCTCAGCCGCGAGTTTAATTTTATTCTCAGACCAGTGGCCTGTCGTGTCCAAAAAGGTAATGGTGGCATTGCCTGTGGATGTTTCCGGAAGACCGTCGGCGATCGCCAGCATCTTTGCCATTTGCGCACGGGTGACAACGTTTTCCGGCTTGAAGAAACCGTCATCATAGCCGTTGATTATGCCAAGGGCGCTGAGCGTCTCTGTGGCAGAGAGCAGTTCCTCGTCGTCTGAAGAAAAGTCATCAAAGGCATGAGCCGGCATGGCCGGCAGCAGCGCGGCAACGAGTACGATCGCCAAAAGCAGTGTCAGTATCCTTTTCATAATGCGTCTCCTTTTATCGCGGCAGCGCCGCTTTTTTGGGTTAATAAGCACACCGTCTCAACATGGCATGAGTTAAGGGAGTGAATCATTGTTTTGTTTGCGTTTGGCCTTGGGAATATACCCGCTGGGTATTGTCTGCTTGTGGGAAAAATCTGCTTCGTGTTGCGCTCGGTTTATGTGCGATAAAAACAATCCTCTGCCCATGTTGATGGATTGTTGTCGATATATTGCCATATCATCTCGTAATCGTGCTCGTCACGGATAATGTGGTCGTGATATGACCGCTGCCACAGTTTTTTCCCCGGTGTATCGTATAGCAGATTGACCTGTTTTGTCGTTTGGTATTTTAGCCGGCTGATAACGGTTCCCACCGTAGGGGACGGGTTTCCCGTCCTGCAAATCAGAAGCAATATATGAATATGATTTGGCAAAACGACGTATTTTTCTATATTAATCCCCGAATATGCTTCAGGAATCCCTCTGATGAAATGATCAATAATGCGACCTTGGGCGGTCAGATCGACCGACACCTTCGGGACGGGAAACCCGTCCCCTACGATACGGCAGAGCAAAGGGTCTCGGTTGTAGGAACAAATTGTCACGAAATACGCGCCGTTCTGCGAATAATCATATCCTTTCAATCTGTTCTGTTTCCGTCTTGGCAAATCGGCCGCAATAATCGCCCCCGTCCTGCGCATAGCACCATGAAAACACACGTTTGGTCGAACAGGCAGCTTAGTTGTTGCC
The DNA here is from genome assembly GCA_964398305.1 of uncultured Oscillospiraceae bacterium. Taxonomy (GTDB): domain Bacteria; phylum Bacillota; class Clostridia; order Oscillospirales; family Oscillospiraceae; genus Scatomorpha. The sequence continues at coordinate 7,184 of CAYNMN010000065.1, forward strand.
TGTATGCTCCGGTGAAGTCAGAGCTTCCGGCGTGTCAGCAACACGACAGTCTCAACATGGCAGGTTCGGGGGAACATGTCAACAGCGGTCACGAGCTCCGGCGCGTAGCCGAGGGGGGCGAAGCGCGCGACGTCCCGCGCGAGCGTGGCGGGGTCGCAGGAGACGTAGACGATGCGCTCCGGCGCCATGGAGGCCACCGCCTCCACCGCGCGGGCGTCCATGCCCTTGCGAGGGGGATCGACCAAAACGGCGTCGGGACGCAGTCCGCGCCGGGCGAGCTCCGCGGCGGCCTCACCGGCGTCCGCGCAGATGAATTCCGCGTTTTCAATGCCGTTGCGCCTCGCGTTTTCGGCGGCGTTCTCCACGGCCTGCGGCACTATCTCCGCGCCGATGACCCGCTCGGCGCGCCGTGCAAGGCAGAGGCTTATGGTTCCTGCGCCGCAGTACAGCTCAAGCACAGTGGCGCCCCGCTCCGGCAGAGCGAGGGACACCGCGCGCTCATAGAGCCGCTCGGCCTGCGGCGGGTTTATCTGATAGAACGCCCTCACGCCTATGCGGAATTCAAAGCCGCAGAGCGTGTCCGTGAGCGTGTCGTCGCCCCAGAGAGTGTGGAAGTCGCCGTCCAGCACGGTGTTGCCGCCGCGCTTGTTGATGCAGAGCGCGACGCCTGTGAGCTTCGGACAGACCTCCAGCAGCGCCGGCGCGAGAGTATCCGTCGCCGCGCCGAAGCCGCGCGCCGATACGACGCAGCATACGGCGGCGCCGCCCCTCGCCGTGCGGGTGAATATGTGTCTCACTGCGCCCCTGCCGCTCTCACGGTCATAGGGCGCTATGCCGTGCGCGTCCATCCAGCGGCAGACAGCGCCGGCAAGAGCGTCGGCCTCTGGCGACTGGAGCAGGCAGCGTTCCGCGGGGACTATTTCGTGCGTGCCGGTGCGGTAAAAGCCGTAAACGGTCTTCCCGCCCCTTGAGCCGACGGCATAGATGGCCTTGTTGCGGTAGCCCTCGCGAGCGTCCGAGCCGATTATCTCCGAAGCCGCCGCGTCAGTGCCGCCGATGCGCCGCAGCGCGTCGTTGACCCGCGCGAGCTTTTCGCGCAGCTCTCCGGCATAGCTCAAGTGCAGCAGCTCGCAGCCGCCGCACTGACCAAAGACGCCGCAGCCCGGCTCAACGCGGTCGGGCGAGGGCGAAAGACACTCGAGCGCGCGCGCGTAAACTGCGGCGCCGGTGCTCTTGACTATGCGAATGCGCCACGTTTCACCAGGAAGCGCGCCCTTGGCGAATACGGCCCGTCCGCCGATGCGGCAGACTCCGAGCCCCTCCGTGGTGAGACCGGTAAATTCAGCGGTAAATTCCGCATTTTTCTCCAATAAATCCATATTCATATATTAACATGCCCCGCTGTGCGCTTCAACCAAAAGATTTTGCTTTTGCCGGGCATATGTGTTATCATATAGCATATTTTTCTCGAGGTATTAAATGATGAATAAAAAGCTTAAGATATTGCTCATAGTGCTCGCGGCCGTCGTGGTGTTCATCGCGGCGGTGGTCATTATCGTCTCTGTGCGCGGCGCGGGAACGCCTGCGGCGACGCCGGAGCCAACGGCGACCCCGAAGCCGACGCCGGAGCCGACGGCGAGCGCCGAGCCCGATCCGGAGAGTCTTGTCACGGCCGATATCGCCGTGGCGGGGGATCTCGTCATGAACGCCGGACTCATCACCGAGGCGATGGATGCGAACGGGAACTTCAGCTTTGCTTCGATCTTCGGCATCACGAGCAGCTATATCGAAAACGCCGACTATGCCGTCTGCTCGCTTGGCACCACGTTCTCCGAGGGGACGGGCTACACGGCCTACCCCATGTATAAATCGCCGGACATCCTCGCGACCTCTATCGCGGGCGTCGGCTTCGATATCGTCAACACCGCGACATCCCACGCCGTCGATTCCTATAAAGCGGGGATCGGCTACACGCTCGATACGCTCGAGGCCGCCGGTCTCGCCCATGTCGGCACCTACCGCTCGGAGGAGGAGCGCGCGGAGAGCTCCGGCGTGAGCTATGCCGAGGTCAACGGCATCAAGCTCGCCTTCCTCTCCTATACCTGCAGCACCAACAAGGTCGCCGTAACGGGCTTTGAGTATGCCGTAAACGTCTGCACTACAGACTACCTAACCGACTGCGCCGAGGTGGACTATGACCTCATGAAGGCCGATATGAAGGCCGCGCACGACGCCGGTGCGGATGTGATATTCGTGCTCATGTCCTGGGGCGGTGAGCTTGAGACGCAGCCCGACGCGCAGCAGACCGAGATAGCCGACTTCCTCTTCGCGCAGGGAGCGGACGTTATAATCGGCGGACACACCCGCGTGCCTCAGCGCATGGAGAAGACGGAGATCACGGACGTCTACGGCGAGACACGGGAGCGCTTCATCTGCTACAGTCTCGGCAACCTGCTCTCCTGTCAGAACGACGAGAATACCGACATCTCGGCCATACTGAACATCGAGTTCACAAAGAACACGGACAGCGGCGAGACCCGTATATCCTCGGTGTTCTATGACCCCATCTATATGGCTGACCTCTATGACTTCGGCGTGGAGGATTTCGGCTGGCATTACCGTCTTGTCGATCTCCACGCGGCGATAGACGCCTACGACTCCGGCGAGCCCTGGGAATTCATGACCGGCGAGCTCTACTCCGACATGGTGTCGTCCCTGAGCGCGCTCCATGACCTGTTCGGCGAGGAATTTGACCGCGCCGCTCTGAGCGAATAATCCATAAGGCGACGGGATCTGCGCGAAAGGTGCGGATCCCGTCTTTTTTGCTCTTTTACACTTTGACGCTTTGATGTGGACAGATCAAAATGCTTGTTGTATTATTATATACAGCAAAGCGGTAAAGGGAGGCGATATGGGCGCGATGGACTATACGGTGGCAAAAAAACTGCTCGAAGGTCATAAAAACTTCGTATTTCTCGGAGAGGCCGGCTCGGGCAAGACCGAGACTGCGGTGAACCTCGCCCTGTCCATGGTAGGCTGCACGGACAGGAGCGTGCATTTTTTTGATATGGATCAGACCAAGCCTCTTTTTCGCGCGCGCGACGCCGAGGGCTCGCTTGAGAGCGGGGGAGTGACCTTTCACTTCCAGTCGCAGTATCTCGACGCGCCCACTGTCGCGCCCGGAGTGCGCGAGCGTCTGAGGGACGAAAACAGCGTCGTCCTGATGGACGTCGGCGGCGGGTCGCACGGCTCGCACATGATCGGCCAGTTCTCCGATCTCCTCGGCGCGGACAATACGCTCGTACTGTACCTTATCAACCCATACAGGGCGTGGAGCGGCAGCCGGGAGAATATCAACGCGACCGTGCGCAAGGTCATGGGCGCGGCGCGGCTCGCGGATTTTCGCATCGTGGCGAACCCCAATCTGGGGCCGAATACCGGCTCGCGGGAGATAATGGACGGCATATGGAGGATAGGTGAGCTCTTCCCGGATGACACTCCCGAATTTATCTGCGCGCTGAGTGAGCTCGCGCCGGATATAAGGGAGGCCGCGGGTGCGCCGGTGCTCCCCATTAAGCTCGCGACACTGCCGGAATGGATGACCGGCGATTGATTCGGGAAAAACTATTGAATTGAATATAAGGAGAGTGTAAATCCATGGCAAAAGGCAGAGTAGAGATCTACACGGAAGCCTGCAAGAGCTGCCT
>CAYNMN010000066.1:0-10052 GCA_964398305.1 uncultured Oscillospiraceae bacterium
GGAGGGGATGAGCTCGTCGGTGGTGGTAACGGGGTCGTCAATGACGCTGCACAGTCTGAGCAGCAGGTTCTCCGGCAGCGCCGGTATCTCCGGCCAGGGGACGATGTTGGGGCCGAGCTTCAGCGGCTCGTCGCTCTTGGCGTCCCCGAAGCCGTTATACACGCGCTTTGCATAAACGCCGCCGTCAAACTCGCGCTCGACGGGGGAGGGGTCGTCGTAGTCGAGCTCCGCCGCCGAGGTGAGGACGCCGCCGTTCGCGGCTGTGGCGGCGATGGAGCGCGCGTCCATGAGTATCACTCCGGCGCTCTGCCCCTCGCCGGGGCGCGAGCCCTCGCGGTTGGGGAAGTTGCGCGTTGTGTGGCGGATGGAGAGAGCGCCGTTTGCCGGGACGTCGCCCGCGCCGAAGCAGGGGCCGCAGAAGCAGGGCTTGAACACGGCGCCGGCCTCGAGCAGGGCGCTCTGCGCGCCGCATTTCACGGCTTCGAGCTGCACCGGCACGCTTGAGGGATAGACCGACAGCGAGAACGCGCCGCAGCCCACCGAGCGGCCGGAGAGTATCGCCGCGGCCTGCCTTATATTGTCGAGCATTCCGCCCGCGCAGCCGGCGATGACGCCCTGCTCCACGCGCAGCCGCCCGTCGGCGACCTTGTCGGTCAGATGCAGCTCCATGCCGCGCCCCAGCGCCTCTCTCTCGCACTCGCGCAGAGCGTCGCCGGGGTCGGCTATGAGCTCGCGCAGCGTTATCGCGTTCGAGGGGTGGAAGGGCAGCGCCGCCATCGGCTCTATCGCCGACAGGTCAAGCTCGATCATCGCGTCGTAGCGTGCGCCCTCCGCAATATGCAGCGGGGCGTAGCCGCCCGCCTGTCCGTGGGTTACATAATATTCTTTTGCCTTATCGTCAGTCTCCCAGATGGAGGAAAGACAGGCAGTCTCGGTAGACATAACATCTATTCCAATGCGGAAGTCCATGTCGAGTGAAGCGATGCCGGGGCCGGCAAATTCGAGCACCTTGTTTTTGACGAAGCCGTTCTTGTAGACAGCGCCGCAGAGAGCGATGGCGACGTCGTGCGGGCCTACGCCGCGGCGCGGTGAGCCCGTGAGCCACACGAGCACGACCTCGGGGGATCTGATCTCATAGCCGCGCTCAAGGAGCTGGCGGACGATCTCCGGCCCGCCCTCGCCAAAGCCCATCGTCCCCAGAGCGCCGTAGCGGGTGTGGCTGTCACTGCCGAGGATCATTCTGCCGCAGCCGGCCATGGTCTCGCGCGCGTACTGATGGATAACGGCGAGGTTGGGCGGGACGAATATGCCGCCGAACCTCCGCGCGGCGGAAAGACCGAAGGCGTGGTCGTCGGCGTTTATTGTGCCGCCCACGGCGCAGAGGCTGTTGTGACAGTTCGTGAGCGCGTAGGGGACGGGGAAGCGACGCAGGCCGGAGGCCATCGCGGTCTGGATCACGCCGACATAGGTGATGTCGTGGGAGATGAGACTGTCAAACCTCAGCGACAGCGCGCCGTCTCCCGCGCCGGAGTCGTGCGCCTTGAGAATCCCGGCGGCGAGAGTCGCGTCCCGGTCGCCCCTGCCGGGGACGGGGGCGCCGCCTTTTATCGTTATCGGGCCGTTTGTGAGACTGAGCATATGCCGTCACTCTTTTCGCGGTAGTTTATTTGTAATGAAGTGAGTATAGCAGATTTGCGGGAATTGGCAAGTGTTTTGCAAGAAATAGATTGACAATCTGCAAATTAAGCTAAAAACAACCCTCAGAATCAGCGTCTTATAGAGATATTTTGCATATTCTTATTTTAAGACTTGCATTTTGTGGGGTCGGGGAATATAATCGGCGTACAGCGAACAACACTCGGAGGTGCTGCATGGATATTTCCAGCGACGTTCTCAACGGATATGTTTCCTCACTGTGCGAGGATCTCAGACAGCAATATACCCTGACGGACGAAAACCTGCGCGTCCCGTATCTCAAGCGCGGACTCAGGAACGAGGACGGCACGGGCGTTATGGCCGGCGTCACGCGCATAGGCAGCGTGCAGGGCTACCATATCGAGGACGGCGAGCGCGTGCCTGAGGAGGGCCGCCTTTTCTACCGCGGCTATGACCTTATGGACATCGTGGAGGCGCACAGGGCGGACGGCAGCTTCGGCTATGAGGAGACGGCTTATCTGCTGCTTATGGGCCAGCTGCCGACCACGGAGCAGTTTGACCGCTTCAACACCGTGCTCCGCGCCGCGCGGCAGCTCCCGCCGGATTTCACCGAGGACATGATACTCAAGGCTCCCAGCCGCGACGTTATGAACAAGCTCGCCCGCTGCGTGCTCGGGCTGTATTCCTACGACCCCTCGCCGGACGACACCTCTATTGAAAATATGATGCGCCAGTGCATCGAGCTAATAGGCCGCTTTCCGGTCATTGTCGCCAACGCCTACGCCGCCAAGCGCCACTATTTTGACGGCAAGAGCCTCTATCTGCATATCCCGCGCGAGAATCTATCGCTCTCGGAAAACTTCCTGCGCATGGCCCGCTCCGACAAGAGCTTCACGCCCGAGGAGGCGCGCCTGCTCGATATGATGCTGATGCTGCACGCCGAGCACGGCGGCGGCAACAACTCCACCTTCGCCTGCCGCGTTCTCGCCTCCACCGGGACGGATACCTACAGCGCCATCGCCGCTGCCGTCGGCTCGCTCAAGGGGCCGCTGCACGGCGGCGCCAACTCCCGCGTTATGGCGATGTTCGCCGATATCAAGGATAACGTCCGCGATCTCGGGGACGACGACGAGCTCTCCGCGTATCTCTCCCGCGTGCTCGACGGCGACGCCGGCGACCGCTCCGGCAGGATCTACGGGCTCGGACACGCGGTGTATACGATCTCCGACCCCCGGTCGGTGCTGCTCAAGAAGTATGCCGCCGATATGGCGGAGCTAAAGGGCAGAACGGAGGATTTTGAGCTCATGCAGAGCATCGAGCGGGTCGGCAAGCCGCTCATCATGGAGCGCAAGGGTCTGAAAATTCCCATCTGTGCGAATGTTGACATGTATTCCGGCTTGGTGTACAGTATGTTGGGGATACCGGAGGGCCTGTATACCCCGCTGTTCGCCACCGCCCGCATCGCCGGCTGGTGCGCCCACAGGATCGAGGAGGCGCTCACGGGCGGACGCATCATCCGCCCGGCATACCGCGCGGCCGTGCGCAGAAGCGCATATGTACCAATGTCCGCGCGCTGATACCGGAAAGGACTTGACCCATGCGCGCGGATACCCTGTTAAATAAGAAGGAAGCACTCAAAACGCCGAGCGGTACGCTTCTCGGCGTTTTCTCGATGCTCTTAGCGCTTGCACTTGTCACGGCCTCGGCCTCGGGCGCGATAGAGCTGCGCGATCTCGTCGTAACGGCCGGCGCGCTCATAGCTTTCTCGGCGCTCTCGTATTCCGCCGGACGCAGCGAAAGGCAGCTCTTCAGACTGCTTGCCGCGCTGCCGCTGCTCTGCTTTGCCGCTGTTAGCTGCTATGCCGTGGTCCAGCTCCTCTCGCTCGGGGAGCTCACATGGTTTTCGGAGAGCGCGGGGCTGCTGCATCTCTTCGGCGTTGCCTGGCTGCTCGCGCTCGCCTTCGCCTTCTATGCTCTCACGGGCAGCCTCGGCTTCTCGGTGAGCGCGCTATGGAGCGTCTCGCTCGTGTTCGGTATCACGAACTATACTCTTCAGCTATACAGGGGCAGGCCGTTCCTGCTCATCGATCTTGCGAGCATCAAGACCGCCATGAGCGTCACCGACAGCTACGAATTTACGGTCACGCCACTTTTCGTGACGGCGGCCGTGCTCGCGGTCTCGTCGCTCGGCGTGATGCTCTGGCTTTGCCGGCTCTCGAGAGTGCCGGGGCGGCGTCCTGTGCGCTGGGGGCTGCGTCTCTTGACCGCAGCCGCGGCGGCGTGGTATGTCTGGGCCTGCCTTTTCACCTATATGTTCGCCTATTCGGGCATCTTCATCAACTGGGACGAGAATGAGTTTGAGGCGAGCTCCGTGATGTACTTTGTCGTGACGGCGGAGAAGCTGAACGTCGCCGAGCCGGAGGGCTACTCCGACGAGGCGCTCGACGCCATAGCGGAGGAGACGCCGACAAACGCATCAAACGGCGTGAAGCCGGATATAATCGTCGTGATGAGCGAGGCTTTTTCGGACGTTTCGGCCATCGCGGACTTTGAAACGAACATTGACGTCACGCCCTTCTTCGATTCGCTTAAGGGCGCGGAGAACACGATAACCGGCACGGTGTATTCCTCGGTGTTCGGCGGCAACACGGCAAACAGCGAGTATGAATTTCTCACCGGCGACACGATGGCCTTCATCCCCACGGGCAGCGTGCCCTATATGCTCTATGTCAACTACGAGACCGATACTCTCGTATCGACGCTCGAGGCGCAGGGCTACACCTCCACGGCGCTCCACCCCTATCTCGCGAGCGGCTGGAACCGCCCGTCGGTCTATGAGCTCTACGGCTTTGACGAGGTGTATTTCAAGGACGACTTTGAAAATCGCTCATACCTGCGCAACTATGTTACCGACGAGAGCGATTATGAAAATCTCATCCGCTGGTATGAGGAGCGGCCGGAGGACGAGCAGGTGTTCATGTTCAACATCACCATGCAGAATCACGGCAGCTATACCTTCGAGGATTTCGAGCCCACCGTAACCGTCACCGGGCACGAGAGCGCCTTTCCGCTCGCCGAGCAGTACCTCTCGCTCATCAATATCACAGACAGCGCCACGCGCGGGTTGCTTGAGTATTTTTCAAATGTCGACGAGCCGGTGATCCTGCTGTTCTTCGGCGACCATCAGCCGAGACTTGACGACGGGTTCTACGACCTTCTCTACGGTCACGACGCGACCCAGCTCACCGTTGAGGAGCTCGAGCGCGAATATGCCGTGCCGTTCTGCATCTGGGCAAATTATGATATAAACGGATACGACGCCGGCGAGCTCTCGATCAACCGGCTCTCGTCCCTGCTGCTCGAGGCGGCGGGGCTGGAGGAGACGACCTATCAGAGCTTTCTCTCGGAGCTTTCCGGGAGCTGGCCGGTGGTCAACGCAAACGGCGCCATGGACGCCGAGGGGACATGGCACGGTCTCCACGACCCCGTGTTTATCGGGGACGAGGGGATAATGAATTACCGAATACTCCAGTATAACCATCTCTTTGATCCCGCCGGTGTGCGGAGCGACATCTTCGCCCTGAACTGACAGAAAAGGAGAGCGACCATGGAAAGAATAATGAGGATCGGCATTTTCATCGACACTTATTTCCCGATGATCGACGGCGTCGTGATGTGCGTGGACAATTACGCCAAGTACCTTGCCTCCCGCGCCGACGTCACGGTGTTCACGACCGTGGTGGACAGAGACTACGAGGACGACAGGCCGTACCGCGTCGTGCGCTGCCGCTCGCTGCCCGTGCCGGGGCAGGACTATGTTGTGCCCGTGCCGGTGGCCGACCCGCAGTTTCTGGAGGATCTGAACCACTCGAAGCTCGACATCGTGCATATCAACTCGCCCTTCACCGTCGGCATGGCCGGAATGCGCTATGCCAGACGCAAGGGCATACCGATGGTAGCCACGATGCACTCCCAGTTCCAGACCGATTTCAAGCGCGCGCTGAGAGCCGAGCCGCTGGTGGATCTCGCGCTCGACGAGATCATGAAGGTCTTTGACTCGGCGGATGAGGTCTGGGTGCCCAACAGCGCCGTGGGCAGGGTCTATAAGGACTACGGCGGCGCCCGTGAGCCGAAGGTGCGCCCAAACGCCACCGATATGCAGCCCGTTTCGGACGTCGCCGGGGCGAGAGCCCGCGTCAACGAGAGGTACGGCGTCGACGATAACGAGAGCGTGTTTCTCTTTGTGGGCAGACTCGTGCTGCACAAGAATATCATCTTCATCGCCGAGGCGCTCGCCGAGCTCAAAAAGCTCACGGACAGGCCGTTTAAGATGCTGTTTGTCGGCGCGGGCCCGGACGAGGGGGCGCTGCGCGATAAGATAGCGGAGAGCGGGATGGAGGAGAACGTTATTCTCACCGGCAGGGTCACCGACAGGGAGCAGCTCGCGGAGCTCTACTCCCGCGCCGACCTGTTCCTGTTTCCCTCGCTCTACGACGCGAACTCGCTCGTGCAGATCGAGGCGGCGTCGCAGCATACGCCCACCGTGTTTCTCTCCGGCGCGGTGACGTCGGCCACGGCGGAGGACGGCGTCTCCGGCTTCTTTGCGGAAAACGAGCCGAAGGCGTATGCCGAAAAGCTGCTTGAGGCCGTGAGCGACGGGGCGCTTCTTAAAAGAGTGAGCGACGGCGCGTACCGCGACGTGTACCGGAGCTGGGACGACGTTATCTCCTGTATGCTCGCCGATTACCGCCGCCTTATAAAAGAGAACAGGTAGAGCCCGCGCTTCAGCTGCGGAATCTTGAAAACAACGAGGGCGCGTCGAAAGACGCGCCCTCTTTTTGATATATAACCTTTTACTTGCTCTTGATATATTCGTCGATCTCGTCTGCGCCCTGCTTGCCGGCGCCCATGGCGAGAATGACTGTCGCCGCGCCGGTGACGGCGTCGCCGCCGGCAAAGACGCCCTCGCGGGAGGTCCTGGCGGTGTTTTCCTCAACTACGAGGCAGCCCTTGCGGTTGCTCTCAAGCCCCGGAGTCGTGGTGCGCAGCAGCGGGTTCGGCGTTGTGCCGATGGCTACGATGACCGAATCGACCGGCATCACAAAGTCGCCGCCCTCGATCTGGGTGACGCCGCGGCGTCCGGAGGCGTCGGGCTCGCCGAGCGCCATCTTGTTGCAGCGCAGACCGACCACATGGCCGTCCGCGTCGCCGAGTATCTCCAGCGGCGCGTTGAGCAGGCGGAACTCAATGCCCTCCTCCTCGGCGTGGTGGACCTCCTCGGCTCTCGCCGGAAGCTCCTCGCGCGAGCGGCGGTAGACGATATAGACCTCCTGGGCGCCCATGCGCTTGGCGCAGCGAGCGGCGTCCATCGCGACGTTGCCGCCGCCGATGACGGCGATGCGCCTTGCGGTGTTCTTTATCGGCGTGTCGTAGTCGCTCCTGTACGCCTTCATCAGGTTGATGCGGGTGAGATATTCGTTGGCGGAGTAGACGCCGAGCATATTCTCGCCGGGGATGCGCATGAACTGCGGCAGACCCGCGCCGGAGCCGATGAACACGGCCTCAAAGCCGTCGGCAAAGAGCTGGTCGAGGGGCATTGTGCGCCCGATGATGACGTCGTTTACGAACTTCACGCCGCTCAGTCCGAGGTTTTTGACCTCGCGGTCGACTATCGCCTTGGGCAGACGGAACTCGGGTATGCCGTAGCTCAGGACGCCGCCGCACTTGTGCAGAGCCTCGAACACCGTGACCTCATAGCCCTTCTTGGCGAGGTCGCCGGCGCAGCTCAGACTGCTCGGGCCGGAGCCGATAACGGCGACCCTGTGACCGTTGGAGGGGACGGCGGTGCTCTTGTCGTCGGTCGCGGTCTTGTCGTTATGCAGGTCGGCGACGAAGCGCTCGAGCCTGCCGATGGCTACGCTCTCGCCCTTGAGTCCCCGCACGCACTTGCTCTCGCACTGGCGCTCCTGCGGGCAGACACGTCCGCAGACGGCGGCGAGGGAGTTTGTGGAGTGGACTATCTCAAAGGCCTTGTCGAAGCTGCCAGTCTTTATCTGGGCTATGAACTCGGGGATACGCACGTTGACGGGGCAGCCCTTCACGCACTGGGGGTCCTTGCAGGTCAGGCAGCGGCGGGCCTCGGCCTGGGCGATCTCGGCCGTGTAGCCCAGAGCGACCTCGTCGAAGTTTTTCGCGCGGACCACGGGGTCCTGCTCGGGCATCGGGTGCTTGGTAAGGCGCGTGACGGGGTTCTCATTTGCGAGCTCCGCAGCGTCCTGCTTCGGCACGGCGCGGCGCGCTCCGCCGGTGATGCGGCAGACGTGCTCCGCAGCGTCGTTCTCCTCGGGTATATAGAAGGTGTTGCGCTTGATGAGCCCGTCCCAGTCCACGAGGTGGGCGTCGAACTCTGGGCCGTCCACACAGGCGAATTTGGTCTCGCCCGCAACGGAGAGGCGGCAGCCGCCGCACATGCCCGTGCCGTCTATCATGATGGGGTTGAGAGAGGCTCTGGCGGGGATGCCGTAGGGCTTGGTGACCTCGGACACGATCTTCATCATCATCAGCGGGCCGCAGGTGAGCACGCTGTCGTACCTCTCGCCCTTCTCAAGGAGACCCTTGAGCACGGCGGTGGTGAAGCCCGCGATGCCGTAGCTGCCGTCGTCCGTGGTGATGTAGAGGTTGTCCGACACCTCGCCGAATTCCTTCTCCATTATGATGACGTCCTTCGACTTGAAGCCCGCGATCATATCCACCTTGATGCCCATGGCGTGCATTTCCTTGGCCACTGGGTAGTTGATGGCGCAGCCCGTGCCGCCGCCGATAACGCACACGCGCTTGGCGTCCGCGTCGATCTCGGCGGGACGTCCCAGCGGGCCGACGATGTCGGCTATGCAGTCGCCCTCGGCGATCAGCGAGAACATCTCCGTGGACTTGCCGACGGGCTGGTAATGCACCGTCACCGTGCCCTTCTCGGCGTCGTACATCGCGATCGTGAGAGGGAACCTTTCGCCGAATTCGTCGAGCCTGAAAATGACGAACTGACCGGGCTTGGCGGCTTTGGCGATAAGCGGAGCCTCAATAGTGGCGCGGTATATGGTCCTGGACTCATTGAGGGGATGGTTTTCTAACAGCTTAAACATGCGCGTGACGCCTCCTGTATTTTTCATAAAAACGTGCGGTTCCGACGGAAACGCAACGATCTCATTCTACATTTTCCGGGTACGAATGTCAATAACAGCGCCCTTTTGTTATTCAGCTCGCTTCGGGCCGGGCTTATCTCACGCCGAACAGCAGCTCGCCGTAGGTCGGGAAGGGCCAGACCTCCTCCGAGCAGTAGCTTTCGAGCCTGTCGCAGACCGCACGCAGCGAGGCCATGAGCGGCAGGACCTTCTCCCTGTAAAAGAGACCCTGCTCCATGGGATCGGATACCCTCGCGGCGTCGGCTATGGACGCTTCGAGCTCCTTCATGAGATAATAGCCGTCGGCCGCGCCGGCGGAGAGCCGCGCCACGGTCTCCTCCTCAAAGGCGCAGTCGGCGCCGGGCAGGAACTGACGCTTGCGCACGGCGGTCTCGGCGAGACGTCCCGCGTAGCCGCTCACGGCGGGCAGTATCTCCTTGGAGACCATGTCCGCCATGGTCATGGCCTCGATCGCCGTGACCTTGGAGTAGTTTTCGAGCATAATGCCGCAGCGCGAGCGGAGCTCGGCCTCGGAGAGCACCCTGTGCTCCGTGAACAGAGCCACGTTCTTCTCGGACAGGAAGGCGCCCAGACATTCCGGCGTGGAGCGGAGATTGGCGAGCCCACGCGCCGCGGCCTGCACCTCCCACTGGGAGGAGTAGCTGTTGCCATTGAAGATTATGCGTCTGTGCTCGTGTATGGTGCGCTTTATCAGCTCGTGCAGCGCCTCGTCGAAGCCCCCGGCGCCCTCGAGCTCGTCGGCGAACTCGCGCAGCTCCTCCGCCATGGCGGTGTTGAGCACGATGTTGGGCGTGGAGATGGAGGCCGAGGAGCCGAGCATACGGAACTCGAACTTGTTGCCGGTGAAGGCGAAGGGCGAGGTGCGGTTGCGGTCGGAGGTGTCCTTGGGGAAGCGCGGCAGCGCGTGGACGCCCACCTTGAAGAGCTCCTTTTCCCTCGTGTCGCATATGCGGTCGTGCTCGATGGCGTCGAGCAGACCGGTCAGCTCGTCGCCGAAGTACATAGATACTATTGCGGGCGGAGCCTCCGAAGCGCCGAGCCGGTGGTCGTTGCCGGGGCCGCAGACGGATATGCGCAGCAGCTCCTGATAGTCGTCTGTGGCCTTTAGCACGGCGCACAGGAACAGCAGGAACTGGGCGTTCTCCGCCGGGGTGTCGCCGGGCTCAAAGAGGTTGACGCCTGTGTCGGTCGTGAGCG